>NZ_JBVJUY010000025.1:55022-124377 GCF_055604165.1 Streptomyces sp. NPDC037242
AGGAAAAAAAACCAACACAAAACCCCGCCGACGCGATAGCCCTTGCGGATCTGTTCCCCTGCGCTGCTCTTCCCCCCGTCTTGTCTCCCCCCCCCCCCCCGCGACGCCCCCCCACTCCGTCAGCCGACGTTCTTGAGGATGCCAGGCATGGGCGCGGTCGGGCCCATCCGCCGTGCCACCGTCGCCCGGCCGCCGTACGCATGCCGCTCACCGCCACGTTCGCCGCCACTGACTTCGTGAAACGTCGAGCGCCCAGGTGCCGGAGTGAAGGCAAGGCCACGGCTCCCTTGCCTTTGCCGGCCTACGGACCTGGCCGGGATCAGTCCGTGCACCGGCATCCGCACGCATGCAGAGGAACCACATGACCGACACCAATCGAGGCACCACGGACCTCTCACGCCACTGTGAGGCGACCTTGTTCCTGGGACAGTGGATGCGCTCGCCCTCACACATCGGTGCCATCGCGCCCAGTTCCCGGCATCTGGCCCGCGCCGTCACATGCGCCATCCCAGAACGCGGGGACCCCGTCGTCGTGGAACTGGGCCCCGGAACAGGGCCGTTCACCGCAGAGATCCAGCGCAAACTCGCTGGACGCGGCCGTCACCTCGCCGTGGAGATCAATCCGCGCCTCGCCGAGCTCCTTCGCGACCGCTACCCGGCGGCCGAGGTGATCCAGGGCAATGCCGGGGATCTGCGCCAGCTCCTGGACGAACGCGGCGTCGACCAGGCCGACGTGGTGGTGAGCGGCCTGCCCTGGTCCCTCTTCCCCACCACGGTCCAGGAACAACTCATCGAAGAACTGACCGCGGTCCTTGCACCGGAGGGCGCCTTGACGACCTTCGCCTACCGCCACGCTGTCCCCCTGGCCTCCGCCCGCCGTTTCCGCGACCTGCTGGCCGACCGCTTCGAAGAGGTCGTCCCCGGCCGCACCGTCTGGCGGAACTCTCCGCCGGCTTACGTCCTGCACGCCCGCAGGCCCAGGCCGTAACCGGTGCCGTGGCCCTCCTGTGTGTCTGGCGCGGTCAATGGCGAGGGTGCCGCAGGTTCACCTCCTTCAGTCGGGGGCCGATCGACGAAGAGGACGTGTCCGGCGCCGTCGGCGCGGGCGAGGACATGGCTGCGCAGTGTGACGGGATAGTCGTCGCGGGTCTTGAGACGTCTCGCCCACTTGTCGACCTTGTCGGACCGGTCGGACTCGCCGAGGTCAGGCTCCAGGATCGCGATGAGAGCCCCGAGAAGCAGGTCAGGGGCGGGGATCCCGGGCACCGGTCTCGGCTCGGTCACGCTCATGCCCTCCGCCCGCAGCCGGGGCAGCACCCCGGCCCGTGCGAGGGACGACTTCCCGTACCCCGAGGGATGCTGAGCTGCAATTCTCAGTACAACGCCATATACGGCCCTGATATGCAGTCAGCTCTGAGAATATGGCGCCGTTTTTGAGAACCTACACCAGCCGTAGGATCTCCTGGCTCGTGTCCGAGCGCCCAGGCTGTGATCTGCGGATTGTGGGTTTGTTCCATGGCATGGCGGGAGGGTTCTGTCTCATCGTCGTGTCATTTCATCCGAGTGCTTTCCGGGCTGCAGTCGCCACTCGCTTCCCGAATGCCGTGGGTCTCCGTCTCGGGTGATCCGCTCCGATGTCATCGGAACTGGACCAGTCCATGCCTCGGTATCCCTGAAGCTCCTCCGGGTGGGAGCCGTCGGCGCGGGAAGCGCCGCGATCGATCATGGCCACGTGCTGGGGGGCTCGCTGTCCCATAAATGGCGCGGGGTTCTTCCCTCACCAACACTGAAGGGGTCCCGCTCACGACGGCACCCGTGTGCCAGGTCGAGGCAGACCCCGAGTCCCGGCAGGGAGCAGCAGCTGTGTCGGATCTTGAGCAGAACAAGAAGGTTGTCGTCGACTACTTCCAGATGGTGGTCGCTGGGGGGATCGAGAAGGCGATCGCTGACTACCTCGGCCCGGGGTACGTCCAGCACAACCCTGACATGCAGTTCGGCGACGAGGGGTTCATCGAGTTCAACAGGCAGATGCGTAGCGCCTACCCGGAGATCCGCCTGGACATCAAGCGCGTCATCGCCGAGGGGGACATGGTCGTCACCCACTCCCACCTCATCCTCGAACCCGGCAAGCCCGGCCAAGCCCTGGCCGACTTCTTCCGCCTGGAGAACGGCAGGATCGTCGAGCACTGGGACGTCATCCAGGACGTTCCGGAGACTTCCGCCGACTACGTCGGCATGTTCTGAAGGCGATCCCCACGCGTAGTCCTGACCTCGGCCTGCCGTCCAGGCCGGCTGAGCTGGATTCCCGACATTCCGCGGCATGTGACCCGCCATGCACCATCACTATTCGTAACATACAGTGACAATCGGCCGTGCATGGGCGAGTGGTCCATGAGCGCCTCCGGCGCCACCGGATCGAGAGCCGCCAGAACTTCGTCGCCAGTCGTCACAGCCCTGGAAGGAAACACACCATGACGGCGCCCACATCATCACTGCAGTACGACACGTTGTGCCTCCGCCGGCCGGGCCTTACGCGCGACTTGCCGCCCGGGAAGGAAGACCTCCAGTGGGTCTCCAACACCGCCACGCTGATCTACGGTGAGCGCGACGCTGTGGTGGTCGACACGTTCCTCACGGTTGAACAGAACCAACAGCTCGTCAACTGGGTGAAGGCGCACGACCGTCATCTGGCCTACGTCTACATCACGCACGGTCATGGCGACCACGCCTTCGGCGTGAAGCAGCTCCTTGAGGCCTTCCCCCAGGCCAAGGCGGTCTCGACCGCCGCAGTCGTGGCGAAGGCGAGGTCCGAAGGCACGCCGCCCTACTTCGATACCTTCTGGACCGCGCGCTTTCCGGGGCAGGTCCCGGCGCCGCAGGTCTTCCCGGAGGTCCTGGCCGGCGACACGTTCACCCTCGAAGGACACGAGCTGCGGGTGATCGAGACCGGCTACACCGACTGCGAGGGCAGCACCGCGCTGTGGGCGGCGGACCTGCGGCTCGTCGTGGCCGGCGATGTCGCCTACAACGGCATCCACCAGTACATGGGCGAGACCACCACCGCGTCGCGCGAGGAGTGGATGCGCGCCACCGACACGCTCGCCGCGCTCGACCCCGCCTTCGTCGTCGCTGGCCACAAGAAGCCCGACCTGCCCGATGACCCGAAGATCCTGGCCGAGACCAAGCAGTTCCTGGCGGACTTCAACCGGCTCGACGCCGAGACCGAGACTGCGGCCGAACTGTACGAGGCGATGCTCGCGCTGTACCCGAACCGAGCCAACCCGGGCTCGCTGTGGGGCGGATCGAACAGGGCAAAGACCCTCTGACAGAATGGCGCGGCCCGGCGCACCAGGTACCGACGTAGCTGGCCGAGTCGGCTGCGGATCAACCTCCGATACGACGGAGTCGCGCAATCAGGCGCCCGCGTGGACGTGGGCGGCCCACACCGACGGCAGGTTCGGATACTTCGTCCTGAGGTGCCTGACCGTGCGGTGGACCGCCGCCGACGCGCACAACGCACCGGATCGATCCGCGATCAACTCGCGGTAGATCTGCTGACTGAAGGCTGGTGCTACGGCGTCGTCGACGCGCCAGAGCGTGCCGACCACCTGGGAGAACCCGGCTATCTGAAAGGCCGCCAACGGGTGGATCGCCTCGTCGGACAGGCCCGCGGTGGTGCGGGCCGTGTCACAGGCCGATAGGAACGCGAACTCCGCGTTCCGCAGGCGCAGCCGGGAAAGGTCCAGCACCCGAAACGGCGCGTGGTCGTGGTCGTGCAGCGCGAGGTGGCTGTCCGAAGGGTTGTCCGGGTCGCTGTACCCGTGGCAGGCGAAGTGTGCCCAGCCACTGGTCGACAAGGCGTCGAGAACGGCGTCACGAGTCGCGTCCGCTCCGACCAGAACCGTGGCGCCGGGAATGAGAGCGGCCAGGTGGTCGGCTTCGGCCTGTGCGCCAGGCAGGTCCGGGGCGTGCGGAGTGTGCGGCATCGCGACCACCAGCAGCCGCGGCTCGTTCCGGTCGTCGCGGCGGCCCGCGCGGGCGTGGCCCAGAGCGCGGATCGTCGGCGTTGTTGAGGAGACGACGCGGTCGAGGAGCACAGGCCCGCCGTCGCGGTGGTGGCCTGCCGCGTGCAGGGGGAGCAGGCTGAGCGACCCGACCGGGGCCCACCAGATCCTTGGCCACGGACTATCCGCGGCTGGTTGCGCCGTCAGCCCCAGTTCGCCGAGCACAGGGCTCGCGACGGTGTCCCACAGCCATTCGAGCGTGTCATGGATCGTCTGCTCGGCGGCCATCCGCCCCTCCGTGAACGCGGTGTGCAGAGCGCGTACGCGGTGACTCACGCTCTCTTCGCTCAGCCGGTCCAGCGCGCGTGACCGGACCCCGTCCGAAGTGATGATCAGCGCGTCACACCGGTGCCGGCTGACGTTGACGTACACGATCGGGCCCTCGTGCGCCTGCGCGGTGAGATCGGTGAGCAGCGGGGGCTGTAGGAACCGCTCCATCCCGGGCAGCGCGCGGATCCGGTCGGTCACCGCGTCGAGCTCGTCGGCGAGGGCCACGCGGTCGCTCGTGGTGTCGGTTTCGAACTCCGCGGTGAGCGTCCGGAAGCGCTCGGCCAGCGCGGGTGCCCGCTCGTGCAGGTCGGAAAGATCGCCGCGGCTGTCGAGTGCCTGGGCGGCGAGCACGCAGCGCCCGGATTCGAGCAGGGTCACCGCGCTCACCTCGTCGCCGGCGGCCAGCGCGCACGCGGCCGCGTCGGCGGCGACCCCGGCGAACCGGCCGAGCCAGTACTGGGCGTCCTCGCGGCCCAGGCGGCGCCCGGCGAGCCGGGGAAGTAGCCGGACCGCGGCGGCGTACCCCTCGGCGGCCACGTCGAACTGCCCGGCTTCGGCGGCCAGACGACCCCAGCGGTCCCCCGCTTCCGCCCGGCTTTCCGCCGGCGATCCGGCAGACGCTGCGGCCTCCCGGTAGTAGTCGAGTGCCTCGGTGAGCGCATCGGCGTCACCGAGGTGCCGGAAACCGAGCGCCAGCACGTTGGCGACGCAGGTCAGCAAACCCGCCCGGAAATAGGAGTCCTGCTCGGGCCTGCGCGCCGCACTCCGGGCCAGGCTGACCGCCTCTGCGAGGACCTGCGGATCCGGCGGCTCCCGTCGCGCTTCGGCGGGTGCGACCGGGTTCGTGCACCAGTCGCCGAGCGCAGCGGCCAGGTTCGCGGTGTACCCGGGCCAGTGCGGGCTGTCCTGCGGAGTCGCGGCCACGGACGCGCGACGCGCTGCGATCGCGTCCCGCAATGCGTTGCGGTCGCCGAACTTCTCGTACGCCATCTCCAGCACACCGCCGAGATTTGCCAGCCGCACTGCCCGGTCCGGGTCGTCGTCCGCCGTCACATCCGCGGCCGCGCGGTGGGCGTCGATCGCCTCGTCGAGCACGCTCGCCTCGCCCGTCCTGGTGAACCAGTCGGACAGCATGGCGCCGAGATTGGAGAGCCGCTGTGCCTGCCCGGCGACCAGGCTCGCGCCGAGGCGGACGGACTCCCGCGCGAGGCCGACTGCCTCCGACAGCACCTGCAGCTCGCCGGTCACCCGGAACCGGTTGTGCAGCACGACGGCGAGGATCCCGAGTGAACGCGGGTGGTCTCCCTGCCCGGCGGTGGCCTCGGCGGCACGGCGAGCGACGTCGATCGCTTCTATGACGTGGGCCAGGTCTCCGGTCGCGTGGAACAACGCGTTCAGGTTGACGGCGAGGTTGCACATGAACTGGACCTGCAGCGGATGGCCCGCCGGCGTGCAGGCGACCGCCTCCCGCTCGATGGTGACCGCCTCCGCGAGCGCGGCGTGGTCCCCGAACGCTTCACCGCGGGTGGCCAGCGCCGTGGCGAAGTGGTCCAGCCGCACGCCGCGGCGGAGGTGCCCGGCGGGGGTCGCCGCCGCCACCGAGCGCCCGAGCTCGATCGCCCGCTCAAGCAGGGCCGAGTCCCGGGTCTGCTTGAACTCGGCGGCGTACCTGCCGCACATTTCGGCTTGGGTGTCGGCGCGTTCCCCCCCGCCGGGGATCGACTTCGGGCGCTCGCCGGTGAGGGCGGCCCAGGCTCGTTCCGTGGTGGTCAGCTCGACGAGGTTCTGCGAGTGCCGCGGATCGGTGACCGGGGTGTGGGCCACCAGCGTCTGCCGGACCCGGAGCAGTTCGGCCAGATCATCGCGCGCTCCGCGAGCCCGGTAGTGGTCGTCGAGAAGGTACGCGAGGATCTTCAACCGGCCCAGCACGTCGGACGACCCGGCCGGCGTGAGCTCCACCGCTCGCCGCGCGGCGTCGACGGCCTCCTCCATGACACTGGTCTCACGGGTGGCGCGGGACCAGTCGCGCAGGACGGCGGCGAGGAAGTGCAGGCTCCTCGCGGTGAGCACGTCGTCGGGGGAGCACTCGACGGCGGCCCGCGCGTGCTCTACGGCTTCCGCCAGGGGAGCGAGGTCCTTCGTCACGGTGAACGCCGTCCGCAGCGCGACAACGAGGTTACCCAGGTAGAACGCCTTCTGCGTGGACGGTTCCTCGTCGACGGCCGTCCGGCTCCAGTCCAGGGCGTTGGCCAGGGTGCCGCGGTCCTGGTTGTGCTGGAACGCGGTGTGCAGCAGCATGCCGATGTTGTTGGCGTAGCTGGCCGAATCCTCCGGGCTTTCGTACACCAGGAGGTAAGCCTCCGTGACTTTGCGGATGGCTTCCTGCAGGAACTCGAAGTCGCCGGTCTGGTGGTACCGGGTCTGCAGCAGGCCCCCGAGATTGGACAGGATCGAGTGGCGCTCGGCCACGTCCTCGGTGGCCAGCACGGCATGGCCGAGGTCGATCGCCTTCTCGACCGACGCAGGATCCGCGCTGTGCCGGGCCACGTGGAACGCCTCCCAGAACCGCTCGGCCAAGACGTTCGCGGGCCCGCCACCCACGCGTCAGCCCTCGTTGCCGTTCGAGGTGCCGGCCGGGCCGCCGGGCGCCTCGCCCGGCTCGGCGATCGTGCGTTTCGGGGTGTAGCCGCGTTCCGCGGCCTCCTGAAGCAGCGCCGCCTCTTCGGGCGATAGCTCGGGTTCGGGTGAGAGTTCGGGTTCGTGCGCCATCATTGCTCCTCCCCCGGCACGGCCGCCGGTTCTCCGGCTTCGACGAACTCCAGCACGTCGAAGTCTTCCGCCCGCAGCCGCAGGCCCGCCGTCCCGCGCACGCGCGCGCCGAACGCCCCGTCGGCACCCATCGTGCGCGCCGATTCCAGGTACAGCTCGGGCGGGTGGGGGTACGAGGAGGCGTACGACCGGTTGCCGTACCAGCCGCCCGCCCAGTTGCCGTCCTTGAGCCGCACGCGCACGAAGCACGGTTCGCGGTCGCGGAACGCGTGGTCCCAGGCGCTGGGCGTTTGCAGGAACCGAGCCTTGCGCCGCTGCCGATCCACCAGGGAAACGCCAACCGCCGCCACGGCCGGCACGACGAGGAACAGCACCAAGGCGACGAAGCCGACCACTCGCGGCCGTTCCACGAAGCCGTCCCAGCCGCTGCTGGTGCCCCGAGCCAGGCGAACCAGCGCCGGTCCCGCCACCACGGCGTACAGGGCGTCCAGCGCGATCGATGCGACGATCGCCCGCAGCACCCGCTCGCCCAGATCACGCTCACCGGGCACTGGCCCACGGCGGCGTTCCCGGACGAACTGATAGGTGACCCCAGGCAGCACCAGAAGGACGAGTAGCGCGAGCTGCACGACGGTCGCAGGCGCCTGCACTCACCACCCCCATGTCTCGCGGACCCCGTTGAATCAGGCTACTGGCTTGCGTTTCCGCGGTCGGCAGAACAGCCGTTTCCGCGGCTACTGGGAGGCAGCGGCACAGAGCACTACGACGAGTGAATGATCAGAGCGCAACCCACGCTCAAGGGCGGAGCCGGGGGGTGGGGACGTGGATACCAATCCAGTCCCGAGCTGGGTGCCGGGGACCTTCCCACCCACCCCCCATGGCCGCGAGTCCCTCACGAGCTCCGTCCGGCCCATCACTTCGCACCGTATCCCGAGCCACTGACAACGCTGACGGCCGATGAGCGAAGGCCACGAGGCCCCCGGAACAAGTTCGCATGCCCGGCCGGACCAACTCGATTGCCCAGGCGCGCGTCACCCAAGACCAGTGGTCCGCGTGCCCGCGCCGATGCAAAGTACTGCCTCCGGCCCACGCCTGATCAAGGGTCAGGCCGGCGGATCAGCTCCGCGGGCACTCCTGCCGCCGGCCTCCAACCAGTCGGGAGTGTCAGATGAGGACACTCCCGTGCTCCTGACCGAACTACTGCATCCCGGGATCCTCGGATCCCTGGCCGGCGCCGGCCACGGCGCCCGGGTGCTGCTCGCCGACGGCCACTACCCGGCGAGCACCGCCACCGCCGAGCGTGCCCGAACCGTCCACCTCAATCTGGCCCCGGCCTGCTGGACGTCACCACCGTGCTCGACGTCCTGCTGCGCGCCCTGCCGGTCGAGTCGGCCCACGTGATGGTGCCGCCCGAGGGCGAACCGGAGCCCCCCGCCATCGCCGAGTACCGCTCGATGCTGGCGCCCGTCCCGGTCGAGACGCTGGGCCGCTTCGAGTCCTACGACGCCGCCCGCTCGCCCGACCTGGCGCCGGCGATCGTCACCGGCGACGTCCGTACCTACGCCAACCTGCTGCTGACCATCGGCGTTCGCACTGAAGGGACCCTGACGACGCGATGACTCTTGCTGTCCGATACACGGCTGCCCGTACCTTGGACACGGCTGCGGCCGAGGTCCGCCCGCCGGGTCCCGGTGAGGTGGGGCTGGCGCCCGCCTACGTCGGCATCTGCGGCACCGACCTGCACATCTTCCACGGCGACATGGATGGCCGGGTGTCCGCGCCGGCTGTGCTGGGGCACGAGATGTCCGGCCGGGTGGTGCGCGTGGGCCCGGGCGTGGAGGGCTTGGCCGCCCGGAGACGCGGTCACCGTGATGCCGCTGCGGTGGGAAGGCACCTGCCCGGCCTGCCGCGTGGGGCATCAACACGTCTGCCGGCAGCTGGACTTCCTCGGCATCGATTCGCCGGGCGCGATGCAGCAGCGCTGGACCGTGCCCGCCGCCACGCTGGTGCGGCTGCCGGACTCCCTGCCGCTGGACCGCGCCGCACTGGTGGAGCCCACGGCGGTCGCGGTCCACGATGTGGGCCGGGCCCGGGTGGTCGAGGGCGAGAAGGTCGTGGTGGTCGGTGGTGGCCCGGTCGGCGTCCTGATCGCGCTGGTGGCGCGGGCGGCCGGTGCGGAGGTGCGGGTGGCTGAGCCGAGTGCTCACCGGAGGGCGCTCGCAGAGGAGTTGGGGATGGTGACGTTCGATCCGGCCGAGGACGACGTGCCCGCGCTGGTCGAGCAGTGGGCGGAAGGTGCGGGCGCGGACGCGGGCGGTGGGGCAGTGCGGACGATCTGGCGGGTGCGACGGTGTTCCTGGCCTCGGACGCCGCCGCGTACGTCCACGGCACCGTCTTCGCGGTCGACGGAGGGTGGCTGGGCCGGTGACCACCGATCTACCGAAGGGCCACTCCGGTGTTCGGGCAGCCGGTCGGGCTGGTTCGTCCGGTGATCCGGCGGCTGCGCCGACCGGGGTCCCGGTCATGCCGGTGCTGACCGTGGCGGACGTCGCCATGGCCGCCCCGCTCGCCGACGCGCTCGCGGCGGGCGGGGCCCGGTGTGCGGAGGTCACCTTCGGCACACCGGGCGCCGAGCAGGCGCTCGAAGCGATGGCCGCGCACGGCGCACTGACCGTCGGCGCCGGCACCGTGCTCACCCCCCAGCTGGCCGAACGGGCGGTTGCGGCCGGAGCCCGGTTCGTGGTCTCCCCCGGTTTCGACCCGGACGTCGTCGCCGAATGCCGGGAACTGGGAGTCCCCGTCATGCCGGGCATCGCCACCGCAGGCAAGCACGGCTGACTTCGACAGCTACGGCGGCGGCCACGTGGACGGCTACCGGCCGGCCCTCGATCCGGGCTGCGCCAGGCGGTACTTCGATCACGTCGACTTCTACGGGACCACGAAGGCGATCGGGTCCACGTCCGAGCAGATTGTTAACGCTAACAATCTGCTGCGTCAAGCTCATCGTCGCGGGCGTCTCCTCTTCACCATCGCTATATCCAACGGTGATCTCCGGCCACTTGACGCGGTTTCTGTGAGCGTTAACACTCATGTAACGCCAGCCCAGAGCGGCACTCACCCGGGCCTCCGGCGGGGTTCACTCACCCCGCCACCCGGTCCGCCGTACCGACCCCGAGCACAACCGGCCCCCTCCCACCTCGGACCGGTGCTCGACCCCCCGCACGACCCGATCCGAGGCCCCCGCCGAGGTCGCGCCGATCGCGGCATACCACTGGAGGAATTGTGCGGAAGGTTTCGATGGGCCTCGCTGCTGCGGGCCTCACGTTGACTCTGACTGCCTGCGGCCAGAGCGCCAACGGTGTGGGCGACGGAGCGAACGGCGGTGACACCAAGGGTGGTCTCGTCGGTATCGCCATGCCCACCAAGTCGTCGGAGCGCTGGATCAACGACGGCGACAACATGGTCAAGCAGTTCCAGGCCAAGGGCTACAAGACAGACCTGCAGTACGGCGACAACGTCGTCGAGAACCAGGTCGCGCAGATCGAGAACATGATCACGAAGGGCGCCAAGCTGCTGGTGGTGGCCGCGATCGACGGCTCCTCGCTCACCAACGTCCTCCACAGGGCCGCCGACGCGAAGATCCCGGTGATCTCGTACGACCGCCTGATCCGCGGCACCGGGGACGTCGACTACTACGCGACCTTCGACAACTTCAAGGTCGGCGTCCTGCAAGGCACGTACATCGTCGACAAACTGGGCCTCGCGAGCGGCAAGGGCCCCTTCAACGTCGAGCTGTTCGCCGGATCACCGGACGACAACAACGCCACCTTCTTCTTCAAGGGCGCCATGAGCGTGCTCCAGCCGTACGTCGACCAGAAGAAGCTGGTCGTCCAGAGCGGTCAGACCGGCTTCAGCCAGGTCGCCACACTGCGGTGGGACGGCGGTGTCGCCCAGTCCCGGATGGACAACCTGCTGAGCAAGTCGTACACCTCGGCCCGGGTCGACGCGGTGCTCTCCCCGTACGACGGCATCTCCATCGGCATCCTGTCCTCCCTCAAGGGCGTCGGGTACGGCAGCTCGGGCAAGGCGCTGCCCATCGTCACCGGCCAGGACGCCGAGCTGGCCTCGGTGAAGTCCCTCATCGCGGGTGAGCAGACCCAGACCGTCTACAAGGACACCCGCGAACTGGCCAAGGTCGCGGTGCAGATGGGCGACGCCCTGCTCACCGGCGGCAAGCCCGAGGTCAACGACACCAAGCAGTACGAGAACGGGGTCAAGGTCGTCCCGGCGTACCTGCTGCAGCCGGTCAGCGTCGACAAGGAGAACTACCAGAAGGTTCTGGTCGACGGCGGGCAGTACACCGCGGACCAGCTCAAGTAGCCACAGGACAAGCGCACAGGGCCCACATCAGAGCCGGGCGCGTACGGGCGGGACGGTCACCCGACAGGCCCCCGCCCGTACCGCCCCCTGTCGAACGGATGCACCACCATGGCCGGACCCGTCCTCGAGATGCGTTCGATCAGCAAGTCCTTCCCCGGTGTCAAAGCGCTCTCCGACGTCACCCTGAGCGTCGCCCCCGGCGAGGTCCACGCCGTCTGCGGTGAGAACGGCGCCGGGAAGTCCACCCTGATGAAGGTGCTCAGCGGGGTCCACCCGCACGGCTCCTACGAGGGCGAGATCCTCTTCCAGGGCGAGCCCTGCGCCTTCAGGGACATCCGGGCCAGCGAGGAACGCGGCATCGTGATCATCCACCAGGAGCTCGCCCTGGTGCCGTACCTCTCCATCGCGGAGAACATCTTCCTCGGCAACGAGCACGCCAACCGCGGCGGCATCATCAGCTGGAACAAGACGCTCACCCACGCGAGGTCGCTGCTCCAGCGGGTCGGCCTGGACGAGAGCCCGCACACCCGGATCGCCGACATCGGCGTGGGCAAGCAGCAGCTGATCGAGATCGCCAAGGCGCTCGCCAAGAAGGTCAGGCTGCTGATCCTGGACGAGCCCACGGCCGCCCTGAACGACGAGGACAGCCGCAAGCTGCTCGACCTCATTCTGGAGCTCAAGGCCCAGGGCATCTCCTGCATCCTCATCTCGCACAAGCTGGGCGAGATCGCCCAGGTCGCCGACTCCGTCACGATCCTGCGCGACGGCCGGACCATCGAGACCATCGCGGTCGAGGCGGACGGCATCTCCGAAGACCGGATCATCCGGGGCATGGTCGGCCGCGATCTGGAGCACCGGTACCCCGAGCGCACCCCCGAGGTGGGCGAGGTCGCCTTCGCCGTCGAGGACTGGACCGTCCACCACCCGATCGACCATCAGCGCAAGGTCGTCGACGGCGTGTCGCTCGAAGTGCGGCACGGCGAGATCGTCGGCATCGCCGGCCTGATGGGCGCGGGACGCACCGAGCTCGCGATGAGCGTCTTCGGCCGCTCGTACGGGCGCCGTACCGGGGGCCGGGTGCTGCTGGACGGCAAGGAGGTCCGCACGCGCACCGTCCC
Source organism: Streptomyces sp. NPDC037242 (assembly GCF_055604165.1). Taxonomy (NCBI): domain Bacteria; kingdom Bacillati; phylum Actinomycetota; class Actinomycetes; order Kitasatosporales; family Streptomycetaceae; genus Streptomyces; species Streptomyces sp. NPDC037242. Next base: position 67,624 of record NZ_JBVJUY010000025.1, read on the forward strand.
GGAAGCGATCGGCCACGGCATCGCGTACGTCACCGAGGACCGCAAACACCTCGGGTTGAACCTGATGGACGACATCAGCCGCAACATCTCGCTGAGCGCGCTCGGCAAGGTCGCCCGGCGCGGCTGGGTGAACGAGCACGAGGAGACCCGGGTCGCGGAGTCGTTCCGCAGGACCATGAACATCAAGGCGCCCTCGGTGTTCGCGGAGACCGGGAAGCTCAGCGGCGGCAACCAGCAGAAGGTCGTCCTCAGCAAGTGGATGTTCTCCGAGCCCGAGGTGCTGATCCTCGACGAACCCACCCGGGGCATCGACATCGGCGCCAAGGCCGAGATCTACGAGGTGATCGCCGAGCTCGCGGCCCAGGGCAAAGCGGTTCTGATCATCTCCTCCGAACTCCCCGAACTGCTCGGCATGTGCGACCGCATCTACACGATGACCGAGGGCCGGCTCACCGGTGAGGTGGACCGCGCGGACGCGACCCAGGAATCACTCATGCGCCTCATGACCGTGAGCGCTGCGACCGAGAACGAGCAGGTGTAAGGCATGCCCCAGACAGAGACCACGGACACCACCGACACCACGGAACTCACAACGGGCCTGCCTGCCAAGCCCGGAGGCGGTGGCGGTGTCGCCCCCCTGCTGGTGCGGGCTCTGCGCGGCAACATACGGCAGTACGGCATGCTGGTCGCGCTGGCGCTGATCGTCGTGGTGTTCCAGATCTGGACCGACGGCATCCTGCTCCAGCCGCTCAACGTCACCAACCTGATCCAGCAGAACAGCTACATCCTGATCCTGGCCATCGGCATGATGATCGTGATCATCGCTGGTCACATCGACCTCTCGGTCGGTTCGCTGGCCGCCTTCGTCGGAGCCGCCGCGGCCGTCATGATGGTCAAGCACGACGTGCCGTGGCCGCTCGCGCTGGCCGCCGCACTGCTGATCGGCGCGGCCGCCGGTGCCTGGCAGGGGTTCTGGATCGCGTACGTCGGCATCCCGTCCTTCATCGTCACGCTGGCCGGCATGCTGCTCTTCCGCGGCGGGACGCAGATCGTGCTGCAGGGGCAGTCGGTAGCTCCTTTCCCCAAGGGATTCCAGCAGATCAGCAGCGGCTTCCTGCCGGAGGTCGGACCGCAGACCGACTACCACAACCTGACCCTGCTGCTGGGGCTCGTCGTGCTCGTGGTGGCGGTCCTCCAGGAGGTCCGGGGCCGACGGCAGGCCGCCCGCTACGGCCTCGCCCTGCTCCCGCTCGGCTTCTTCCTGGCCAAGCTGGGCGCGATCGCCGCCGCGGTAGTGGTGTTCACCCTGCTGCTGGCGAGCTACCACGGCTTCCCGATCGTGCTGCTGATCCTCGGCGTGCTGCTGGTCGCCTTCGGGTACCTGATGCGCAACTCCATCCTGGGCCGCCACACCTACGCGATCGGCGGCAACGAGGCCGCGGCGAAGCTGTCGGGCGTCAAGAGCAAGCGGGTCGTCTTCCTCGCCTTCGTCAACATGGGTGTGCTGGCCGCCCTGGCCGGCATGGTCTTCGCGGCGCGTCTGAACGCGGGTACGCCGCAGGCCGGAATCAACTTCGAACTGGAGGCGATCGCCGCCGCGTTCATCGGAGGCGCCTCGGCCTCCGGCGGCGTCGGCACGGTGCTCGGCGCCCTCATCGGGGGCCTGGTGCTCGGCGTGCTCAACAACGGCATGTCGCTGGTCGGCGTCGGCACCGACTACCAGCAGGTCATCAAGGGCCTGGTGCTGCTGGCCGCGGTCGGATTCGACGTCTACAACAAGCGCAAGGCCGGTTCCTGACCTGGTCCGTACGGGTCCGGCCGCGTCCCTCGGGGGCGCGGCCGGACCCCGTTGTCACTGCCGGTGGACGATCCCGACCCCGGTCAACGGTGGTCCGCCGAGAACCGGTAGCCCGTGGTGGAGGGGTATTCCTCCCCCGGGCGTAAGACGCTTGGCCGGCAGAGCAGGATCCGCCCCTGCGTCATGTCGCCGTCGCTCCGCTCCGGCGCAAGTACGGGATGGTCATCGGGCCCTCCGGCAGGACGCACGCGCGGGCGCCCGGACCGGCCGCGGCGAGCGCTTCGGCGACCGTCGCCGAGATGTCGGAGGTCTGCTCGAAGTGGGCCGTCGCCAGGTCGGCGTCGCGGAGGTAGGAGGTGTGCATCACCACGCGGCAGGAGGACTGGATCATCAGGTGACGGGGGTGCGCAGCACGGCGCGGAGCACAGCCGTCTCGTCGGCGGCTCCGGGGTGGTGCAGCGGCTCCACGATCGTGGTGACGGCGGGGTCTACGTCGATGTCGAGCCCGGTCTGACCGTAGGCGGGTCGGACGTTCATGACGGCTCCTTCTCGGCGCCGGACATGGTCGGTTCGTCCAGCCCGTGGATCCGGTTCGCGGTGCCGCCGAAGACCCTGGGCGCGCTCGTGCGGTTCGAGGCCTTGCGTCAATTCGTCTGCTGCGCTGACGAGTTGTGCGTAGAAGGTGGCCACCAGGCAGACCGGCCAGTCGGAGTCGAACATCACGCGTTCGGGCCCGAAGGCGTCGATCAGCGGTTCGGCGGCGGCCAGAGCGAACGACTCCTCGGTCTCGGCGGCATCCGGCACGACCTGCACCAGCACGGTGCGGTCAATGTCCGCCGCACGGGCCTGGGGGACAGGTCGGACGGCCCGAAGTCACGCCGGACGGCTGCCAGTTCCGGTGCGTCGAGCCAGGAGTGCGGGCGCCGGGTCAGGTCCCACACCTGCCCGTCGCCGTCCGGCTCGACACCGCGCCGCGCTCGGTGCGGCTGCAGCCCGCCGGGCAGGAGCTGGCCTGGCAGCACGACGGCGAGTACGTCCACGTACGGGTCACCACCCTGGAAGGGCACGCGATGCTCGTGGTCGAGCACGACTGCCGCGGCAGGGGCCCCTGGGTTCGGGCGCGGGAGCGCCTCGGGCTCCGGGTCAGCCGACGGGCAGCATGGTCGGGTCCGCCATGATCCGGCGGACCGTCGTCAGCGCCGCGCCCAGCAGCGGCCCGCGCCGCCCCAGCACGGACGGGCGCAGCGCCTCCGGGTCCCACGGCCGCACGGTGACCCGGGCGGCCAACTCGGCGCGCACGGACGGGAGCAGCCAGTCGGCGAGTTCGGCGTAGGCGCCGCCGAGGACCAGGCCGTCCGGGTCGATGAGTTCCACGGCCGAGGCGAGGGCGAGGCCCAGCGCCCGCCCGGCGCCGTCCAGCGCCGCCAGGGTGGGCGCGTGCCCGGCAGCCGCGCGCTCGGCCAGCAGGGCGACCGGGTCGCCGGCCGGGGCCGCTCCGGCCCCGGCGGTACCGCCGGGGGCACGGCCGTGCTGCCTGAGGCCGGCCGCACGCAGCACGGCCGCCTCACCCGCGTACTGCTCCAGGCAGCCCCGGGCACCGCAGGCGCACTCGACGCCGTCGGGCTGGATGGGGATGTGCCCGAGTTCACCGGCGAAGCCGCGGGCGCCCCGGAACAAGCGCCCGTCGATGACCAGGGCGGCGCCGATCCCGGTCTCGGCGGAGACGTGGACGAAGGTCTCCACGGCCTGCCCGGCGCTCCAGTACTCGGCCAGCGCCCCGAGGTTCGCCTCGTTCTCCGGTTCGGGCACGGTGTCCGGGTCGGGCCAGTGGTCGGCGAGCCGGATGCCCTGCCAGCCCAGGTTGGGCGCGCGCTCGACCAGTCCGCCGGACCCGTTCGGCACCACCCCGGGCACGGCCAGGACGCGGCCCTCGACCCGCAGTCCGAGGGCGGCGGCCTCGGACTCCACCTCGGCGGCCAGCGCGGCGACCTCCGCCAGTACCAGCCCGGCCGGCCGGCCCGCGTTGGCCCGTTCCACCCGGCGCCACACCCGCGGCTCGCCGCGCAGGTCCACCACGCACGCGCCTAGGTGGGTGACGCCGATCTCCAGACCGACGCCGGCGGGGCCCTCACCGGTCACGGACAGCGCGCGTCCCCGGCGACCGACCCGCCCGTCGGGCGGGCTCTCCGCCTCGGTCAGCGCACCCCGCCCGATCAGCTCGTCGACGAGCGACGAGACGGCCGCCCTGGTCAGGCCGACGCGTCCGGCGACGTCCGCACGGGACAGCGGGCGGGACAGCGAGCCGTGCGCGGCGACCGCGCCGAGGACGACCGAGAGGTTACGCCGCCGCATGTCCTGTAGCGAAGCGGGCCCATTGCCCGCGCTGCCCTTCGCCTTGCCGACCACTGTCACGCGCCGCCCCTCCTACCGGTCCTCGGCCGAAGCTCCCTGCAGGGCCCCGGCCCGACGCAGCGTATCCCCGATCCGCATCAGCGCCTCCTCGTCCCGCTTCACCGGCTCCAGCACCGGGCCCCGCGCCGTCTTCCAGCGGCGTGCGACGGCGTCGGCGGGCTCGCCGGTGAGCAGCGCGGCGGCCTGGGCGGCGGCGCCGAGCGCAACCAGTTCCTGTGCGTCGGGCACCTGGACCGCGCGGCCCGAGAGCCGCAGGACGGTCCGCTGCCAGGTCTGCCCGCGGGCGCCGCCGCCGATCAGGAGCAGCGGCTCGTCGCCCGACGGGTCCGCGCCGCCCGCGCGCAGCACGCCGTCCAGGGCGACGAGCAGGGCGTGGGCGGCGCCGTCGTAGGCGGCCTGCAGCAGCTGCCCCGCAGTGGTGTCGTGGCGCAGCCCGTGGACCAGGCCGGAGGCACCCGGGAGGTCGGGTGTCCGCTCGCCGTCCAGGTAGGGCAGGACCACTGCGGTGCCGCCGTCCTCGACCTCATCGCGGCCGCGTCCGAGCAGGGCGGCGAAGCGGTCGACGGCGAGGGTGCAGTTGAGCGTGCAGGCCAGTGGCAGCCAGCCGCCGAGGGCGTCGGCGAAGCCGGCGACGGTGCCGCTCGGATCGGCGGGCCTGGTCCGGCCCACTGCGTAGACGGTGCCGGAGGTACCGAGGCTCAGCACCGGCTGCCCGGCGAACAGGCCGAGGCCGAGGGCCGCGGCCATGTTGTCGCCTGTGCCGGCGGCCACCGGCGCGCCTTCGCGCAGCGGCGTCCCGGCGCGCACGACACCGGCGCGGTCGCCCGGGGGCAGGACCTCCGGCAGCAGGTCCGGGTCGAGGCCGATCCGGGCGAGGACGTCCCGGTCGTAGCCGTCCGGACCCCACCAGCCGGTTCCCGAGGCGTCGCCCCGGTCGGTGACCGCCTCCCCGGTCAGCCGCTCGGTCAGGAAGTCGTGGGGCAGGCGGACGGCCGCGACCCGGTCGGCGGCGGCGGGCTCGTGGGCGCGCAACCAGGCCCACTTGGGGGCGGTGAAGGCGGCAGTGGGCACGCTGCCGGTGCGGCGGGCGAGTTCCGCGGCGCCGATCGCGGCCTTCAACTCGGCGGCCTGGGGCGCGGAGCGGACGTCGTTCCAGAGGAGCGCCGGGCGGACCGGCGCTCCGGCCGCGTCCAGGGTGACCAGACCGTGCTGCTGGCCGGCGATCGAGACGGCGGCCGCGCGGTCCGCCCAGCCTGTTCCCGCCGCGGCCTCCCCGAGGGCGTCCCACCACTGCTCGGGATCGCTCTCGCGGCCGGCGCCCGTACTGACGGTGTGCGGGGCGCGGCCCCTGCCCAGGACGGTGCCGGTGTCGAGGTCGACGGCGAGCGCCTTGGTGGACTGGGTGGAGCTGTCGAAGCCGATCACGACACGCTGCTCGGGCATGCGTTCCTCCGATGGGGTTCCTTCTGACGTCCCGGCATACTAATTTGTTTAGAGTCATTACAAACACCCCTTCGGCACTGAATCCGGAGCCCCTCCATGTCCAGCGACGCCCTCACCCCCACGCCCGCGCACAAGTTCACCTTCGGTCTGTGGACCGTCGGCTGGCAGGGCCGCGACCCCTTCGGCGACGCGACCCGCCCCGCCCTCGACCCGGTCGAGACCGTGCGGCGACTGGCCGGTCTCGGCGCCTACGGCGTCACCTTCCACGACGACGACCTGATCCCCTTCGGAGCGGGCGAGGCCACCCGCGAGCAGACCGTCAAGCGCTTCCGCACCGCGCTGGACGACGCCGGGCTGAAGGTCCCGATGGCGACCACCAACCTGTTCACCCACCCGGTCTTCAAGGACGGCGCCTTCACCGCCAACGACCGCGACGTACGGCGCTACGCGCTGCGCAAGACGATCCGCAACATCGACCTGGCGGCCGAGCTCGGTGCCTCGGTCTACGTCGCCTGGGGCGGGCGCGAGGGTGCCGAGTCCGGCGCGGCCAAGGACGTGCGCACTGCGCTCGACCGACTGAAGGAGGCCTTCGACCTGCTGGGCGAGTACGTGGAACAGCAGGGCTACGACCTGCGCTTCGCGATCGAGCCCAAGCCCAACGAGCCACGCGGCGACATCCTGCTGCCCACGGTCGGCCACGCCCTGGCGTTCATCAACGCCCTGGAGCGGCCCGATCGGGTCGGTCTCAACCCCGAGGTCGGCCACGAGCAGATGGCCGGGCTCAACTTCCCGCACGGCATCGCCCAGGCCCTGTGGCACGGCAAGCTGTTCCACATCGACCTCAACGGCCAGTCCGGCATCAAGTACGACCAGGACCTGCGCTTCGGCGCCGGAGACCTGCGGCAGGCCTTCTGGCTGGTCGACCTGCTGGAGTCCGCCGGTTACGACGGCCCGCGGCACTTCGACTTCAAGCCGCCGCGCACCGAGGACTTCGACGGCGTCTGGGCCTCGGCGGCCGGCTGCATGCGCAACTACCTGCTGCTGGCCGAGCGTTCCCGCGCCTTCCGGGCCGACCCGGAGGTGCAGGCCGCGCTCACCGCCTCCCGGCTGCCCGACCTCGCCCTCCCCACGGCCGAGGACGGCCTGGCCGGGCTGCTCGCGGACACCGCCGCCTTCGAGGAGTTCGACGTCGACGCCGCCGCCCGGCGCGGCATGGCCTTCGAGCAGCTGGACCAGCTGGCCCTCGAACACCTCCTCGGCGCCCGCTGACCGTACCCACGACGACGGAGCCGGACCGTGCGCGGTGGCACGGTCCGGCTCCGTCGTTGCCCGACCGAGAGCCCGGAGCCGGGGGCTCCGGGGGCCGGCCTCAGGCCGGATGGGGCAGCTCGGCCTCTCGGGTGCCGGCCGGGCTGACGTGCAAGGTGCCGTCCGGGCGGGCGAACAGCGGCACGGTGTGGAAGCCGTGCTGTTCGCGCACCCAGCGCGGGCCGGTGACCCGGTCGCCGGTCAGGACGTTGGCCCACGTCCCCTCGGGCACGTAGTACTCGACCGTGCCGTCCTCGGTGAGAACCGGGGCGCCGAGCAGGTCGTCGCCGAGCGGGTACTGCCGGTCGAGCGTGGCGGCGGCCGGGTCGTCCGGGAACTCCAGCACCATCGCGCGCGTCACCGGGACGCCGGTGGCATGCGCCTGCTGCGCCGCGTACTGGAGGTAGGGGGCGAGGCGGTGCTTGAGCAGGGTGAACTCGCGGGTGACCGCGACGGCCTCCTCCCCGTAGTCCCCCGGCACCCGGTAGGACTTGCTGCCGTGCAGCCGGCTGGGCGAGGAGAGCAGCCCGAACTGGGTCCAGCGCTTGAAGACCGCGGGGGTCGGAGTGCCCTCGAAGCCGCCGATGTCGTGGCTCCAGAAGCCGAAGCCGGACGGGCCGAGGGACAGACCCCCGCGCAGCGACTCCGCCATGGCGTTGAAGTGCGATTCGCAGTCGGCGCCCCCGCGCACCGGGTACTGCTGGCCGCCCGCGGTGGCGGACCGGGCGAACAGGAGCGCCTCCCCCTCCCCGCGCTCCTCCCGGAGCAGCTCGAACACGGCCTGGTTGTACAGGTGGGTGTAGTGGTTGTGCATCCGCTCCGGGTCGGAGCCGTCGTGCCGCTCCACATCGGTGGGCACGCGCTCTCCGGAGCCCTCGCGCATGCCCTCGGCGGACAGCTCGGACTTTGCGCGATGTACGGGTTGATCCACGAGTACTCGCGCATCCAGAAGCAGTCGAGGTGGAAGGCGCTGAGCGGGATGCCGCGTTCGGCCATGCCGCCGACGAAGCGGTTGACGGTGGCCTCGTCGTAGTCGGTGGTGAAGGAGGTGGTCAGCCACGGGCCCAGGGCCCAGGCCGGCGGCAGCCCCGGGCGTCCGGTGAGGGCGGTGTAGCGGGCGAGTACGTCCTTGGGGGTCGGACCGTGGATGACGAAGCGTTCGTTCGCCCACCGTCGTCAGCACCCGGCGCCGCCGGCGGTGAACTCCAGCTGCCACGGCCGGGAGGTGTCCACCCGCAGGGTCAGTTCGCCGGCGCAGAGCTCCGCGACGTCGCCGTCCCGGCGCACCTTCCCGGCGCCCTGCTCGCGCCGGTCCGCCCCCGGCAGCCCTCTGGTGCTCCCCGCCGGCGCAGCCGCGACCCGGTGGGTGGACGGGCTCACCGTCGCGGACGCCACCGTGCTGGCCGAGTACGACCACCCGCACTTCGGCCGCTGGCCCTCCATCGCCACCCGCCCTCACGGCGAGGGCCGGGTGACCTGCGTCGGCACCGTGCCGGGACGTGACCTCGCCAAGGCGCTGGCCGCCTGGCTGGTCCCCGCCGCCACCAGTGGCTGGCGCGACCTGCCCGCGTCCGTCACCGCGACCACCGGGACGGCCCCGGACGGGCGCCGCGTCCACGTGGTGCACAACTGGAGCTGGCAGCCCACCCGGGTCCAGGCACCGGTGCACCTGACGGACGTGCTCGACGGCGCCTCGGTGCCCGCCGGCGGCTCGGTCTCTCTCGGCGCCTGGGACGTGCGGGTCTTCGTCGCGTCCTGAGCACGCCGGGGCGACGGGGCTCGGCCGAAGAATTTCCCGCTGGGCGGCAACCTCCGCCGCGACGGCGGCAACTGTTCGTGCCGGATCGGCAACCTTTTCGTCTTCGGCGGCAACCGAGTGGTGCAGCGTCGACTGGATCTACCGAATTGGATGGGCATGAGGGCAACGAAGCACGCCGACCCGCGGGCGCGGCGAAGGCAAGGACTGGTCGAGAGCATTCCGGTGGCACTGGTGGCCGTCGGGGCGCTGATCGGCCTGGCCGTCGCGTTCCTCATGGGGAACGGTGGCGGCGCCGCCACCGGCGCCCCGGCTGGAGCCAGACCCTCGGCGCCGCCGTCGTCGGCCACCAGCCCCCCGCCCTCGGCCACCGGCGCCCCGACGCCGTCGGCCGCACCGACGCCCACGCCCACCCCCACGACGCACCCTTCGGCCTCCTCCGCCGGCCCGTCCCCCTCGCCCGCCACCAGCAGCGCCCGTACGGTGCCGTCCACCGCCTCCCTGGCCGGGCGGATCAAACCGGGGACGAGCTACCCGGGTGTCGCCACGTCCTACGACGCGGCCGACGGCAACGGCGCCTGCTCGTTCGGCCCGTCCGGGGACCTCATGGTCGCGGCGATGAACCACACCGACTACGAGTCGTCCGGTGCCTGCGGGGCGTACGTACTCGTCCGCGCCGCGGGCGGGGCGAGCATCACGGTGCGGATCGTCAACGAGTGCCCGCTGCCCTGCGCGCCCGGTCAGCTCGACCTGAGCCACGAGGCCTTCGGCAAGCTCGCCGAGCTCTCGGTGGGCCGGCTCCCGATCACCTGGACGCTGCTGAGCCCCGCCACGGCGGCGGACACCATGTCGATCCGGTACAAGACAGGGTCCAGCCAGTGGTGGTGCGGGATCCAGGTGATCGGTCACCGCAACCCGGTGGCCACGCTGGAGGTGCGGACCGGCGGCGGCTGGCAGCGGTTGTCCCGTACCGACTACAACTACTTCCTCTCCCCCGCCGGCAACGGGTGCGGTGGGGCGATCAGGGTCACCGACATCTACGGAGAGCGACTGACCGTCGACGCGATCGCGTTGAAGCCCGACGCCGTCCAGCCGACCCGCGTCCAGTTCGCCCGGCATTGACCGCGCCGCCGCGGAGGGGGACGCTGCTAGGCTCACACCGATTGTTTAACGTTCACATTTTAGGGAGAGGGCGAACGGCGGGAAATGCTCCTCGACGACACGTCCGCGGAATTCCACGACTTCTTCGACCGCCACTACGCCGAACTCGCCCGTCTCGCCCACCTCCTGACCGGCGAGGCGGACGCGGCTGACGACCTCGCCTCGGACGCGCTGATCGCGCTGTGGCAACGCTGGGACCGGCTCCGCGCGGCCGACCACCCGATCGCCTACGCCCGCGGGGTGGTCGCCAACATGGCCCGGGAGCGGAGCCGCAGTGCGGTCCGCGAACGGCGCCGGGTCCTGCTGTTCTGGACCCGCAGCCCCGAGAAGACCGACGGACCGGACGTGGCTGCCGTGCTGGACGTCCGTGCGGCGCTCGCCCGGCTACCGTTCCGCAAGCGGGCATGCGTGGTGCTGCGGCACGCCTTCGACCTCTCGGAGAAGGACACCGCCGTGGCGCTGGGCATATCGGTCGGTACGGTGAAGAGCCAGACCTCGAAGGGGATGGCCGAGCTGGAGAGAGCACTCGGCGCACGAGCGGTCGGCGAACTGGCGACAGGAGGGAGGAACCGGTGAACGAACCGGTGAACGAGCACATCGCCCGGCAACTGCGCGAGGCCGCCGAGGCCCACCGGCCCGACCGCGCACGGATGCTGGCCAGCGTGCAGCGCGGCGCGGCCGCTCCCGCCGTCCGTCATCGCACACGATCCGGCCTGCGGTCATGGCCCAGGGGCGCCCTCGCCGGCCTGGCCACCGCCTGCGTCCTGGCCACCGGCGGACTCGCCGCGGCCGGCATCGTCCAGACCCCGCCACCGTCGGACAGCACACCGGCCACACCCTCACCGACGGCCACACCGACGCCGACGCGCTCCGCTCCCCCGGCCGCCGCCCCGGGACCGGCGACCACCGCGCCGCCCACCGGCACCCTGGCTCGGCCCCGCCCGACCCCGTCGGCGAGCGGCCGGGCCCAGAACGGCCCGCTGTGGTCGGAGGGGTCGATCGACCCGCACAGCACCGTCTACTGGGCCCAGAGCAACCTCACCCTCAGGACCACTCAGCCGCTCACCTCGCTCACCGTCGAACTGCGCATCGTGCAGACCGGCGGCGTGCGCGACACCGGCAACTGGCGGACCCTGCCCGGCGACGACTTCACCGTCACCGTTCAGGAGACCGGTGGCGCGCTGGTCTACCGCTGGGCACTCAAACCGGGCCGTACCGTCCCGGCCGGACAGCACGAGTTCGCCGGCCAGTACAACCACTCCACCGGCGTGCGCGGTACCGCGCAGGACGGCTACCGCGTCGACGCCCAGTCCGAGCGCGGCTCCGTGTCCGTCTGGGGAGGTTTCCCTCCGAGCCGTTGATCCGGGCGGGCTCGGCCTTCCGCCGAGCCCGCCCGTGTCACGTCGTCAGCGCTGCCGTGTCAGCAGAGCTGGCCGGTAGGGCCATTGGCTGTAGTCGCCGCCGGAGTTGGGGTCGCGTCCCTGGTAGAGGAACTGCAGGTTGCAGGGATCGACGGTGAAGGTCTGATCGGCGGTGGTGCGGATCAGTTCGCCATGGCTGATGTCGTTGGTCCAGGTGGCGCCGCTGTTGGCCTTGCCGGCGAAGGGGTTGCCCTCGGTCGCGGCCTGGGGCGTCCACGAGCCGTTCAGACTGGTGGCCGTGAACGAGCGGAAGTACCGGCCCTGCGATCCGATCGCCTCGACGATCATGAGGTAGCGGTCCTGGCCCTGGAGTTTGTAGACCTGCGGGGCTTCGAACAGGTTGTTCGTCGTGTCGCTCATGACCACGGTCGAGCTTGAGCCGAAGCTGCCCGGGAAGTTCCCGATGGGCATGCTGGCCCGGTAGATCTTGCCGTTGTCACCGGCGAAGAACAGGTACATGTTCGTGCCGTCGCCGATGAGCGTCTGGTCGATGGGTCCCGTTCCGGAGTCGGCGATGCTTCCGGAGAAGAGCACCTGCTGTGACGACCAGCCGTTGGGGTTGGTCGGGTCGCTCGACGTGCGGTAGGAGAAGGCGCTTCCGCCTCCCCACTGGTAGGCGAGCACCCAGATGTTCTTCGGTGCGAAGTAGAAGAGCGTGGGCGCGACGGCGGAGTTCGACATGGAGTTCTGGCTGGCCGAGGCCATCTCCGACCAGTTGCCGAACTGGCCGAAGTTCATCGAGCCCCAGCCCGTTCCGGGCCCCGCGCCGTGCGTCGTCGCATAGACGAGCTGCTTGCCGTTGTAGGGGGCGACGGTGAAGTCCTTGAGCGACGCCCACCCGGCCTTGGGCTGCGCCAGTGCGCCGGTCGAGGTCCAGCGGTACGTCGACGGAAGGTCGCACCCGCCGGGGTTGCCGGCACCGACCTTGACGAGCTGCCACTGCTGGTTGGTGCCGCCCCAGTCGTCGTACTGGACCACGTTCGCGTTGTCCGCGGTGGACCCGCCCTGCACTTCGAGGGCCTTGCTGCTGTGGCGCGCGAGGAACCTCACGTAGCCGTCCGAGCTGTCGGCCAGGCGCCACTGCTGGTTGGTCCCGTTCGCGTCGGCCCACTGGACGATCGAGGCGCCGTTCGCGGTGGACCGGCCCTGGACGTCCAGCACCTTGCCGGAGTGTCGGGACTTGATGCGGTAGTAACCGTCACCGGAGTCGACGAACTGCCACTGCTGCTGGCTCTGATCGTTCCTGGTCCACTGGGTGATGCGGGCGCCGTCGTTGGTCGCCAGGTTGTAGACGTCCAGGGCTTTGCCGCTGTTGCGGTTGACCAGCACGTACGAGGCGTTGGTGTCGATGACCGGCGCCGCGTCGGCGGGCTGGACGACAAGGAAGGTGGTCAGGAGCAGCAAGGGCGCGAGGACTGCGAGCAGGCGTCGTCTCAGGTGGACCGGGGATGGTTGGCGAAGCAACATCGGAAGAGCTCCTTCGGGGGGTGGGGGTGAGGTGACCCCGGCGAACCGCGGAGCGGCCGCGTCGGGGAGTCAGGGGGAGGGATAGGTCTGAAGGCGGCCGCACATGCCGAAGCGTTGGTGCTCCGGGCGCTCCAGTCGTGACACTGCGCCGTGGCCGAGGTGGGAGAGGTCTCCGGCCTTCAGCCGTTCCAACTGACGGCCGGTCGTGACGGCAGCGGCCATGGGTCCGTCACGCCAGCGGATCCACCAGGCGTCCAGGAGCTCACGCTTCAGGCGGTGGGCTGCGACGTGGAAGTCCGGCAGCCCGCCTTCGCGCAAGGCCAGGAAACCCTCGAGTGCCAGGTCGCGGCGGCGGCGCGCTGCCACGGAATGGTCGCCGGTCAGGGCGGCCGCCTTCCGGTAGGCGTGGGGATCGGCCAGCACCGGAGCAGGGAAGGTGAAGACGGCGTCGCCCGCCTCGGGGAGTCCGCTGTTCTGCATGAGCACCATGAGGCGCAGGCCGCCGCCGTTGACGAGGCGGTGGACCGTGCCGGGGGTGAACCAGACGACGTCGCCGGGGTGCAGCGGGGTGTCGGCGAAGCCGGAGGTGGTGAGCGTCTGGACGCTGCCCGCGCCGCCGGTGACCATGTAGGCCTCGGAGCAGACGAGGTGCATGTGGGGTGTGCCGCCACACAGCCCGTCGGCGGCCTCCCAGTCGTACACGGTCAACCCGGAGATCCCCACGCCGCCGGGGAAGGGGGTCACCACGAGTGTTCCGCGATGTGGCGGGACAGGTGCCCGGCGGTCCATGCGCCGTCGGCCACGACGATCCGGTAGCGGCGCGACACGGTGTCGCCGGGGGCCAGCGGCAGTTCCTTGTCGAACGCCAGGGACGGGTTGACGGCGGGGATGGGTTCACTGCGGACGAACCAGTGGCAGGGGGCGTCGGGATCGTCCAGGAACAGGAGCGTGGAGGAGCGGTCGACCTCGTCGTGCGCGCCGATGAATGCCAGCCAGGCGCCCTGCTCGCCCATCGCGGGGCCGATCACTTCGCCGCCGGCGAACGCGCGCGGGCCGCGCCAGAACAGGCCGGAGTATCCGGCGAGCTCTCTGCCCTGCGTGCCGGGGCTGCCGAACACCAGACCGCTGTCGCGGACGTTGGTCAGCGAGGTGGTGACGTCCAGGGTCCAGAAGTCGGCCCCTACGTCGTGTGCGGTCAGCGTGCGGTGCTCGTCGATCCAGTGCTCCCCCGCCATCGTGTGCCAGGCCAGGGCTTCGGTGACCACCGCGCGGCCGTGGGCCGTTTCGGCGGACAGGGCGAGGCTGTGCATCGTGCCGAGGTTCGGCAGGTCCACGTAGCCCTGGCCGCGCAGGTAGGTGCCGCCGCCCCAGAAGTTCTGCCCCGACACCCATGACGCCGTGATCTGGATGCCCTTGTGCCAGCGGTGGTCGTGCGGCCGGTACCCGGTGACCACGTCGCCGGCGAGCGTGCGCACCGGATGCAGGTAGGGCTTCGGCGCCTCGAAGGGGTCCATGGCCGCCCGGTACACGTACCGGAAGAGGTCGACGTCGCGAGCCCGGACGGTCAGCGAGTCCTCGTTCTCGAGGAGTTCGAACGTCACCGGAACACCCCCGGGCGCCCTCCGTTGAGTGAGCCGTAGAACGGGTCGGCCTCGTCGATCTCTCCGCGCCGGACCGGCAGGCCGGTGATCGCGGCCTTGTACAGGGCGGTGACCAGTTCCATGGTGGGCCTGCCGAGATCTGGCCGGGTCCCGGCCTCGTAGTCGTCCAGGAAGGCCGCGAGCTGGGCGGTGTGCGAGCTGGGCACATCGTCCGGCAGCTCCCACTTCACGCCCGGCGACCTTGTGGTGAAGGTCCAGTCCGCGTTGGAGTAGCCGTACAGGTGCCGCAGCTCGACCGTGGCGTCGGTGAGATCGAAGCGCAGGTAGCTCTCCTCGCGCGGGGAAAGGACGCTGTTGAGGACCGTCGCGATGGCTCCGTTGTCGAACCGGACCAGGGCTGCGGACACGTCCTCGGTCTGGACGTCGCGATCGAGGCGGCCGGCCATCGCGCGTACCTCGGCCCATTCGCCGAGCACCCCGAGCATCAGGTCCATCTGGTGGATGCCGTGGCCCAGCGTCGGGCCACCGCCCTCGCTCTCCCAGGTGCCGCGCCAGGGCACGTCGTAGTAGGCGTCGTCGCGGTACCACGCCGTGACGCACTGCGCGACGAGCGGGCGGCCCAGGGTCCCGGCCGTGATCCGGTCGCGCAGGTACCGGGACCCCGAGCCGTACCTGTGCTGGAACACCGAGCCCGCGCGGGCGGGCCCTTCGGCGCGACGGATCCGGTCGAGGTCGGCCAGCGACAGGGCCACCGGCTTCTCGCACCACACCCACACCTGCGACTCCAGGCAGGCAACGGCCTGTTCGGCGTGCAGGAACGGAGGCGTGCACAGGTGCACGAGGTCCGGGCTCTGCTCCCCCAGCATCGTGTGCAGGTCGGTGTAGACCGTGGGGATGCGGTGTTCGGCCGCGAACTCCTCTGCGCGCCCGGCGTCCACGTCGACGGCTGCCACGATCTGGGCCCGGTGCGCCTGCGCCCGGAGGGCGGGTATGTGGCAGACGCCCGCGATCCCGCCCGTTCCGACGATCGCCGTCCTGATCATCCGCCCAGCACCTTCCTGATCGAGTGATAGGCGGGCTTGGGCATCAGGTTCTCGTCGTAGGGCAGCGCCGCGCCCTCACCGGGGAAGACGGAGGGGATCCACGAGTACTTGTCCGTGTAGTCCCAGATGGTGACGCCGACGCACTTCTTGACCGCCAGGCAGGCCTTGACGTAGTCGGCGTACCAGGTGGCCTGGGTGGCGAGCTTTTCCGGGGTCGCGGGGAGGTTCATCCGGATGTCGAGCTCGGTGATCGCGACCTCGACCCCGAGGTCGGCGAAGCGCTGCATGTTCTGCTGGACGTCGCCGGGGAAGCCGTACTGGAGCGCCAGGTGGCCCTGGATGCCGAAGCCCTCCACCGGGACCCCGTCGGCCTTCAACTGCTTGATCAGGGTGTAGTAGGCGTCGCTCTTGGGGCCTGTGCCGTCGACGTTGTAGTCGTTGAGGTACAGCTTGGCGTGCCGGTCGGCCTCGTGGGCCCAGCGCAGGGCGTCGGCGATGTAGCCGGGGCCGAGCGTCTTGTAGAAGAGCGATTCGCGGTAGGTGCCGTCCTCGTTGAAGGCCTCGTTGACGACGTCCCAGTGGATCACCTGGCCCTTGAAGTGCCGGACCTCCGTCTGGATGTGGTTCTTGAGGATGGCACGCAGCTCGTCGGCGCTCCAGGTGCCCTCGGTGAGCCATGCGGGGAGCTGGTTGTGCCAGACGAGGGTGTGGCCGCGGACCTTCTGGTGGTGGGCCTTGGCGAACGCGACGACCTCGTCGGCGTCGGTGAAGTCGAAGACGCCTCGCTCGGGCTCGGTGGCGTACCACTTCATGGCGTTGCCGGGGGTGGTCTGGCCGAATTCGCTGCCGAGGAGCTTCAGGTAGGCGGCGTCGGTGAACTCGGGGTTGTCGGTGGCGGAGCCGAAGTACTTGTGGTGCTTCTTGGCCAGTTCGCCGAGCGTCCGGGGACGGGGCTCGGCGGCTGCGGGCGCTGCGGCGAGACCGGCCGAGAGGCAGATGGCGGCGGACAGGGCGGTGAGAATCCGGGACAGGGGAACGGAGATGTGACGGGACATGGCGGGTTGCTCCTCGGGGTGCGGGCGGTTCAGTCGAGGACGATCGTGGTCAGCGCGCGCGGGGCGAGCGTCGCCGTGAGGGTCGTGCCGTGCGTGGAGACGATGTCGGCCGGGGTGATCGAGCGGGTCCCGTCGGTGACGTAGCCGTCGGGGTGCCGGTCGTGCCCGCCGCGAAGGGAGAACTCGGTGGAGCTTTCGGTGGTCGCAGTGTTGAGGATTTCGATCACGCGGCTGCCGTCGGTGTTACGGAAGGCCGTGATCCGCAGTGCCGGGTCGGCGTTCGTGACCGGCACGCGGACGGCGCCGGGTCGGATGAAGCGGCTGAAGGCGGCCAGGGCCCAGTACCGCTTGGACACCCGGTAGTCGTCACCGGGGTTGGCGAGCTGGATGAGTCCCCGGGTCGCGCCGAGGGACGCACCGGTCCAGTAGACGTAGGCACTGGCGTTGCCGACGGTCAGGGTGTTCTGGATGTCGGCGGCGACGGCGAGACCGTCGTAGCCGCTGCCGTCGTCCCAGTTCTCGTTCCAGGTGGCGCCGTCCGGAGACCATTCCGACATCCACACGCGCTTGTCGGTCGGCTGCGGGACCGTGGTCGGACCGCTGTAGCGGTGGCCGGTGACGGTCCGCACGTACTTGCCGGCGGCGGGGTCCGCCTCGATGGCCTCGGTGTAGGCGACCTGCCGGTCCCAGCCCGCGGCGTCGCAGCAGACCAGCTCGGTCTTCAGTCCGGATGCGCGGACGGTCGGCCCGAGCACCTTGAGGAAGTCGACGGCCTGTTGCGGGGTGAACCGCATCGAGGCGTACGTGGCCGTCCAGTCGGGTTCGTTGGTGAATCCCAGGTCGGTGATCCCGATGCCTTCCTGACGGTAGAACTTCGCGTACTGCACGAGGTAGTTCGCGTAGGCCTGGCGCCATTCGGGCCGCAGCTCGCCGCCGTTGTTCTCGCTCCCGTTGGCCTTCATGAAGGCCGGGGCACTCCAGGCGTCGGCGTAGAACCGTTTGACGCCGTAGGCCTTGGCCTCCTTGGCGAGCCAGACCTGGCCGCCGTCCCAGCCGTCCCAGAAGTACTGCGGTGTGGCGTCCGGCCCGCCGGGATCGGCCGGCAGGATCGTCGGCATGTGGTCATAGACCCTGTCGGTCGACGACCCGATGCCCAGGCGCAGGATCGAAAGGCCCGCACCCTTGTCCTTGCTGAGCAGCAGGTCGAGTACTTCGCGCTGCTTGGCCGGGCTGAGGCCGCGCGCGCCGTGCAGCAGGTCGGCCCGCTGGAAGGCCATCGAGAAGCCGAATCCGTCGATGGGCTGGAGCGCTGTGCGGAAGTCGATGCCGTTTCGCGCGGGGGCGGCCGCGGCCTGCGATGTTAGCGCTAACAAAATTGGGACTGCCAATGCGATCAGACGTTTCACGATGTCTCCTCGGGGGTGGAGGTCGTGCGGGACGGGTCAGCCCTTGGTGGCACCCGCGGTGAGGCCACCGATCAACTGCCGCTCGGCGACGGCGTAGAACGCGAGGGCGGGGACCATGGCGAGCACGATGTAGGCGAGGACGAGCGCGTAGTCGGTCGAGTACTGGCCCTGGAACTGCTGGACTCCGACCGGAATGGTCTGCCATTTCGGGTCGTTGAACACCAGCAGCGGCAGGAAGAAGTTGTTCCAGCTCGCGACGATCGCCAGCACCGACACCGTGCCGAGCGCCGGACGCGCCATCGGCAGCAGGATCTTCCAGAAGAAGCGGAACTTGCCGCAGCCGTCCATGATGGCCGCCTCCTCGACCTCCGCCGGGATGGTCCGGAAGAAGCCGCGCAGGATGATGATCGTCATGGGGAGCCCGAAGGCCGCCTGCGGGAGGATCACTCCGAGCGGGTTGTCGAGCAGGTCGAAGTTGCGCAGCAGCAGGAACAACGGCAGGACGGCCACGGCGAACGGGAACATGAGCCCGATCGTGAACAGCGTGTAGAACAGCTCCCTGCCCCGGAAGGCGTAGCGGGCCAGCACGAACGCCGCCATCGCGGAGGCAGCCACCGTGCAGCACGTGGTGCCGATCGCGATGCCCGCGCTGTTGGCGATCTGCCGCCAGAACATTCCGTCGCCGAGAATGCCGGTGTAGTTGCCGGTCTTCCAGTGTTCGGGCAGCCCGAACGGGTTGGTCGTCAGCTCGCCGGTGCTCTTGAACCCGGAGATCACCGCGTAGACCAGCGGCACGACGACGAATGCGCCGATCAGCCAGACCACGGCGTGCAGCGACAGGCCTCGTGCCGTCCTGCGTGCGTTCATCGGCCACCTCCCGAGGTGACGGCCCCGCTCAGGTCACGGCGGAGCACGTAGCGCTGGTAGAAGAGGGAGAAGACCAGGCTGATCATGAACAGCACCACGCTGATCGCACTGGCATAGCCGACCTGGTAGCGCTTGAACCCGAACTGGAACATCGAGATCGCCATCGTCTCGGAGAAGTGGTTGGGCCCGCCCGCCGTCATGACCCACACCAGGTCGAAGAGTTGGATGGCCCCGATGATCGAAAGGAAGGCGCTGATCCGGATCGTCGGGCCGAGCAGCGGCAGCGTCACGTGCCGGAAGCGCTGCCATGCGCCCGCGCCGTCGATGGAGGCGGCCTCGAGGATCTCGCTCGGGATGCCCTGCAGTCCGGCGAGGAAGAGCATCATGTGGAAGCCGAAGTACTTCCAGGTCATGACCACGAACAGGGTCGGCATGACCGTCGAGGGATCGGCGAGCCACTTCCCCTGCAGCCCCTCCAGGCCGAGGGCGCCGGCGAGATGGTCCGCCATGCCCGCACCGGGAAGGAAGATCATCGTGAAGAGGACCGCCGTGACCACCTCGGACAGGACGTACGGCGCGAAGAACAGCATCCGGTAGACGGCCCGGCCGCGCAGCCGCTGGTTGAGCAGGACCGCGGTGAACAGCGCGAACGGCAACTGCACCGTGATCGACAGGGCGATCAGGTACAGCCCGCGCTTCAGATCGCCGAGGAAGACCTGATCTCGCAAGAGCGCGGCGTAGTTCTCGAAGCCGATGAAGTCGTCCAGGGGGCCGATCCCGCCCCACTTGAAGAAGCCGGTGTAGACGGCGACGACGATCGGGGCGAGGACGAAGACGAGGAAGAGGACCAGAGCCGGGACGAGGAACCAGGCGACCGACGCCCAGCTTCCCAATCCGCGCAGGAGCGACCGTGGCGGGGCGTGCGGGCGCGCCGGCACGGCGTCCTTCGTACGCTCCTTGGTCAGGGTGGACACGGAGCTAGGCACCCTTCGCAGCCTCGGTGATCGACTTGGTGACCTGCTCGGGCGTCTTCTTGCCCGCGATGAGGTCGGCGACGCTGTCGTTGACCTCCTGGCCCACCGCAGGCGGGTAGGCCTGGTCGAGGAAGAGCTGGAAGCCCGTCGCCTTGACCAGGCTGTCGGCCACCACTTTTCTGTTGGGCTCGGTGAGCTGGCTCTCCGCGCCCTTGACCACCGGCAGGTAGCCGTTGGAGGCCAGCAGCTTGGACTCGTTCTCCAGCACGAAGAACTTCAGGAAGTCCAGCGCCTCCTTCGGGGCGCCCTTGCGCAGCGCGAAGCCGCCGCCACCGCCGAACACCTCGGTGGCCCGGCCGACGCCGCCGTCGACCGTCGGGAAGGGGAAGAAGCCCAGGTCCGCTCCGAGGTCCGCGCCCGCGTCCTTCTGCACCGACGGTGCCCACTGCCCCATCAGCTCCATGGCGGCCTTGCCGTTGCCCATGGTCGCGGCCTGGCCGCCGGGGGTGGAGTAGCCGGCGCCGAGGAAGCCCGTCTGGAACGGCTGGAGGTCGACCAGTTCCTTGAGGTGGGTGCCCGCCTGGACGAAGCCCGCGCCGGTGAAGTCCTTGGTGGTCGCCGCCTGCTCCAGCGCGGGGAGGCCTGCGACGCGCATCGCGAGGTAGGCCCAGTAGTAGTGGCCCGGCCACTTCTCCTTGCCCGCGAGCGCGATCGGAGTGACGCCCGCCGCCTTGAGCTTCTTGACGTCTTCGAGGAACTCGGCCCAGGTGGCCGGCGGAGCGGTGATCCCGGCCTCGGCGAAGAGCTTCTTGTTGTACCAGAAGCCGACCATGCCGACGTCGTAGGGCACCCCGTAGGTCCGGCCCTCGAACTGATAGGCCTGCAACGAGACCGGGGTGAGGTCGGACGACCAGCCGAACGCCTCGGTGAGGTCCTCGACCAGCCCCGCGTCGACCTGCTGCCGCAGAACGCCGCCGCCCCAGGTCTGGAAGACGTCGGGGAGCTTGCCCGATGAAGTGTTGGCGGTCAGCTTGGACTTGAACGCCTCGTTCTCCAACGAGGTCGTCCTGATCGTGATGTTCGGGTGAGCGGTCGTGAACGCCTCGGAGATCTGCGGGAACAGGGACTTGCCCGGTTCCGTCGTGGCGATGTTCCACCACGCGAAGGCCACCTTCCCGTCGGCCGCCGACCCCGAGCCGGAGCCCCCTCCGCCGCAGGCCGCGGTGAGCGAGACGGACAGAGCGGTCAGGCCCGAGAGCGCGAGGAAGCTTCGTCGACTCGGGGGTGTGCTGGCCATGGGACCTCCGGGGTGGTGAATGCGGGCTCGGTTCGAAAATGTTTCGTAACTTCCTCGAATTCGTGCTGCCACAAACTAGGAACGTGAAGCCGCCCGGTCAAGCTTTCTCACCGAATTCCCTTCAGCAGCAGCCCTCTTGTGGCTTGACAACCAAGTCTCGCCGACCGGAAACTCTTCGAAAGTTTGCGATACCTGTCGCCAACCCAAAGGGTCCGCACGGAGGAGAGAAGTTGAGCGAGCAGCGCCCGACCCTGGCCGTCATCGCCGCTGAGGCGGGGGTCTCCCAGGCCACCGTGTCCAAGGTGGTCAACGGCCGCTCCGACGTCGCACCCGCGACACGCGAACGGATCGAGAGCCTGCTGCGCTCCCACAACTACCTCCACCCCGGCGCGCAGGCCAGGGCACGCAGGTCCGGCCTGGTCGACCTGATCATCGGCGGTCTGGACAGCGCGTGGGCCGTGGAGATACTGCGCGGCGTCGAAGCCGAGTGCGCCCAGCGGAGCGTCGGCACCGTCGTATCGCTCGTCCCACCGGGCGAGGCCACGCCTTCGAGTTGGGCCGCGCTGCCGGTCCTGCACCACAGCGACGGCGTCATCCTCGTCACCGCCTCGGTCACCCAGGCCCAGCGCGCCCAGGTCGAACAGGCCGGGGTGGCACTCGTCGTCATCGACCCGATCGACCTGCCGGGCAACGGCGTCCCGAGCATCGGCGCGACCAACTGGGCCGGCGGCCTCGCCGCCACGGAACACCTGCTGGAGCTGGGGCACCGCCGGATCGCCGCGATCGGCGGGCGCAAGGAGATGCTCTGCAGCCAGGCCCGCATCGACGGGTACCGCGCCGCGCTGGAGCGGGCCGGGATCGAGGTCGACCGCGACCTGATCCGGTTCGGCGACTTCCAGCACGAGGGCGGGTTCCAGCGCGCCCGGGAACTGCTCGCCCTCCCCGAGCCGCCGACCGCCGTCTTCGCCGGCAGCGACCAGCAGGCGATGGGCGTCTACGAAGCCGCCCGGCAGGGCGGACTGAGCATCCCGCAGGACCTCAGCGTGGTCGGCTTCGACGACCTGCCGATGTGCGAATGGCTGTCCCCGCCGCTGACGACGGTGCGTCAGCCGCTGGAGGAGATGGGCCGGCTCGCCGCCCGCACCCTCTTCCAGCTCCTGGACGGCCAACCCCTGGTCAGCCCCCGGATGGAGCTCTCGACCGAGCTCAAGGTCCGGCTCTCCACCGCCCCGCCCCGTTCCTAGGAGAACTCCTTGACCGAGCCCTGGCGTGACCCCCTCATGCCCGCGTCCGCACGAGTCGCCGATCTGCTGAAACGGATGACGCTGGAGGAGAAGGCGGGTCAGCTCGCCGGCTTCTGGGCGCTGCCCTCGGATCCGGGCGCACCCGTCGCGCCGATGGAGGACGATTCCGGCGAGTCCGCGCCCGGCCTCGACGACATCGTCGCCCACGGCCTCGGCCAGCTCACCCGGGTGTACGGAACCGCGCCGATCACCGCGGAAGCCGGGATGGAGCGGCTCGCCTCGCTCCAGCGGCAGGTGACCGGAGCCGGCCGGTTCGGGATACCGGCGGTCGCTCACGAGGAGTGCCTGACCGGGTTCATGACGTTCGGAGCGACGGTCTTCCCCGGGCCACTGGCCTGGGGCGCCTCCTTCGATCCCGGACTCGTGCGGCAGATGGCCGCCGCCATCGGCGCGGGGATGCGGCGGGTCGGCGTCCACCAGGGGCTGGCTCCGGTGCTCGACGTGGTCCGCGACTACCGGTGGGGCAGGACCGAGGAGTGCATAGGCGAGGACCCCTATCTCGTCGGTGCGATCGGCACCGCCTACGTGCAGGGCTTGGAGGGCGCCGGGATCGTGGCGACGCTCAAGCACTTCGCCGGGTACTCGGCCTCGCGCGGCGGCCGGAACATGGCCCCCGTCGCCTCGGGACCGCGCGAGTTCGCCGACGTACTGGTCGAGCCCTTCGTACGGGCCCTGCGCGAGGGGGGCGCCCGGTCGGTGATGAACAGTTACACCGACGTGGACGGCGTTCCGGTGGCCGCCGACGAACGGCTGCTGACCGAACTGCTCCGGGGCGAGCTGGGGTTCAGCGGAGTGGTCGTCGCCGACTACTACGCCGTCTCCTTCCTGGAGACCCGGCACGGTGTCACCGGATCGCGGGGCGCGGCCGGCGCGCTGGCGCTGACCGCCGGAATCGACGTCGAGCTGCCCACGGCCCGGTGCTACGGCGAGCCGCTGACCGCACTCGTGCGGGCGGGAAGCGTGCCCGAGGAGCTCATCGACCGGGCCGCGGAACGGGTCCTGCTCCAGAAGGCCGAGCTCGGCCTGCTCGACCCCGCCTGGGAACCCGTCAAGCCCGAGCCGGTCGACCTCGACCCGCCGGAGAACCGGGCACTGGCCAGGCTCCTGGCCGAACGGTCCACCGTACTGCTCGCCAACGACGGCATCCTGCCGCTCAGGCCGTGCCGGGTCGCGATCAGCGGGCCTTACGTCGACGACCCCCAGTCCTTCCTCGGCTGCTACTCCTTCCCCAACCACGTGGCGCTGCCCGGCGACCTCGGGCTGAAGATCCCGACGCTCGGCGAGGCGCTCACCGCTGCCGGGTTCACGGTCACCGCGGACGATCCGGACGTGAACCTGCTCGTGCTCGGGGACCGGGCCGGCATGTTCGGCCGGGGCACCTCCGGAGAGGGCTGCGACGCCGAGACCCTCGACCTGCCAGGCGATCAGGCCGCGCTCGCCTCCGCCGTTCTGGACTCGGAGGTGCCGACCGTCCTGGTCCTCGTATCCGGACGGCCCTATGCGCTCGGCACGCTCGCCGAGCGCGCATCGGCCGTGGTCCAGGCCTTCCTCCCCGGTGAGGAGGGCGGGACGGCGCTGGCCCGGATCATCAGCGGTGCCGCGGAACCGTCCGGGCGGCTGCCCGTCTCCATCCCCCGCCAGGTCGGCGGCCAGCCCGGCACCTACCTGCACGCCAGGCTCGGCGGGCACACCGACTGGAGCTCGGTGGACCCGACCCCGCTGTTCCCGTTCGGACACGGGCTGAGCTGGACCAGCTTCACCTGCTCGGAGCTCTCCGTGGATCCCGTCGCCGCGACGGACGGGGCCGTCGCCGTTTCGGTCACCGTACGCAACGTCGGCGAGGTGGCCGGGACCGAAGTGGTCCAGCTGTACCTCTCCGACCCCGTGGCGTCCGTCGTCCGGCCGCAGCGGTGGCTCGCCGGATTCGCCAGGGTCGAACTGCGGCCGGGCGCGGCCTCCCGTATCACCTTCTCGGTCCATGCCGACCGGACCTCCTTCACCGGGCTCGACCTGCGCAGAAGAGTGGAGCCCGGGGAGATCGGCGTGGCCGTGGGACGGTCCAGCGGCGACCTTCCGCTCCAGGGCTCCTTCACTCTGGAGGGCCCCGTACGTCACCCTGCGGCCGACCGGGTGCTGTCCGTTCCGGTCGAGATCGTCCCGGCTCCATGACCAGCTACTTCGGTGATCCCGTACTGCCCGGGTTCCGGCCCGACCCGTCCGTCTGCCGGGTGGGATCGGACTACTACCTGGTGACGTCCAGCTTCGAATGGTTCCCGGGCCTTCCCGTGTTCCACAGCCGTGACCTCGTGAACTGGCGGCGCATCGGCTCCGCGCTCGACCGGGCGTCCCAGCTCGACCTCGACGGGTGCGAGCCCTCTCGGGGTCTGTTCGCGCCGACGATCCGGCACCATGACGGGGTCTTCCACCTCGTCTGCACGCTGATGGACGGCCCGGGTCATTTCGTCGTCACCGCGACCGACCCGGCGGGGCCGTGGTCGGAGCCCCACTGGTTGGAGGGCGAGGGCTTCGACCCGTCGCTGTTCTTCGACGACGGGCCGGACGACGGCGATGGGCACGGGGACGGCGAGGGCGAGGGCGAGGGCGACGGCCGGGCCTGGTTCACGGCCGCACGAGTCGTGGACGAAGCCGCGGGCCGCACCGAGATCTGGATGCGCGAATACCTTCCCCGGGAACGACGGCTGACGGGACCCGAGCACGTCCTGTGGTCGGGGAGCCACCCCGGCGCCCGATGGTCGGAAGCCCCGCACCTCTACAGGACCGGCGGCAGCTATCTACTGGTCACCGCCGAGGGCGGCACCGATGTGGACCACAGCGTGGTGGCCGCCCGCGCCGACCGCGTGACCGGCCCCTACGAGGGCGCCCCCGGCAATCCGGTGCTACCGCCCGCCAAGGGTCCGGTCACCTGCACCGGGCACGCCGACCTCGTCCAAACCCCGAACGGCGACTGGCGGGCCGTCCTCCTGGGCGTCCGCCCCGGCTCCGCCCTCGGCCGCGAGACCTTCCTCAGCCGGATCACCTGGGACGCGGGCTGGCCGGTCTTCTCCCCCGTCGTCCACACCGACCTCCGTCGCCCCGTCCACGACGACTTCGCGACGCTCGGCGCTGACTGGAGCAGCCTGCGCACACCGCCGGATCGGTTCTGGACCACCGGCGAGGGGCTCCGCCTCCAGCTCCGCCCCGAACGCCTCGGCGAACGCACCACCCCGTCCCTCCTGGCCCGCCCCCAGGAACAGCCCGACTGCGACGTCTCCACCGAACTGCACTTCACCCCCACCGCGCCGGAGGAACAGGCGGGCCTCGCCGTACTCCTCGACGACGACACCCATCTCCTCTTCCTCCGTACCGCGGAAGGACTCAGCCTCCGCCGCGGGGCCGAGGTCCTGGCCGGCGCTCGCGTCCCCCCGGGCCCCGTTCGCCTGGGGGTCCGCATCCGCGGCTTCAGCCACACCTTCGCCCACGCGGCACCCGAAGGAGCCTGGCAGGACCTGACCACCGTCGAAGCCACCTTCCTCACCCCGCTGTTCACCAGCATCCAGCTCGGCCTGTACGCCACCTCCAACGGCCGTCCTTCCACCAACCAAGCCCACTTCACGTGGTTCGACATCAGTTGCCCGAGCCCGCAGGAACCGCCGGGCAGGAGCTGACGTCGCTGATGCCGCGGGCAGGTGGCGGTCAGCGTCCGCCACCTGCCCGCTCGCACCTCACTTCCCCGTGTGGTGGCGCGCGGAACGGCCTTGTCGCCGCCGCCCGTTGTATTGACACGTCAATTGTGAGCGTTAACACTCGTGCGCAGCAGGCAGCTGCCGCACCGACCTCGCAGCCACCAGTCGAGGTCCGACAGCCTTGTGCGCGGCACCCTCATTCCTCACGGACCATGGAGTTCGCCATGCCGGTTCCGCCCTTCAGCCGACGTGCCATGATCAAGGCGACCGGCGTCGCGGCCGTGGCCGCGGCTGTCGGCCCCGTGCTGAACACTGTCTCCGCGGCGGCGCAGACGCCCGCGGTCAGATCCGACGTCGGAGTGTCGGCGTTCCCGTTCGACCTGGGTCAGGTCCGGCTCACCAGCAGCCGCTGGCTCGACAATCAGAACCGCACCCTGGCCTATCTCCGCTTCATCGACGTCGACCGCCTGCTGTACAACTTCCGCTCCAACCACCGGCTCTCCACCAACACCGCCGCCCCGACCGGAGGATGGGACGACCCGGCGTTCCCCTTCCGCACCCACGTGCAGGGCCACTTCCTCACCGCATGGGCCCAGGCTTACGCCGCGGTCGGGGACACCACCTGCCGCGACAAGGCCGACCGCATGGTGGCCGAACTCGCCAAGTGCCAGGCCAACAACTCCACCGCGGGCTTCTCCGCCGGCTACCTGTCGGGCTTCCCCGAGGCCGACTTCACCAGGCTTGAAGCAGGCACGCTGAACAACGGGAACGTCCCGTACTACTGCGTCCACAAGACCATGGCCGGTCTGCTCGACGTGTGGCGCCTCATCGGTAACACGCAGGCCCGCGACGTGCTCCTCGCGCTCGCCGGCTGGGTCGACCGGCGCACCGCCGCGCTCAGCCGCAGCACGATGCAGTCGTTGATGGGCGTCGAGTTCGGCGGCATGAACGAGGTGTTGGCCGACCTCCACCAACGGACCGGCGACGCACGCTGGCTGACGACCGCCCAGCGGTTCGACCATGCGGCGGTCTTCGACCCCCTCGCCGCGAACCTGGACCAGTTGAACGGTCTGCACGCCAACACGCAGGTGCCCAAGTGGATCGGAGCCGTCCGCGAGTACAAGGCAACCGGGACGACCCGCTACCTCGACATCGCCGCCAACGCGTGGACGATCTGCACCACCTCGCACACCTACGCCATCGGCGGTAACAGCCAGGCGGAACACTTCCGGGCCCCGAACGCCATCTCCGGCTTCCTCGTCGCAGACACCTGCGAGCTCTGCAACTCCTACAACATGCTCAAGCTGACCCGAGAACTGTGGCAGCTGGACCCCGGCCGGGCGTCGTACTTCGACTTCTACGAGAAGGCGCTGCTCAACCACGTCATCGGCGCCCAGAACCCGGCCGACCCGCACGGACACATCACCTACTTCACCCCCCTCAACCCGGGCGGCCGCCGCGGCAGGGGCCCGGCGTGGGGCGGCGGCACCTGGAGCAACGATTACGACACGTTCTGGTGCTGCCAGGGAACGGGCGTCGAGTCCAACACCAAGCTGATGGACTCCATCTACTTCCACGACGGCAGCACCACCCTCACCGTGAACCTGTTCCTCCCCTCCGTCCTGGACTGGACCCAGCGAGGCATCACCGTCACCCAGACCACCTCCTATCCGGCCGTCGACACCACGACGCTCAAGGTCACCGGCGGCGTCGGCGGGACCTGGTCGATGCGCGTGCGCATCCCCGGATGGACTTCGGGCGCCACCGTCAGTGTCAACGGCGTCGCCCAGACCGTCGCGGCCGGTCCGGGCACCTACGCCACGCTCACCCGGTCCTGGGCCTCCGGCGACATCGTCACCGTGAAGCTCCCCATGCGCGTGGCCCTCCAGGCCGCCAACGACAACCCCGGTGTCGCGGCGATCGCCTACGGCCCCGTCATCCTCGCCGGCAACTACGGCAGCACCACGCTGCCCTCCCTCCCGGCCCTGGACCCCTCCTCGATCACCCGAACCAGCAGCACCGTGCTCGCCTTCACGGCCACCGCCAACGGCGCGAAGGTCGACCTCGGCCCCTTCCACGACGCCCAGGGTTTCAACTACACCGTCTACTGGCGGACCGACAGTCCCGGCTTCCGTCTCGTCAACGCGGCCAGCGGACTCGTCCTCGGCATCCGGGACATGTCCACCGCCGACGGGGGCCTCGCTCTGCAGTGGACCGACTCCGGCACCGCCGACCACGACTGGATCCTCCTCCTCGACGGCACCGCACTGCGGCTGCGCAACCTCCACAGCGGAAAGGTCCTCGGCGTGAAGGACATGTCCACCGCCGACAACGCCCCGATCCTCCAGTGGGCCGACACGGGCACCGCCGACCACCGGTGGACCGTCGTCGACGCCGGCAACGGCTTTCACAAGCTTCAGAACGTCCACACCGGTAAGCTGCTGGGCATCGAAGGCGGTTCCACCGCCAACGGCGCCGGAGCCGTACAGGTGCCCGACGCCGGAGTCCCCTCCAGCCAGTGGCAGTTCGTCCCCGACGGCGCCAGGCGCATCCAGAACGTCGCCAGCGGGCGGGTCCTGGGTGTGCGGGACATGTCCACCGCCGACGGCGGCCTCGCCGTCCAGTGGGACGACAACGGCACCGCCGACCATCTCTGGACGGCCGTCGTCGACACCGGCGGCCACCTGCGGCTGCGCAACTCCCACAGCGGCAAGGTCCTCGCCGTGGAGAACGGCGGCACCGCCAACGGCGCCCGGATCGTCCAGTGGGCGGACAACGGCACCGCCGACCACCGGTGGCGCCTGCGCCACGGCGGCGGCGACGCCTTCAGGATCCAGTGCGCCAACGGCGGCCGCGTCCTCGGCGTCTCGGGTGCCTCCACCGCCCAGGGAGCACAGACCGTCCTGTGGGACGACAACGGCACCAACGACCACCTGTGGCGATTCATCTGACCCCACGCCGAGTCCCCCGATCGCCACAGGCCGCTCGCGGCGACGGGAAATCGACTTGGAGGCGCTCGCGTCGGATCGGGCCGACCCTGCCGAAAGCGCTCACCGGTCAGGCCGACGTGGGCAGATCGGGGGCGGACTCGCGCACGGTCAGGCGGGTCGGGAGGATCAACGGGCTGGGGCGGTGTCCTTCGATGGCACTGACCAGCATCCTGGCCATCTCCTGCCCCAGCGCGCGTACCGGCTGATGGACCGTGGTCAGCGGCGGGCTGGTGTGCCGGGCGCTCGCCAGGTCGTTGAAGCCGATCACCGCGACATCCTCGGGCACCCGGAGCCCCCGTTCCCGCAAGGTGCGCAGGGCGCCGATGGCCATCGCATCGGAGGCCGCGAACACCGCGTCGGGATCGGGGTGCGCCCGGAGCAGCCGCTCCATCGCCTCGGCGCCGCCCTCCTCGGTGAACTGCCCGGGCTCGACCCCGAGCAGGGGCAGGCCGGACAAGGTCAGACCGTCGGTGAACCCCTGCTCCCGCGCAACCGCGGCCCTGGCGTCCACCTGGCCGGTGATCATGACGGGGCGTCGGCGGCCCGTGCGCGCGAAGTGCTCGGCGGCCAGGCGGGCGCCGCCCCGGTTGTCGGCGTCCACGTACCACGTGGGCTCCCCGATGAGCGGGAGTCCGCCGAAGACGACGGGCAGATCGACCTCCTCGCCGAGGCGGCCCAGCGGATCGTCGCCCCGCAACGCCATCAGCATGACGCCGTCGGCCCGGCGGGAGCGCAGCAGCCGCTCGAACCGCTCCCGGCCGCGCGGGGTGTTGGCCAGCAGCAGGATCAGTTCCAGTTCGGTCTGCTCCAGCGCCTCGCTGACGCCGACGATGACCTCCGCGAAGAACGGGTCCGCGAACAGCCCCGGTTCGTCGCTGGAGACCGCCAGCACCACCGCTCCGACCCTGCGGGTCGCGAGGGCCTGCGCGGCCGGATTGGGTACGAAATCCAGCTCGCGCACCGCCCGTTGGACCGCCTCCCGCTTGGCGCGGCTGACGTGCGGGGCGTTGTTGATCACCCGGGAGGCCGCCGTGCGCGATACACCGGCGCGTGCGGCCACCTCGTCGAGAGTCGGCATGCGCTTGGGTGACGGCTCCATGGAAGAACTGCTCCTCGGGCTCACGCGGACGGCGAACAGCGGCCATGATTCCATGCATCGCCGGGCTTCGGACCTGCACACAGATGTCGTCCTGGGTCTCAATCTGGTAGCGCTTCCAACCAATGACGCCATACCGGCCGTGCCAGTACTTCCGTGTTCAACCACTTGACACACCCAGGCGACGGCCCCAATCATCCGATCAGCGCGATCCGACCCCACACCCAAAACTGGAAGCGCTTCCACTTCCCCACCCCCACCGGAGGAAGAACCATGCGCAAGTCCGTCCGAGCCGCATCCGCCCTGCTGGCCGGTGCCCTCACCGCCGCTCTCGCCCTGATCAACGCCGGCCCGGCCTACGCCGCCGACCCGACCACCATGACCAGCGGCTTCTACACCGACCCCGACAACTCCGCCCTGCGGTGGACCAACGCGAACCCCGGCGACGGGCGGGCGGCGGCGATCCGGACGTCCATCGCCAACACCCCGGCGGCCCGCTGGTTCGGCAACTGGAGCGGCGACATCGGCGCCGCCACCGGCGCCTATGTCGGCCGCGCGGACTCCTACGACAAGTTGCCGGTCCTGGTCGCGTACAACATCCCCAACCGGGACATCTGCGCCGGTCATTCCGGCGGCGGCGCCGGGAGCCGCGCCGCGTACGACGCCTGGATCGCCGCCTTCGCCAGTGGCATCGGCAGCCGCCCGGCCGTCGTCGTCCTCGAACCCGACGCGCTCGGCCACGAGAGCTGCATGACAGCTGCTCAGATCGCCGAGCGCAACGCCATGCTGAAGAACGCGATCGCCCAGTTCAATGCCAAGGCACCCAACACCTGGGTCTACCTCGACGCCGGGAACCCCGGCTGGATCGGCGCCTCGACCATGGCGCAGCAGCTCGCCGCCGCCGGGGTCAGCGGGGCGCGCGGCTTCGTGCTGAACGTCTCCAACTACTTCACCACCGACCAGAACACCTCCTACGGCAACGCGGTCAATTCCGCCCTGCGGTCCTACGGCTACACCAAGCCGTTCGTCGTCGACACCAGCCGCAACGGCAACGGCTCCAACGGCCAGTGGTGCAACCCCGCCGGCCGCCGGATCGGTACTCCCACCCAGCGCGGCGGCGGTGCGGAGATGCTGCTGTGGATCAAGATCCCCGGCGAGTCCGACGGCAACTGCGGTGTCGGGGCCGGCTCCTCGGCCGGACAGTTCCTGCCGGAGGTCGCCTACAAGATGATCTACGGCTACTGACCCGCCCTCCCCTCCCTTCAGGGCCCGGCACCCGAGCACCTCTAGCGAAGGAACCCCGTGCGTATCCCCCTGCACCGATTGGCCCTGGCAGCGAGCGCGCTCACGCTGCTCCTCGGCGCCATCGCCCCGGCCTCTGCCGATGCGAGCTCCGCGCCGGCCTCCCACACCCTTCCCCCGAACACCCGTTTCTACGTCGATCCCGACAGCGACGCGGCCCACCAAGCCGTCACCGACCTCCTCCACCGGGACTTCGAGGGCGCCAGGTCCATGGCGAAACTGGCCAGTTGGCCGGAGGCCGCCTGGTTCACCGACGGCACCCCGGAGCAGGTCGAATCCCGCGTACGCGACCTGGTACGCCGCGCCGAGCGAACCCGTACGGTTCCCGTCCTGGTGGCCTACAACATCCCGCTGCGCGACTGCTCCCAGTACTCCTCAGGCGGCGCACAGTCGGACGCCGAGTACCAGGCCTGGATCAGCGCCTTCGCCCGGGGGATCGGCCGCAGCAAGGCCGTCGTCATCCTCGAACCGGACGGGCTGGCCAACCTCCCCTCCGACTGCGGGCCCGGCAGCGACCCCACCGGCGCGATCA
This sequence comes from Streptomyces sp. NPDC037242, assembly GCF_055604165.1. NCBI lineage: Bacteria > Bacillati > Actinomycetota > Actinomycetes > Kitasatosporales > Streptomycetaceae > Streptomyces > Streptomyces sp. NPDC037242. The sequence continues at coordinate 99,540 of NZ_JBVJUY010000025.1, forward strand.
CCACCGGGCGCTTCGCCGACCTCAACCACGCGATCGACGCCCTGGAGCGGCAGCCGAACAGCGTGGTCTACCTGGATGCCGGCAACAGCCACTGGCGCAGCGTCGGCGACATCGCGCAACGCCTCCTCCAGGCAGGTGTCACCCGTACCCAGGGCTTCTCCCTGAACGTCTCCAACTACCTGGCCACCGATCTGTCCACCCACTACGGCACCTGGGTGTCCCAGTGCCTGTGGTTCGCCACCAAGGGCCCGGACTGGGCCAAGGGGCACCCCGACTGGTGCGCGAGCCAGTACTACTCCCCCGTGGCGCCGAACGACGGGCAGCCGGGAAACGCCGTGAACGTGGACGACCCGTCCACCTGGCACTGGACCGACCTGTGGTTCCAGCAGAACGTCGGCACCCCGCCCGCGCAGGAGCTCACCCACCTCGTCGTGGACACCGGCCGCGACGGCCGGGGCGCGTGGACCCCGCCCGCAGGCAAGTACAGCGGCGACCCGCAAACCTGGTGCAACGCTCCCGGTCGCGGCATCGGTGCCCGGCCGACCGCGAACACCCGTGTCCCGCTCGTGGACGCCTACCTGTGGATCAAGACCGTCGGCCAGTCCGACGGCCAGTGCAACCGCAGCATCCCGGGCGGCACCATCGACCCGGAGTACGGCGTCGTCGATCCCGCGGCCGGGGTGTGGTGGCCGGAGCAGGCCAAGTCCCTCGTTCGGAACGCCGACCCCGTACTGGAGTTCAACACGGCCCCGCGCTGACCAGAGATGCGAGCCGACGGAAATACCCGTCCCCCAGCGATCCTCATCGAAATGTTTTCGATGAGGATCGCTCTATGAAAAGCGGCTATTGAGCTATTCAGAGGGGCGGATTCTCGAAACCCTTTCGAAACTATTGACATGTTTCCGCGGGGTTTCCAGACTGAGGCGCGAGGCGATACCCCCCGTCTGTGTCCGGGTGCCGGGTAGCGGCCTCGGATCTTTACGCCCTGCCGTGAGCGTCCTTTGTCAACGGACGCGGGGTCGTTCACGCGGATTCACCCTGCCGCGCTCCAATCCTTCCGTGATTTCTGTCCTGGAGGCTCCTTCATGCGCTCACATGCAATTCCCCCATCCACCGTCCGCCGGAAGATCGGTGTTCTTCGCACGGCGCTGGTCGCCGGCGTCCTCGGTTCGGCCGCCATGCTGGTGGCTCCGCCGGTCTCACACGCCGCCGAGAGCACGCTCGGTGGCGCGGCGGCGCAGAGCAGCCGCTACTTCGGCACCGCCGTCGCCTCGGGCAGGCTGGGCGACTCGGCGTACACGACGATCGCGGGCCGCGAGTTCAACATGGTGACGCCCGAGAACGAGATGAAGATCGACGCCACCGAACCCCAGCAGGGCCAGTTCAACTTCGCCGCAGGCGACCGCGTCTACAACTGGGCGGTGCAGAACGGCAAGCAGGTACGCGGCCACACCCTGGCCTGGCACTCGCAGCAGCCCGGCTGGATGCAGAACCTCAGCGGCAGCACGTTGCGCCAGGCGATGACCAACCACATCAACGGCGTAATGGCCCACTACAAGGGCAAGATCGTGCAGTGGGACGTCGTGAACGAGGCCTTCGCCGACGGCAGTTCGGGGGCACGGCGCGACTCCAACCTGCAGCGCACCGGCAACGACTGGATCGAGGTCGCCTTCCGCACCGCGCGCGCCGCCGACCCGGCCGCCAAGCTCTGCTACAACGACTACAACGTCGAGAACTGGACCTGGGCCAAGACCCAGGCCATGTACGCCATGGTCCGGGACTTCAAGCAGCGCGGAGTGCCGATCGACTGCGTCGGCTTCCAGGCCCACTTCAACAACGACAGCCCGTACAACAGCAATTTCCGCACCACCCTGCAGAGCTTCGCCGCCCTCGGCGTCGACGTGGCCGTCACCGAACTCGACATCCAGGGCGCCTCGGCCACGACCTACGCCAACGTGACCAACGACTGCCTGGCCGTCCCGCGCTGCCTCGGCATCACGGTCTGGGGTGTGCGCGACACCGACTCCTGGCGATCGGAGCAGACTCCGCTGCTGTTCGACGGCAACGGCAACAAGAAGCCCGCCTACACCTCCGTGCTCAACGCGCTCAACGCCGGCTCCTCCACCCCCACGCCCGGTTCCGGACAGGTCAAGGGCGTCGGTTCGGGCCGCTGCCTGGACGTGCCCGGTGCCAGCACCACCAACGGCACCCAGCTCAACCTGTGGGACTGCAACAACCGCACCAACCAGCAGTGGTCCTACACCTCCGGGGGTGAGCTCAAGGTCTACGGCGACAAGTGCCTGGACGCCGCCGGCACCGGCAACGGCACCAAGGTCCAGATCTACAGCTGCTGGGGCGGCGACAACCAGAAGTGGCGCCTCAACTCCGACGGATCCATCGTCGGAGTCCAGTCCGGCCTCTGCCTGGACGCCGCCGGCAACGGCACCGCCAACGGCACCCTGATCCAGCTCTACTCCTGCTCGGGCGGCAGCAACCAGCGGTGGACCCGCACCTGACGATCTGCCACGACGAAAGGGTGAACCGATGAAGCCCTACGGTGCGGCCTCCCCCGCCCCTCCACGAAGGCCTCGCTGGTGGTCCCGGTTGGCCGCCGTGGTGGCGGCGACGCTCGCGATCGGCATGCTCTTCGCGGTGCAGCCGGCGCCCGCCGAGGCGGCGACGGTGGACAGCAGTGCCTGGTACGTCCTGGTCAATCGCAACAGCGGCAAGGCGCTGGACGTCTACGGCGCGTCCACCGCCGACGGCGCGCGGGTCAGTCAGTGGACGCGCAACGACGGGGCCAACCAGCAGTGGCAGTTCGTGGACTCCGGCGGTGGCTTCTACCGGCTCAAGGCCCGGCATTCGGGCAGGGTTCTCGACGTGGCCGGCGCCTCGACCGCCGACGGTGCCGTGATCGCGCAGCGGGCCGACGGCAACGGGGCCAACCAGCAGTTCCGACTGGCCGACTCCGACGCGGGCCACGTCCGGCTGATCAACCGCAACAGCGGCAAGGCCGTCGAGGTGCAGGGCGCTTCCACCGCCGACGGCGGCAACGTCGTCCAGTACACCGACTGGGGCGGCGCCAACCAGCAATGGCAGATGGTCAAGCTGTCGTCCGGCGGCGGCGGATGCGGCAGCGCCCCGACGCTGGCAAGCGGTACGCACACGATCCAGAGCAGCGGCAAGAGCCGCAGCTTCATCCTCAGGGTTCCCGACAACTACTCCAACAGCCACCCCTACCGGCTGATCCTCGCGTTCCACTGGCGGGGCGGAACCGCCGGCGACGTCGCCTCGGGCGGAACGAGCGGGAACGCCTGGTCCTACTACGGCCAACAGGAACAATCCAACAACAGCGCGATCCTCGTCGCCCCCCAGGGCCTCGGCAACGGCTGGGCCAATCCGGGCGGTGAGGACGTCACCTTCGTCGACGACATGATCCGGCGGATCGAGGGCGGCCTCTGCGTCAACACGGCGCAGCGTTTCGCCACCGGTTTCAGCTGGGGCGGCGGAATGAGCCACGCACTTGCGTGCACCCGCGCGAACGTCTTCAGGGGTGTCGCGGTGATCTCCGGCGGCGAGATCAGCGGGTGCAGCGGCGGAACCCAACCCATCGCCTACTTCGGAATCCACGGCGTCGGCGACTCCGTCCTCAACATCGCGCAAGGAAGGTCCCTGCGCGACAGGTTCGTCAGCAACAACGGCTGCACGTCACAGAGCCCGCGCGAGCCCGCGCCGGGCAGCCGGACGCACATCACCACCACCTACTCGGGCTGCCGTGCCGGGTACCCGGTCCAATGGGCCGCGTTCGACGGAGGCCATTTGCCCGGCCCGGTCGACGGCTCCCCCAACGAGAGCGGCGTCACCACCTGGACCAAGGGCGAGATCTGGAGGTTCTTCGCACAGTTCCAGTGACACGCCCGCACCATGGAGGGGAGCCAGGATCATCCTGGCTCCCCTCCATCAGAGCTGAGCCAACCGAGGGCAGCCCGCCGCACCGGAGATTCCGGTGCGGCGGGCGGGCAGGGCGTGGTGACCGTTCAGGAGCAGAGTGCACCGCCCAGCGTGAAGCGCGCCGGGATCGCGTTGGTGCCCGAATACGTCGCCTGGAAGCCGAAGCCCACGCTGCCGCCGGGTTCCAGCGTGCCGTTCCACCCGGCGTCCCGGGCGGTGACCGTACTGCCCGACTGGGTCACCGTGGCGTTCCAGCCGTTGCTGATCCGCTGATCACCCGCGAAGCTCCAGCCGAGGGTCCAGCCGGAGATCGTCGAGGTTCCGGTGTTCCTCACGGTCACCGTCGCGGTGAAACCGTTGCCCCAGGCGTTGTCGATCCGGTACGCCACCGTGCAGGAAGCCGCCGAAGCGTCGTCGTCCGCCTCCGTCGCCGTGAACGTCGCCGACTGCACGCCGGGACCACCGACCGTGAATGTCGCGCTGCCCGACGACGCGTCGGCGTCCGGCGCCGCAAGGACCGAAACCTGCTGCGCCGTCGCCCAGTCGGCCGGGGTGAATACCAAGGTCGCGGCTGCCGAGAGGTCCTCGTCGCCGGAGTTCCCGGCCACCGTCACCGTCACGTTCTGCGCGGGCGCGGCCGAGAGCCGCACGCCCACCGTCGCCGAGCCGCCCTCCGGGACCGTTACGGCCGCCGGTGCCACCTGCACCACGGGCGCCGCCGGGGCGCCGCGCCGCTCAGCCGCGAAGGCCGCCAGCCAGGCCAGCGAGGCGTTCCAGTTGATGGCCACCTCGTTGGTGGAGTACGAGCCGATGTCGTCCACGTAGCACGCCGCCGGTGCGCAGCCCGCCAGCTTCTCCTTGGCCACCGGGTCCTCCAGCCCGGCGTTCGGCCCTCCCGCGAAGGAACCGGCAGGCGGGTGCGGCAGCGAGGCGTCGTTCTGATGCGCCCAGAACCGGTGGTGCTGGTTCTCGGAAGTGCGGTCGCCGTAGCCGGTGACGTAGGAGAGGTCGAGCGCGTTACGGCCGAGCAGGTAGTCCAAGGACTCCAACGCTCCGGCCCGGTAGCGCTGTTGCCCGGTGATCTCGTACGCGACGGCCAGCACCATCGCGTTGTTGGTGACGGAACCGTTGGAGCCCCACACATAACCGGTGGCGGAGAGAGGCACTGCATAGCCCTGTCCTGACATGGTGGCCAGGTGGCCGTCGGCGGCCGTGGCCAGCAGGCCGCGCAGCCGCGTCACGTCGTCCGCGGGCAGGGTCACGCCGGCGACGGTGGCGAGGGTGATGCGGCCGAGCGTCGCGGTGCCGCCCCACCAGAACGCGTCGACGGGCTTGGCGTGGTGCGGGGAGGAGGTGACGGCGTCCCGGTACTGAGACTCGCCGGTGGTGGCCAGGAGTTCCGCCGCCGCCCAGTAGAACTCGTCGGACACGTCGGCGTCCTCGTAGGCACCGCCGCCGGTGCTGTCCCCCGCCGGGGCGAGCACGTTCGGGTTGGCCTTGGCGGCCGTCCAGGCGCGCCGGGCCGCGTCCAGGCAGCGCGCGGCGAACGCGGAGTCGTACGGCGCGTACACCCGGGCACACTGCGCGGCCGAGGCCGCCAGGTTCAGCGTCGCGGCAGTCGAAGGTTTGTGCAACTCACGCTGCTCGGCGTCCAGTTCCGGCCGCGTCGGCAGGGCAGTCCACTTGGCGTCGTGCATCTTGTGGAAGGCCATCCCGGCCATCGGCTTCCCGGACGGGACCTGCATCCGCAGCAGGAACTCCAATTCCCAACGAGCCTCGTCCAGCACGTCCGGCGTCCCGTTGCCGCGCTCCGGGACCCGCAGCGTCCCATCGCCGAGCGCCGAGTCGCCACCCGAACGGCGGGCCCGCTCGTAGGAGTTGACCATCTCCCAGACCGAGATGCCACCGTTGACCACGTACTTGCCCTGGTCGCCGGCGTCGTACCAGCCTCCGCGCACGTCCAGTTGGTAGTCGCAGACACCGGGCTGGCAGGGGACGCCGGTGTCGCCCTTGTTCGGGGCGACGCCCAGGTGCCCGGCGGGGCGGGCGTACGCGCTGCCGCCCGCCAGGGCGGCGTCGATGGCGATGCCGCTGCGCTGCTGGTAGAAGAAGGACATGCTGTCGGCGCGCAGTCCGTCATACAGCGACGCGGAGATGTCGAAGGGGTGGCTCGCCCGACCGTCGACGATCAGGGTGAAGCCGGTGCCGGTGCCGGCGTACGCGCCGAAGTCCACCAGGTGCGCGGACTGGCCGGACGCCTGGTCGGAGCCGCGCACCGTGGTGGCGCCCGAAGCGGCCACCGCGCCGGAGGCGTCGCGCAGTTGCCAGGCGAGCGGGGCGGTCGCGGAGCTGGCCACGGTGGCCCGCTTGGGGCCGTCGGGCAGGTAGCCGAGCTGGTTGACCCGGACGGGCGTGTCGGCAGCGGCGGCCACAGTGGCGGCAGCCGCGACCGGACCGGCCAGGGCAGCCGTGGACAGGCCGCCGACAGCCAGCGCGAAGCCGGCGAGCACGGCGGCCGCGCGACGTGGCACGCCGCGGGCGGGGGTGACAGGAGGCACGGTGAGGCCTTCCTCGGTGGGTGAGGGGCAGGGTGGGAGCGCTCCCAATCAAGCCAGGCACCTGACGGACCCGTCAAGCCACCGGTACGAACCGGCGGTTGAGCGAACCGCATCCGGGAACAGGCCGACTGCCACCACGGCTTCGGCGCACGTGAACCGGTGGCCCGAAACCGACGATCAGAGGCGGCTCCGGCCTCGCGAAGGAGACTCGCACGTCCCAACCCCCACCCCCGAGCCTCACCCATGCGTCGGCCGGGTGCCTGGACATCGACGGGCGGCCAGCCCGGTCGCGCACCACGTGGAGGCGGCGCCCGTAGGGGAAGGTGCCGGTCGCGGCGGTGACGGACCCGGGCAGGCCGCGCCTACCGCTACGGGGGCGGCGCCAGCCAGTCGACCGGCCACCGGCGACCGGGAAAGGTCGCGCCCCGGCACAGGGCCGACCCAGGCGATCCGGGGTCGTACCAGGCCGGCGCCGTGGCATCGGCGACCGCGAGGCGTCCACCCAGGGGGGCGAGCTCACGTGCTGCGGGCGACAGAACCTCGCGATCGCCCGACGCCCCCTCCCCCACCGGCGCCGCAGGCCGTCGGCGGTCTGCCGCAGGTCGCCGCGCCGTGAGGCGGTACTCGGCCTCAGACGCCCGGGGCGTGAGGGGCGTTGCCGTAATAGGCGTCCGGTCCGTGCTTGCGGGTGAAGTGCCGCTCCAGCAGATGCCTCGGCGGTTCGGAGGTGTCTCCGAGGCGGGAGCCCAGTGCCAGCGTGTGCAGCGCCATCTCCGCCACGGCCTCGCAGACGATGGCGTTCTCCAGCGCAGCCTTCGCGGTGGCACCCCAGGTGAAGGGGCCGTGCCGTGAGACGAGCGCGCCGGGGACCTCGTCGGCCCGGCGGGGGTCGCCGTCGAGCCGGGCGACGATCACCTGCCCGGTGTTGTACTCGTAGTCCCGCGCGCACTGCTCGGCGGTGAGGTCCGCCGTCACGGGGACGGGCCCGTTGAAGGTGTCGGCGTGCGTCGTGCCGAGCACGGGGATCGGGCGGCGTGCCTGGGCGAAGGCGACGGCGTGCGCCGAGTGCGTGTGAGTGACGCCGCCGATGGAGGGGAAGGCCCGGTAGAGGCACCGATGGGTTTCGGTATCGGTGGACGGCCTGAGGTGTCCGTCGACGACCCTCCCGTCCTCCAGCGCCACCACCACCAGGTCGTCCTCGGTGAGGTCGGCGTAGGAGACCCCGGACGGCTTGATGACGAAGACGCCGGCGTCTCGATCCACCCCACTGACGTTTCCCCAGGTGAGGGTGGCCAGACCGGCCTCCGGGATGCGCAGGTTGGCCGCGAGGACCTCGCGACGGAGGTCCTTGGGAATGGTCTCGCTCACTACGCTCTCACCGTCTGTCTGACATGCGCGGCGGCCTCTTTGGACCGGCGTCCCGCCGGCCCCGCAGTCGCGCATGAGCGGGCTGGACTGATCCGGGGCCGCTCCGGGCATCTCGGCTGCGCTGTCGCACCTGTCCCACTCCACAGAGCCACCCCGATCGAATTGTTAACGCTAACAAGCAGTAACCTCAAGAGGTACGAGAAGATTCATGTCCCCACCATGCGACCAACGCTGCATAATGTGAACGCCCACATCGATCCTGATCGACGAACCCCCGGCCGGTCCGAGACATGTGCGGGCCGCGGCTGGTTCGATACCTTGAGGGAAGGCCGCTCGATGAGGAAAGGAAGAGAGTTGACCCAGCTCCCAGACGTCTCGCGAGCGCCCACCATGACGGACGTCGCACGTGTCGCCGGTGTGTCCCACCAGACCGTTTCGCGGGTGCTCAGCGACCACCCGAACGTCAGCGCCAAGACCCGGGCCGCCGTAACAGAGGTCATCGAGCAGCTGGGGTACCGCCGCAACTCGGCAGCCCGGGCCCTGGCCACTCGCCGGACCCACACGCTGGGCGTCATCGCGGTGAACACCACCCTGCACGGGCCCGCCAGCACCGTGGCGGGAGTTCAGGAGGCGGCTCGCGATCGCGGCTATCTGACGTCCGCCGTGACGCTCCGGACCGCCACGCAGACGGCCCTCGCCGAAGCCATGCAGCACCTCGCCGGGTGGGGCGTCGAGGGGATCGTCGCCGTCACCCCCCAACGCGCCGCGGTGAGGGCCCTGGCGGCATTGGAGGCACCGTGCCCCGTGGTCACCGTGGAAGGCGGCCACACCCTCGACCTGCCAGGGGTGTCCCTGGACCAGAGCCTCGGCGCTCGCATGATCACGGAACATCTTCTCGCGTCGGGCCACGCCACCGTGTGGCATGTCGCGGGCCCTGCCGACTGGCTCGAGAGCGAGGCCCGCACGCAGGGGTGGGAGGACACGCTACGAGATGCCGGCGCCGAGGTGCCGCCCCTGCTGCGCGGCGACTGGAGTCCGCTGTCGGGATACCAGGCCGGCCAGCAGCTCGCGGGCCGGGTCCGGGCGTCACGAGGGCAGGGAGCGGGCCTCACCGCGGTGTTCGTCGCCAACGACCAGATGGCCCTCGGAGTCCTGCGGGCCCTGCGGGAGGCGGGCCTGCGCACGCCGGAGGACGTAGCGGTCGCCGGCTTCGACGACATCCCCGAGGCGGAGTTCTTCCCACCTCCGCTGACGACCATCCGTCAGGACTTCGCCTCGCTCGGCCGCGACAGCATCGGGCTGCTCCTGGACCACATCGAAGGCCGGACCGACGAGTCGACGCACCTGGTGGTGGCGCCCGAGCTCATCGTGCGGGCCAGCACGGCCCGCAGGATCACTCCCCCCGGCAAGTGAACCCCACCTGACCCGCACGCGCCCGGTGCCCCTGCGGCACCGGACAGCGGCGACGGTCGACGCAGCCCCCCTCAGGCGGTGACCGCGGTGAAACTGTGGATCGTGGTGGACCGGTACAGCTCGCCCGGGCGCAGCAGGACCGTCGGGTAGTCGGGGCGGTTCGGCGAGTCCGGGAAGTGCTGGGTTTCCAGCGCGATGCCCGCGTAGGCCTGGTAGGGCCTGCCTCCCTTGCCCGTGATGTCACCGGTCAGGCCTTGGGCGGTGTAGACCTGGATGCCCGGTTCCGTGGTGAGCACGTCCATGCGGCGGCCGGATACGGGGGCGTACAGCACGGCGGCCTTGCGGGGACGGGCTCCCCGGGCGCCGTCGAGGACCCAATTGTGGTCGAAGCCGCCACCGGCGAGGGCCAGTTGCACATCCGTATGGGTCAGTACGTCGGACAGCCGCCGGGACCGGCGAAGGTCGAACGGGGTGCCGCTGACCGAGCGGTGGGGACCGTCGGGGATCAGCTCGCTGTCGACGGGGGTGTAGAGGGGGGCCTCGACCTGGAGATGGTGGGCCAGGACGTTGCCGCGCCCCTCCCCTTCGAGGTTCCAGTAGGCGTGGTTGGTGAGGTTGACGATCGTCGGCGCGTCGGCGACCGCCTGGTACGACAGGGTCAGGTTGTCGTCCCGGTCCAGGGTGTAGGTGACGCGCACGTTGAGGGCGCCGGGGAATCCCTGGTCGCCGTCGGGGCTGTGCAGGAACAGACGGACACCGGTGCGGTGCGCGGAGTGGAAGGGCTCGCACCGCCACACGCGTTGGTCGAACCCGTCGGGACCGCCGTGCAGCGTGTGCCCGGCTTCCTGGGTGGCGAGCCGGTGGGTGACGCCGTCGACGACGAACCGGCCGCGCGCGATGCGGTTGGCATAACGGCCCACCGTCGCACCGAAGTAGCGTGCGGAGCCCTCGCAGGCGCCGGCGTCGCGGGCGGCGAGCACCACGTCGGCGGTGTGGCCCCAGCGGTCCGGCAGGATCAGGGAATGGAGGCGGGCGCCGCGCGTGTGGACCTCCGCGCAGGCCCCTCCGGGAAAGCCGAACCGCCACCTCTCCCCCGGTCCTTCATCGTCCAGGCGCAGAGGGCGGGCCGTCCGCGGACTGGCGGCGGTCCGCCTGGGCTCGGCTGCCCGCTCGACGGATTCGTATGCGTGTTCCATGACGGTATTCCCTGGAAGTCGGTCCACCGCGGGGCGCGCCGGGAAGCGAGCTGAGATCGCGGCGCGCAACCGCGGAGGCACGGGCTGATGGGCTGCGGAGCCGGAGCCGGAGCCGGAGTCAGTCGGTGGCGGCGCGGCGGCCGCTCATCAGACGTTGCAGCACGATGAACACGAGCAGCAGCGCGCCGATGACGATCCGGGTCCACCAGGAGCTGAGCGTGCCCTGGAAGTTCACGACCGTCTGGATCATGCCGAGGACGAGCACGCCGAGGGCGGTGCCCAGGACGAAGCCGGAGCCGCCGGTCAGCAGCGTGCCGCCGATCACGGTGGCGGCGATCGCGTCGAGTTCCATGCCCATGGCGTGGAGGGCGTAGCCGGAGAGCATGTAGAAGGTCAGCAGCAGGCCACCGAGTGCGGAGCACAGGCCGCTGACGGCGTACACGCCGATCTTGGTGGAGCCCGCCGGAAGACCCATCAGGCGTGCGGAGGACTCGTTGCCGCCCAGCGCGTACACGTTGCGACCGAAGCGCGTGTGGTGCAGTACGACGAAGGCGATCACCAGCACGGCCAGCGCGATGACCACCGGGATCGATACGAACAGGCCCCCCGGGCCGTACAGCCGGGTCTGCGCGATCTTCGCCGTTGCGGGGTCGCTGATCGTGATGGATTCGGTGCTGATCGTGTAGCAGAGCCCGCGGGCGAGGAACATGCCGGCCAGGGTGACGATGAACGGCTGGATCTCGAAGGTGTGGATGATCCAGCCCATGAGCGCCCCGCTCGCGGCGCCGACCAGCAGGACCAGGGGGATGACGGTGGCCAGGGGCCAGCCGTGCGACTCGACCAGCCAGGCGGTGATCATGGTCGAGAGGGCCACCATGGAGCCGACGGACAGATCGATGCCGCCTGTGAGGATGACGAAGGTCGCCCCGACCGCGACGACCAGGAGGAATCCGTTGTCGATCAGCAGGTTCAGCACCACTTGCGCGGAGAGGAAGCCCTCGTAGCGCACCGACCCGACGCCGAACATGACGACCAGTAGGACGGCCGTGACGATCAGTGGGATACGGGTGCGGGTGCGCGGCGACACGGTCGCGAAGGGGCGGGTGAGCCCAGCGGCGGCGCTCGCGATGCCGGTACTCATGCGCCTGCCTCCTGCTGCTGCGGGGCGGCGCCCGCTGTGGTGTGGGATCGGGGAGTGGTCGTCCTGCGGCGGCGCAGGACCTTGGCCCGGAAGACCGGGGACTGCACGAGGCAGACGACGATGACGACGAAGGCCTTGAAGACGAGGGTGGTCTCGGGTGGGACACCCAGGGTGTAGACGGTGGTGGACAGGGTCTGGATGATCAGGGCGCCCAGGACGGTGCCGCCGAGGGAGAAGCGTCCTCCGGTCAGGGTGGTACCACCGACGACGACGGCGAGGATCGCATCGAGCTCGATCCACAGGCCGGCGTTGTTGCCGTCGGCGCTGGAGACGTTGGAGCTGATCATCAGCCCGGCGACGGCGGCGCAGAGCGCGCTGAAGACGTAGACCAGGGCGATCAGTCCGCCGGCCCGGATGCCGACCAGGCGGCTGGCGGCGGGGTTGCCGCCGACGGATTCGATCAGCATGCCGAGTGCGCTGCGACGGGTGGCGAAGGCGGTGAGCGCGACGAGGGCGGCTGCCAGGAGGACGGCGAACGGGAAGGTCAGCCAGTAGCCGCCTCCGATCATCTTGTAGGGGGCGCTGGTCACCGTGATGATCTGGCCGTCGGTGATCAGTTGGGCCACGCCGCGGCCCGCGACCATGAGGATCAAGGTGGCCACGATGGGCTGCACCCCCAGCCCGGACACCAGGAAGCCGTTGGCCAGGCCCAGCACGAGGGCGACGCCGAGCGCGAGGGCAACGGCCGTGAGCATGGTGGCGACACTGCCGGGATCTGCGGCGGTGGAGATGTGCCCACAGGCGAGGGCACCGGCGATGGCGACGGTGGCACCCACCGAGAGGTCGATCCCGCGGGTGGCGATGACCAGGGTCATGCCGAGCGCCACCAGGATGAGGGGTGCGCCGAACTGCAGGATGTCGATGAGGCTGCCGTAGAGGTGGCCGTCGCGTACGCGGACGGAGAAGAAGTCGTGGTGGAAGGCGAGGTTGCCCAGGAGCAGGGCCAGCAGGATGAGCGCGGGCCACAGCAGGCGGTGGCCGGCCAGCCGTCTCCCGATCGCGCCGGCCGCCTCGGACCTGGTGGGTTGGGGGGTCATGAGTCCGCTCCGGTGGCGATGGTCGTGAGGAGGCGTTCGGGCGTGACGGTGTCGTCGTTCGCCAGGGTGGCCACCATGCGGTGGTCTCGGAGCACGGCGATGCGGTGGCTCAGGCGCAGGACCTCTTCGAGCTCCGCCGAGATGAACAGCACGGAGGTGCCTTCGCCCGCCAGGCGGGCCACGAGTTTCTGGATCTCCGCCTTGGCTCCGATGTCGATGCCCCGGGTGGGTTCGTCGAGGATCAGGAGCCGGGGGGCGGTCAGCAGCCAGCGCGCGAGGAGGACCTTCTGCTGGTTGCCTCCGCTGAGGTGGCGTACCTGCGCTTCGGGGTCGCCGGGGCGGATGTCCAGGGCTTCGATCCAGTGCCGCGCCAGTTCGTCCTGTTTGGCTCGGGCCAGCGGCCTGGTCCAGCCGCGGGCGGCCTGCAACGCGAGGATGATGTTCTCGCGGACCGTGAGCTCGCCCACCAGCCCCTCGGACTTGCGGTTCTCGGAGCAGAACGCGATGCCCCGGGCGATGGCGTGGCGGGGGGTGCGCAGGACCGCCTTCTCGCCCTCGATGCTCACCTCTCCGGCGTCCGCGCTGTCCGCGCCGAACAGGAGGCGCGCCACCTCGGTGCGGCCCGAACCCAGGAGGCCCGCCAGCCCGATGACCTCGCCGGCGTGGATGTCGAGGTCGTACGGTTCGATCGAGCCCGTGCGGGTCAGTTGTCGCGCCCGGAGGAACGGCACGCCGGCCGCCCGTACGGCCGCTTCCTCGTGGGCACGGCCGGACAGCTGGTCGAGGGTGGCCAGTTCTCCGCCGATCATGCGCTGTACCAACGTCACCGGCGTCAGTTCCCCGATGGGGTACTCGCCTTCCAGTCGGCCGTTGCGCAGGATGGTGACGCGGTCGCAGAGGTCGAATACCTGGTCGAGGAAGTGCGTGACGAACAGGATGGCCACACCGCGGTCCCGCAGGCGCCGCACCAGTGTGAAGAGCTGGGCGACCTCCTCGCGGTCCAGGCTGGAGGTGGGTTCGTCCAGCACGAGCACCTTCGCCGAGACGTCCACCGCCCGTACGATGGCGACCAGTTGCTGTACCGCCAGCGAATGCGACGCGAGCAGACTGGTGACGTCCAGGTCGAGGTCCAGTTCCGTCAGCAGCTCGGCCGCCCGCTGCCGCAGCGCGGACCAGTGGATGAGACCGAACCGGCGCGGTTCGCGCCCGATGAGGATGTTCTCGGCGACCGAGATGTTCGGGCAGAGGTTCACCTCCTGGTAGACGGTGCTGATTCCGGCCCGCTGCGCCTGGAGGGGGTCCGCGAACGCGTGGGGCCGGCCGTCGACCACGAGGGTGCCGCCGTCGGCGGGGTGGACACCGGTGAGCACCTTGATCAAGGTGGACTTCCCGGCGCCGTTCTCGCCCATCAGGGCGTGCACCTCACCGGGGAAGAGCCGCAGGGCGACTCCGTCGAGGGCGAGCACGCCCGGGAACTGCTTTCGGATGCCCTGGGCTTCCAGGACGGGTCGCGGGCCACCCGCGTCCGTGGGCCGCGGGGTGGTGGACGGGGATGCCATCCGCCCTCCTCTCATGGGTGGGGGTGGTGGAGCGGGCTGCCGACACCGGAGGAGGCACCTGGGCCGTCTCTTTCCGATCTTGTCTGCCGAGCCGAAAGAGACGGTCTGGGACGGCCTGGGACGGGCCTCCTCCCGCACCGGAACCTGCTGCGTCAGTAGCTCCGGGACGGCAGCGCGGCCGCGGCCTTGTCCTGCGGGAAGACACCCTCCTGGGTCTCGATGCGGGGCGGTACGCTCTCCCCCGCCGCGACCTTCTTGGTCAGCTCCATCAGCTGGTCACCGAGCATCGGGTTGCACTCCACCACGACGTTGATCTTTCCCTCGGTCATCGCGACGAAGGCGTCTTTGATCCCGTCCACCGAGATCACCTTGATGTCCGTACCGGGCTTCTTGCCGGACTCCTCGATGGCCTGGATGGCGCCGAGGGCCATGTCGTCGTTGTGGGCGTAGAGGACGTCGATGTCCTTCTGGGACTTCAGGAACGCCTGCATGACCTCCTTGCCCTTGGCTCGGGTGAAGTCGCCCGTCTGCGAGGCGACGATCTTGAACTTGCCGTCGGCCCGGATCGCGTCGGCGAAGCCGGCCTTGCGGTCGTTGGCGGGTGCGGAGCCCGTGGTGCCCTGGAGCTCGACGATGTTCACCGGGCCCTGCTCGTTCGCATAGGCGGCGGTCAGCCACTCGCCCGCCGACTTGCCCTCCTTGACGAAGTCCGAGCCCAGGAAGGTCTTGTAGAGGGAGGTGTCCTTGGCGTCCACGGCACGGTCGGTGAGGATGACCGGGATGCCCGCGTCCTTGGCCTCCTTCAGCACCGTGTCCCAGCCGGACTCCACGACCGGCGAGAAGGCGATGACGTCGACCTTCTGCTGGATGAAGTTGCGGATCGCCTTGATCTGGTTCTCCTGCTTCTGCTGTGCGTCGGAGAACTTGAGGGTGATCCCGGCCTTCTTCGCCGCCTCCTGGACGGACTTGGTGTTGGCGGTGCGCCAGCCGCTCTCGGCGCCGACCTGGGCGAAGCCGAGCGTGATCGTCTTTCCGGATCCCGCCTTGGCCTCCGAGGGGGAGCTGGAGGCGGGGCTGCTGGTCGAGCAGGCGGTCAACGAGGAGGTGAGAAGGGCGGCGGTGAGGACGAGAACTGCTCTGCGAGCCATGCCGGGTGTCCTTTCGGGGTGTACGGGAAGAAGCGCCGCACGGCCGGGGCCGGGCTTTGCCCACCAGGAGTCCCAGGAGTCCTAGGAGTCCCCGGAGTGCCGCGGTGCACGACGGCCCGGGTGGCCGACGTCCAGGGGTGGCCGGCGTCCGGGTCGACAGGAGAGGGACCCCCCTTGAGGGGGCACCGTGGCATTGTGAGCGCTAACAAGCCAGCTTCTCAACCCCCTTGCGCACGTTACCTCCCCGTTACCGCCTAGGCCACGGCGTCGATGGAGCTCACGCGTGATCCACGCAGACCCCTTGCCTATCGACATTGTTAGCGCTCACAATGCAATGCATTCGACCCACCGGCCGACCGCCACGATCGCGGGCGGCAACGCCGCCTGCCGGGCCGCCGCCTGCCGCCCCGCGGCTCCTTCGAAAGGCACTCCGTTGACCTCACCCAGCCCCCTCGCGCCCACCCCTTGTTCCGAGGAATCGGAGCGGTACACGGTCGGCGTCGACTTCGGCACGCTGTCGGGCCGCGCCGTGGTGGTGCGGGTTCGCGACGGTCAGGAGCTGGCCGCGGCGGTCCACGTCTACCGGCACGGCGTCATCGACCGCTACCTGCCGCACGGCGGTCCGCACCTTCCTCCGGACTGGGCCCTGCAACACCCCCAGGACTGGCGGGACGTACTGGGTCACGCCGTCCCGCAGGCCGTGGCGGCGGCCGGGATCGACCCCGCCGCGGTGATCGGCATCGCCACCGACTTCACCGCCTGCACCGTCCTGCCCACGCTGGCCGACGGGACCCCCCTCGCCGAGACCGAGCTCGCCGGACGGCCGCACGCGTGGCCCAAACTGTGGAAGCACCACTCCGCCCAGTCGCATGCCGACCGCATCAACGAACTCGCCCACGCCCGCGGGGAGAAATGGATCGCCCGCTACGGCGGCCGGATCTCCGCCGAGTGGCAGTTCGCGAAGGCCCTCCAGGTCCTGGAGGAGGATCCGCTCGTCTACGAAACCTGCGCGCGGTGGATCGAGGCCGCCGACTGGATCGTGTGGCAGCTCACCGGAGCCGAGTCCCGCAACGCCTGCACGGCCGGTTACAAGGGCATCCACCAGGACGGCGCCTACCCGAGCGAGGAGTACCTGGCCGCGCTGAACCCCCGGTTCGCCGACTTCGCGCGCACCCGCCTCGAATTCCCCCTCTCCGCGCTGGGCTCACGAGTGGGCTCGCTCAGCACGGAGGCGGCAGCGTGGACGGGGCTGCGCCCCGGCATCGCCGTGGCCGCTGGCAACGTCGACGCCCATGTCACCGCGGCGGCGGCCCAGGCCGTCGAGGACGGCTCGCTGCTCGCCATCATGGGGACCTCCACCTGCCACGTCGTGAACTCCCCCGTCCTCGCCGACGTTCCCGGCATCTGCGGTGTCGTGGCCGGCGGGATCGTCGAGGGGACCTACGGCTACGAGGCCGGCCAGAGCGCGGTCGGCGACATCTTCGCCTGGGTACTGGACCAGGGCGTCCCGTCGGACTACCTCGCCGAGGCCGCCGACCGCGGCGAGGACCTGCACGCCCTACTGACCCGCAAAGCCGCCGGCCAGCCGGTCGGCGGACACGGACTGGTCGCCCTCGACTGGCTGAACGGAAACCGTTCGGTCCTCGTCGACCACCACCTCTCCGGAGTCATCGCGGGCCTCACCCTCGCGACCCGCCCCGAGGACGTCTACCGCGCGCTGCTCGAAGCCACCGCGTTCGGCACCCGCGTCATCGTGGAGGCCCTGGAGACCGGCGGCGTACCGGTGCACGAGTTCATCGTCGCCGGCGGACTGGCCAAGAACGAACTGCTGATGCAGATCTACTCCGACGTGCTGCGCCGCCCCGTCTCCCTGGCCGCGTCCGACCAGGGCCCCGCCCTCGGGTCGGCCATCCACGCCGCCGTAGCCGCCGGGGCGCATGCGGACGTACGCACGGCCACCGCCGCCATGGGCCGCCGCCTGCCCGCCGTCTACACGCCCGACGCCTCCCGGGCCGACGCCTACGACGCCCTCTTCGCCGAATACCGGCTCCTGCACGACCACTTCGCCGTCGGCGGCCTGCTGCACCGGCTGAGGAGCATCCGCGACACGACCCGCACCGGGGGCTGACCCCGCCCCGCTGTTCGCCACCACTTCTTCGTCACCACTTCCCCACCCGCCCGCCGCCCCCACCCCCGTTGCGGGACGTCACCTCCAGGAGTCCATGTGCCCAGCCGAACATCTCCCGCCCAGGAAATCTGGTTCCTCACGGGCAGCCAAGGCCTGTACGGGGAGGAGACCCTGAAGCAGGTCGCAGAACAGTCGCGGCAGATCGCCACCACCCTGGCCGACGTCGCCGGCATTCCCGCACGTGTCGTGTGGAAGCCGGTACTGACCGACGCCGACGCCATCCGCCGCACATGCCTCGTTGCGAACGCCGACGACCGGTGCATCGGGCTCATCGCCTGGATGCACACCTTCTCACCGGCCAAGATGTGGATCGCCGGACTGGACGCGCTGCGCAAGCCGTTGCTGCACCTCCACACCCAGTCGAACGTGGCCCTGCCCTGGGGCACCATCGACATGGACTTCATGAACCTCAACCAAGCCGCCCACGGGGACCGCGAGTTCGGGCACATCCAGACCCGTCTCGGCGTCCCCCGCAAGACCGTGGCCGGCCACGTCACCGATCCCGTCACGACCGCACGCGTCGCGATCTGGGCCCGGGCGGCCGCCGCGCGATCCGAACTGGCCACCCTCAAGGTCGCCCGCTTCGGCGACAACATGCGCGACGTGGCCGTCACCGAGGGCGACAAGGTCGAGGCCCAGTTGCGCTTCGGCGTCTCCGTCAACACCTACGGCGTCAACGACCTGGTGGAGGCCGTCGACAGCGCGGACGAGAGCGAGGTGGCTTCCCTCGCCGAGGAGTACGCGGACCTGTACCACCTGGCGCCGGAACTGCGACCGGGCGGCGAACGGCACGACTCGCTGCGTTACGCGGCCCGCATCGAAGCCGGCCTGCGCACCTTCCTCGAAACGGGCGGCTTCGGGGCCTTCACCACCAACTTCGAGGACCTGGGCGGACTGCGCCAGCTGCCCGGCCTCGCGGTCCAGCGGCTCATGGCCCAGGGCTACGGCTTCGGAGGAGAGGGCGACTGGAAGACCGCCACCCTGCTGCGCACCCTCAAGGTGGCCGCCACCGGTCTCCCGGGCGGTACCTCCTTCATGGAGGACTACACCTACGACATGACACCCGGCAACGAGCTCATCCTCGGCGCACACATGCTGGAGGTCTGCCCCACCATCGCGACCGCCAGGCCCAGCTGTCAGATCCACCCCCTCGGCATCGGCGGGCGGGAGGACCCGGTGCGCCTGGTGTTCGACGCGGCCCCCGGGCCGGCCGTGGTGGTCGGGCTCGCCGACCTCGGCGACCGCTTCCGCCTGATCGCCAATGACATCGACGTGGTGGCACCCCCTCATCCGCTGCCCGCCCTGCCCGTCGCCCGCGCGGTCTGGCGGCCCCGCCCCGACCTGCGGACCTCCACCGAATCCTGGCTGACGGCCGGAGGGCCGCACCACACCGTCCTCAGCACCGCCCTCACCTCCGACCACCTCGACGACCTGGCCGAGATGCTCCGCATGGAACTCGCGCTCATCGACGAGACCACCACCCCGAAGCAGTTCCGGCGCGATCTCCGCTGGAACCAGGCGTACCACCGGCTCGCACTGGGCCTGTGAACCGCTCGGAGCCCGGTGCATATGAGAGCGTGTGACGGGCGGACGTGTAGAGGCCGGGCAGGCCCTGAGGGCCTGCCCGGCCTCGTCGTACGCGGAGCCGTCTCCGGGCGGGGCGCTCTGTTATTCGAGCAGCTCCGCGTACGAGCCCATGGCCAGGGCGATGTCCGCCTGGGCCCAGAACCGGTGGTACGTGAAGACGGGCGCCGCGCCGCCCGCGAGGTAGGCCTCGACCTTCGGCCAGGCCGGGTCGTTCTTGTAGAAGCCACGGATCGAGGCGAAGGTGGACGAGGAGTTCACCGTGTCGCCGTTCGGCATCTTTCCGGTCCACGTGCTGGGCACGTACACCGGGTCGTTGAAGCGCTTGTAGTCGGTCCGGGTCTCCTGGACGGAGAGGCCCAGGGGGTCCTGGTGGTGGGCCCACATGCCGTCGAGCAGGGCCTTGGCGACGCGCTTGGCCTCGGCGTTGCCGGACTTCGCGGCGTAGTGGATCAGGGTATTGGCGTAGGAAGCGGCCACGCCCACGTCGTCGGTGTAGTCGGCGACGGTGACGTGCAGCCCCGCGTTGGCGCCGGGAGCGGACGCGTTCCAGGTGTCCGGGGCACCGGACCATTTGAGGGTGGAGGGGATCCGGTAGGTGCCGTCGGGGTTGATCGTGGTCTTCGACAGGGCCCAGCCGACCCACTTGTCGAGCACGGTCTTGGCGGCGGCGTCACCCGTCTGCTGGTACAGCTCGGCGACCCGCTGCATGGACCAGGCCTGGAACCCGAACCACTGGTTGGACGCCGGGTCGTGGTAGACGGGCTTCTCGTCGTAGAAGAGGCCGTGGAAGGTGGGGGTTCCGGCCGGGGGCTGTGCGTAGCGCCCCTGCCAGCTGTTGGTGGCGCCACCTGCGATGGCGCCCTCGTCGGACTGGAGCCAGCGGTAGAACTCCAGCTGCCGGTCGAGGCTGGTCCCCCAGTCCGCCGAGCCGGTCGCCGACTTGGGCTTCAGCGGGGCGTACTCGCTGAGCGCGTAAGCGGCGAGGGGGTTCTGATAGCCGGCGTGCGCGTGGCTGGAGCCGATCCGCCAGGACCAGCCGGCCGAGGTGTCGGTGGCACCGCCCCAGGCGTAGTACCAGGACATCAGGTAGTGCGC
Source organism: Streptomyces sp. NPDC037242 (assembly GCF_055604165.1). Lineage (NCBI taxonomy): Bacteria > Bacillati > Actinomycetota > Actinomycetes > Kitasatosporales > Streptomycetaceae > Streptomyces > Streptomyces sp. NPDC037242. The sequence continues at coordinate 119,841 of NZ_JBVJUY010000025.1, forward strand.
GCTGTCCTTGCCGGTACCGGCGGGGCAGATGGTCGGCCCGACACAGTTCCCCGTCTTCTTGAAGTACTTGTCGAACATGGAGTACCGCAGGTAATCGCCCATCTTCGCCGCCTTGGAGACGGTCGCGGTGACCTGGGTGCCCTTGCCCTGCTCCTTGGCCCAGATGTCTGCCCAGTAGGCGGCCTGGATGGCGCGCGCGTCGGCGTCCGGGGCATTGGTGAACTTCCACTGCTTGGCGTAGGAGGCGTCCCCGGTGAAGAGGTCGAGGTAGCCGTTCTTGCCACCGTAGGCGAACTTGTCGCAGGTGGGGTGCGGAACGGTCTCCCAGACCGATTCCTCGGGCCCGCGCTGGAAGGTGTTGATGTACGAGGGCCCGGTCGCGGCCGGTCCGGTGGAGCACTTTCCGGGCTCGTTGCCGTAGCCGTAGACGTTGTCGACGTCCTGGAGCCAGTGCATGCCGTAGATGTCGTCCGTGCCGTACGCGCTCTTCAGCTCGCCCGCGATGGGGTCCACGCCGGCGGCGACCGTCCCGTCGAGCCTGGCCGGGTACTGCGAAGGCAGGTCGTGCTCGGGGGCGTAGGTGGCGGGTTTGGAGGCGTTGTAGGAGCCCGTCGTGGGCTGGTCGGCGTGCGTGGGGATCATGAACTTCTCCATGGTCTCCCACGCGCCGTTGAACTTGGTCCAGTCCCCGGTGGTCTTCCCGTACATCGCCTGGAGCCAGATCAGATAGCTGTAGGCCTCCGACGTCGTCTCGTGCCCGTGGTCCGGGGCCTCCACGATCAGTGTCTCGACGGAGTGGTACGGGATGCCCTCGGGCGAGAAGTAGCCGTTGGCGGGGCTGGTGATCTTCCCGTAGAGGTCGAGGAAGCGTGCGTCGTACGTGGAGTCGGCGGCCAACTCGGTGACCGTCACCTCGGCCTTCGCGTGGCCGGGGGCGGTCACGGTGAAGACGGCGGAGCCGCTGCCGGTGGTCCCGGCGGTGACCGTCACCTTCTGGGCGGTGTTCCAGTTCGCCGGGGTGAACGTGAGCGTGGCGGGCGTCGCCGCGAGGTCGGTGTTGCCCGAGGTGCGGGCGACGCCCACCGTGACGTTCGCGGCCGGCTGCTTGGAGAGCTTCAGGTCGAAGGTGCCCGTCTCCCCGCGGCGTACGGAGAACTGCCCGGGGGTGGCGACGAGTGCGGGGCCTGCGGCGACGGTGATGCCGACGGGGGCCGACTCGGCGGAGGCCCCGAGGCTGTCGTAGGCCTTGGCGTAGAGGGAGTGGGAACCGGCTGCGAGGCCGGTGGCATCCAGGGTGAAGGGCGCCGTGGTGTCCGTGCCCAGGAGCGTGGTGTCGCTGTAGAACTCGACCTTGCCCACGGTGGCGCCGTCGGCCGCGGCGGCGGTGGCGGCCAGCGGGACGGGAGTGCCCGCCGTGTAGACGGCGCCGGCGGTGGGGCTGGTCAGGACGGCGACCGGGGGTTGGTGGGCTCCGGTGCACGGGGTGCCGTTGACGGCGAAGGAAGTGGGGGCGGCGTTGGTCCCGCTGTAGCTGAACTGGGCGCCGGCGGTGACGGCCGCGCCGGGGGCGACGGTCTTGCTCCAGTCCGGGGCCGAGACGCGGACGCTCTTGCCGGACTGGGTCCAAACGCCGTTCCAGCCGTTGGTCAGCTGCTGGTTGCCGGAGTAGTCGTAGGTGAGGTTCCAGCCGTCGAGGGCGGTCGCGGACCGGTTGGTGAGGGTGAGTTCGGCGGTGAAGCCCGAACCCCAGTCGTTGGTCCTGTAGTCGACGCTGCACTGCACCGCCGCGGCTGCGGCGGTGGTGGCGCCGACGGCCGTGAGGCCCAGGGGGAGGGAGAGGGCCACGGCCGTGGCGGATGCGGTCAGCAGTTTGCGTCGTCCGTGGATTCCGGGTGGGGGATGTGACGGCATGCGGATGGTTCTCCTCGCGGCTCGGGGAGACGGGGTGGGAGGAGCGGCTACGCATAAGCTCTGAACCAGTGGGAGCGCTCCCACTGTGCAGAGGCGGCGCGACGGCGTCAAGACGTGTGAAGAGTCGAAAGCAATCTGCGAGGAATTTACTCAACTCCTCTTTTGCTTGGCGGCACTTGGCGCTACGGTCTGGCCCCAACCAGTGGGAGCGGTTCCATCTGCCAGCACTGCTCGGCGGAGCAGTGCTGACCTCGCGCGACGGCGGTACCTCCCGGTTCCCGGGATCGCCTGCGACGACCCGAGCCAGTGGCTCATCCGTTCCCCACCCTCGCCTCGCCTCGGTCGCGGACCGGGCCCCCGGTCGCGGGCGAGAGCGGCGAACACACCTGCGGACACGGGTTCATCGACCGCGCCACCGCCCGGTTCCGACGACCGGGCCCGCTCCGCATGACGGCACCCCCTGTATGACGTCACCCCTCCGCACAACGGCACTCCCCCCATTCGGCACCGGGTGTGCGACCGCCTGCGCACCCTGAACTGAAAGGCACTCCGCGACATGAGCCGCACCATCCCCCGCACCGCCTTACTGGCGGCCCTCAGTCTCGTCACGGCCGCCGGCGCCACGGCCACGGCGTTCGGCACCAGCGCCGGCGCCGCCACCGCCGCCGGCTGCAAGGTCGAGTACCAGATCTCGAACCAGTGGAACACCGGCTTCGGCGCCAACGTGATCGTCACCAACACCGGTGACCCGGTCGCCTCCTGGACCGTGGAGTGGTCCTACGCGAACGGCGAGCAGGTCACCCAGGGCTGGAACGCCACCATCACCCAGTCCGGGGCCGCGGTGACCGCGAAGAGCATGTCCTACAACGGGTCGCTGGCCACCGGCGGTTCGACCTCCTTCGGGTTCAACGGTTCGCACACCGGCACGAACGCCGTCCCCGCGACCTTCAAGCTCAACGGTGTCACCTGCAACGGCGCCACCGACCCGACCCAGCCCCCCACGACACCCCCGACGACCCCGCCCACGACGCCGCCGACCACGCCTCCGCCCACCGGCGGCAAGGTCGACAACCCCTACGCCGGCGCCAAGATGTACGTGAACCCCGAGTGGTCGGCCCATGCCGCCGCCGAACCTGGCGGCAGCAGGGTCTCCAACCAGCCCACCGCCGTATGGCTGGACCGCATCGCCCTCGTCACGGGCACGAGCGGCACGATGGGTCTGCGCGACCACCTGGACGCTGCCCTGACACAGAAGGGCAGCGGCGAACTCGTCGTCCAGCTGGTGATCTACAACCTGCCCGGACGGGACTGCTCCGCGCTCGCCTCCAACGGCGAGCTGGGCCCCACCGAGATCGACAAGTACAAGACGCAGTACATCGACCCGATCGCCGCGATCCTCGCCGAGAGCAAGTACGCGGGGCTGCGGATCGTCACCACCGTCGAGATCGACTCCCTGCCGAACCTGGTCACCAACGTCTCCGGCCGCCCCACCGCAACCGCCAACTGCGACGTGATGAAGACCAACGGCAACTACGTCAAGGGCGTCGGCTACGCCCTGAACAAGCTCGGCTCGATCGCCAACGTCTACAACTACGTCGACGCCGGCCACCACGGCTGGCTCGGCTGGGACGACAACCTCGGCGCCTCCGCCGAGATGTTCAAGCAGGCCGCGACCGCCGAGGGCTCCACACTCTCCAAGGTGCACGGCTTCATCGTCAACACCGCCAACTACAGCGCCCTGAAGGAGGACCACTTCAAGATCGAGGACTCCGTCAACGGCACCTCCGTGCGCCAGTCGAAGTGGGTCGACTGGAACCGCTACACCGACGAACTGTCCTACGCCCAAGGCATGCGGACCAAGCTGGTCTCCCTAGGCTTCGACGCCAACATCGGCATGCTGATCGACACCTCCCGCAACGGCTGGGGCGGCACCGCCCGCCCGACCGGACCCGGCGCATTGACGAGCGTTGACACGTACGTCAACGGCGGCCGCTACGACCGGCGCATCCACCTCGGCAACTGGTGCAACCAGTCCGGCGCCGGCCTCGGCGAACGACCTCAAGCGGCCCCGGCCGCCGGCATCGACGCCTACGTGTGGATCAAGCCCCCGGGCGAGTCCGACGGGGCGAGCAAGGAGATCCCGAACAACGAGGGCAAGGGCTTCGACCGGATGTGCGACCCCACTTACACGGGCAACGTACGCAACGGCAACAGCATGTCGGGGTCCCTCCCGAACGCACCGCTCGCCGGCCAGTGGTTCTCCGCCCAGTTCCAGGAGCTCATGAAGAACGCCCACCCGGCGCTGTGACGCAGGGCAGGTGACGAGCCCGGAGCCTTACGGAAGCATTCCCTTCCGGCGGGGCTCCGGGCCTCGGCACGCTCGGTGCGGAGCAGCCGGCTGGCTGGCTGGCTGGCTGGCTGGCTGGCTGGCGGAGCGACTCAGGAGGAGTCCCGCACGACCAGTTCCGTCGGGAGCACCCGGCGCGGCTCCTCACCCATGCCCTGCGTCGGGGCGGCGCCGGCTCGGGACTCCTCGGCGATCTTCTGGAGCAGCAGCCTGGTCATCGTGCGGCCCATCTCCTCGATCGGCTGGCGCACGCTGGTCAGGGGCGGATCCATCAGACGC
>NZ_JBVJUY010000026.1:0-11602 GCF_055604165.1 Streptomyces sp. NPDC037242
CCCCCCCCCCCCCCCCCCCCCCCCCCCCCCCCCCCCCCCCCCCCCCCCCCCCCCCCCCCCCCCCCCCCCCCCCCCCCCCCCCCCCCCCCCCCCCTTCCCCCCCCCCCCCCCCCCCCCCCCCCCCCCCCCCCCCCCCCCCCCCCCCCCCCCCCCCCCCCCCCCCCCCCCCCCCCCCCCCCCGCGTCCGTACGGGCTACGTACGTACGGCTCAGGCGTCGAGGCCGGCGAGGACGAGCGGCAGCCGGGTCGCGCCGCCCGCGGTCACCGTCACCGGAACACCCCAGTCCTGCTGGTGGACGTGGCAGGCCGGGTACTCGTTCTCCGGGTCGTCGTCGCAGGAGGCGGCCATCGCCGAGACGTGCAGCACGCCCTCGCGCACCCCGTCGGCGAGCACCAGCTCCCGGAACAGGTCGGTCCCGGCGCCGTCCCCCGCCGCCAGCAGCTCCGGCGGGGTCGAGGAGACCAGCAGCCGCGTCGAGGGCCCGTACCGGGTGTCGAGCTTCTGCCCGCTCGGCGCCTGGAAGACCACGTCGAGGCGGAGCGTGCCCGGGGCGACCTCGGTCGCGGCGCGCTGCGTGCGGTGGGCGACCGCGTCGACCCGTACCGCCTCCTCCGGCAGCCGGAGCCGGGTCAGCCGGTGCCGGGCGGACTCGACGACCACGATGTCGTCCCCGACCAGCACGGAGTCGCTGGGCTCCCGCAGGTCGGTCGCGAGGGTCGAGACCTGCCCGGTGGCCGGGTCGTAGCGGCGCAGCGCGTGGTTGTACGTGTCGCACACCGCGACCGAGCCGTCGGGCAGGGCGGTGACCCCGAGCGGGTGCTGGAGCAGCGCCTGCGCCGCGTCCCCGTCCCGGTGGCCGAAGTCGAACAGTCCGGTGCCGACGGCGGAGGTGACGGCGTAGCCCGCCTCGGTGCGGTGGACGTAGCGCAGGGCGCTGGTCTCGGAGTCGGCGATCCACAGCCGGTCCTCGGTGGCCGCGAGCCCGGACGGCTGCGCGAACCAGGCCTCGGCGGCGGGGCCGTCGAGCAGGCCCTCGTTGGTCGTCCCGGCCGCGACCTCGACCGTGCCGGTCTGCGGGTCGTACGCCCACAGCTGGTGGACGCCGGCCATCGCGATCCACACCCGGCCCTGCCACCAGGCCACGTCCCACGGCGAGGACAGGTCCACCTCCAGGGCGGGCCCGGAGGTCGGCGAGCCCTGCCACCACTGGCGGCCGGTGCCGGCGACGGTCTCGACGGCGCCGGTGGCGGGGTCGAGGACGCGCAGCGCGTGGTTGACGGTGTCCGCGACCACGACCCGCCCGTCGGGCAGCAGCGCCAGCCCCTGCGGCTCGCTGAAGGCGTCGGGACCGAAGCCCCGCTCCCCGCTGCCGATGCGCCGTACGACGCTCTCCCCGTCCGGGGCCAGCTCCACCAGCTGGTGCCGCGTGGAGTCGGACACCAGGAAGTTCCCCGACGGCAGCACGATCGCCTTGCCCGGGAACCGCAGGTCGCTCGCCACCGGCTCGGGAGCCACGTACGGCCCGTCCCCGCGCCGCAGCGTCCCCTTGGCCTCGTGCTCGGCCTCCAGCTCCTCGACGAGCCGCTCGATGGCGTGCGCGTGCCCCTCGCCGGCGTGCTGCGCGACGATGTACCCCTCGGGGTCGATCACGACGAGCGTGGGCCACGCCCGCACGGCGTACTGCTTCCAGGTCGCCAGCTCGGGATCGTCGAGCACCGGGTGGTGCACCTCGTACCGCTCGACGGCGTCGACCACGGCCGCGTGCTCGGCCTCGTGCACGAACTTCGGCGAGTGCACGCCGATGATCACGACGGTGTCCCGGTGCTTCTCCTCCAGCTCCCGCAGCTCGTCGAGGACGTGCAGGCAGTTGATGCAGCAGAAGGTCCAAAAATCGAGAATCACAATCCGTCCCCGCAGGTCAGCGAGGGTGTACGGCTTGCCACCTGTATTGAGCCAGCCTCCCTTGCCGATCAGCTCGGGAGCACGGACACGGGCGCGACGGGGTGCGGGCGCGGCAGAATTCATGCGACAAGGGTGCCACTCCCCGGCATATGCACCCGCGGGGGTGACGCGGGCCCGCCGGGGGTCGTGGGAGCCTGGCCGCAGCAGCCGGCAAAGGGGGCGTCCTCGATGACCACCGCGCGAGACGACGACCGGGCCGTCGACCCCGAGCACGCCCTGAAGTACGCGGTGCGGCGCTTTCCCGGGGCGCGGGCCGAGCTGCGGGAGGGCGTCATCGGCTACGCGCCGCCGGGCTGGGACCACGAGCACGTGCGGCACGCCCTGCGGGAGCAACTGTCGGACGCGGTGGACGCGCTCGACTGCATGTCCGGCTCCGGTGACCTTGATCTCCCGGGCTCGCTGAACTGGTACGTCCCGGACATCGCAGTGGTTCCGCACGCACTCGGCCGCACGGCCCGGGCGTTGCGGCCCGACCAGACGCCGCTGATCGTCGAGGTGGCCTCGGAGTCCACCGCGGAGACCGACCGCGTCGTGAAGCGCAAGCGGTACGCCGAGTACGGGGCCCCGCTGTACCTGCTCGTCGACCGGATGGAAAAGACTGTGACCCTGTTCGCCGAGCCCGGGCCGCTCGGCTACACCAAGGTCGACGGCCCCCACCCCTTCGGCACGCCGGTACGGCTGCCGGAGCCGTTCGCGCTGGAGCTTGAGACCGGCGCGCTCTGACGCCACCGGAGGTCTCGTGTCCCACCGTCCCGGCCCGGAACCCGCCGCCGCCCTGCTGGGCGGGCTGGGCCGCGTGCTCACGCCGTGCGCCGGCAGTGCCGGGGGCGGGCCGCGCGATCTGCTCGACGTGCCGCGGGCCGAGCGGGAGCTCGGGCTGCGGCTGCCTTCCGACTATCGCGCCTTCATGGAGGTGTACGGGGGCGGCCTGGCCGATGTGTATGTGGACTGCCCCGGCGGGCTGTGGATCGCCCCGCCGTACACAGACTCCCCTGACGGGCCGAGCAGTTGGGCGGGCGTCGGGCTGGTGGACCTCACCCTGCTGTGCCGCGAGCAGGCCCCGGAACGGCACCTGCCGCACGCGCCGGCCGGCTGGAGCTCCGAATCGCTCGTCGCCTGGGGCTACGGCGAGTCGGAGGAGGAGTACTTCTGGCTGGTCACCGGCGAGGACAGCGACAGCTGGCCGGTCGTCGAGACCATCGGCGAAGGGGGCCCCTACACCGTGCACGCAGGCGGGATGGCCGCCTTCCTGGAGCGCTGCGCGTCCGGGCCCGAGCCCGTCGGGTTCCTGCACTGGCGGGAGCACGACCGGCTGACCGCCGAGGGCTGGGACCCCTGGGCCGAATGACCGCCGGTCAGCCGAAGAGGGCGCTCAGCTGGGGAAGTCGGGAGGCGGTCTCGGCCGTGTCGTCGAAGTCGAAGTCCCAGGACGGATCCAGCGGCGGGTAGCCGATCGTGAAGGAGTCCGAGGGGAGTTCGCGGCCGGTGGCGGACTCGTAGGCCGTCCAGGCGATCGAGAGGGCCTCCTCGTCCCACAGTTCCAGGCCCTCGGAGGCCGCCGCGCGGACCGCCGGGTGGTCGGCGAGCGAATCCGGGTCGGCGAGGGCGCGGCCGAAGGCCGCCTCGCCCTGGGTCAGCAGCCAGCCCCGGAAGTAGTCGAAGCCGTCGTCCGAGCAGCCGCCGTTGATGACGTAGGCCGCGGCCCAGAGCGGGGCGCGGTAGGACTCCGCCAGCAGGTCCCACAGCACCTGCTGGGCCGCGGCTATCTCGGCCGCCGGCCGCCCCGCGAGCAACTGCGCCGCGCGCGCCGCCACATCGTCCGCCACTGCCTCCGCACGGGCCGTCTCGATCAGCTTCCAGAAGGTCTGCTTGTCCATGCCCAGAGCCTGGCATCCGCCTCTGACATCGCAGGGTCAGGCGGCGAGGAAGGTGTGGAGGGATTCCGTGAGGGCCGTGACGAAACGATCCTGCACGGCCTCCGGGAGCAGGTCCAGGGAGAGGTACGGGTTCAGGTCCTCCAGCTCGACCAGCAGCAGCTCGCCCGAAGGCGCCCGGCAGGCGTCCACGCGCTGGATGCCGTGGTCGAGGGTGTTCCAGTCGACGAAGGCCCGGGCGAAGGCCAGGTCGGCCGCCGAGGGCTCGTACGGGGTCAGCTCCCAGCGGCGCGCCGGGTCCGGGGCGTACAGGGCGTACTGGAAGGCGTCGTCCACGAAGTAGAAGGACACCTCGTACGCGAAGTCGATGCGCGGCTGGATCAGCATCTCGCCCGGCGCCGCCGACGGGGTCGCGGTGAAGGTCAGGCCGATCGAGTCCGCGCCCTGCTTGGGCTTCACCGCGTACGAGGGGACGTCCGGCAGCAGCCCCAGCCGCGCCGGGTCGTCGATCGTCGGGATCACGGGGTAGCCGGCCTCCGTCAGGTCGAGGAGGTACTGCTTGCCCGCCATGTCACCGCGGCCCGTGAGCGGGTTGTACACGCGGGTCCCGGCGGCGAGCGCGGCCGCGCGGAAGGCGTCGTACGCCTCCTGGTAGTGCAGGACGGGCCCGCTGTTGCGGACCACGACCGCGTCGAAGCCGGGCATCAGGGCGTGGGCGTCCAGCGGGTGGCACAGGGCCAGGTCGAAGTGCGTCCGCAGCCGCGAGGTGAGGAAGATGTCCTCGTCGCAGTAGCGGCGGCCGCGCGCCGGGTACGCCAGGTCGGTCACGTAGAGCAGAGGCATGACGGCAACCTATCGCGGGCAGCGATCACGGCATGAAATACCTGGTTCGGGACAAAATGCTGGCCATCGGGGACGACTACTGGATCGAGGACGAGGACGGCCGGCACGCCTTCCTCGTGGACGGGAAGGCGCTGCGGTTCCGGGACACCCTGGAGCTGAAGGACCCCGAGGGCCGGATCCTGATCACGCTGCGGGAGAAGCTGCTCGGCTTCCGCGACGCGATGACCCTGGAGCGGGACGGACGGCGGCTCGCGGTGATCCGCCGCAAGCGGTTCTCGCTGCTGCGCAACCACTACCTCGTGACCCTGGTCGAGGGCACCGAGCTCGACATCAGCGGCCGGATCCTGGACCGCGAGTTCAAGGTCGAGTACGACGGCGAGCTGCTCTCGCTGATCTCCCGCCAGTGGTACCGCGTCCGCGAGACGTACGCCGTGGACGTGATCCGGGAGGATGCGGACGCGGCGCTGCTGATCGCCGTGGCCGTGTGCGTGATCAGAATGGCCGAAAAAGAGCGCGAGGAAGACCTCTGAGGGAGGCCTCAGAGGAAGACCTCTAGCGACCCAGTCGGCGGTCCTTCAGCGCCGGGAACTGTTCGCGCGTCTCGGCGACCTTCGCCGGGTCCAGCTCGACCGTGAGCACGTCCTCCCCGGGGCCGGCCTCCGCCAGCACCTCGCCCCACGGGTCCACCACCAGGCTGTGCCCGGACTGTTCGACGCCCGCGTGGGTGCCTGCCGTCGCGCAGGCCAGGACGTACGACTGGTCCTCGACCGCGCGGGCCCGGTTCAGCAGGGTCCAGTGGGCCCGGCGGCGGGCCGGCCAGCCCGCGGACACGACCATGGTGGTGGCCCCGGCGTCGACCAGGCCGCGGAACAGCTCGGGGAAGCGCAGGTCGTAGCAGGTGGCGATGCCGAGCGTCTGCTCCGGCAGGACCACGGTGGTGAGGGAGTCGCCGGCGGACATGAGCACCGCCTCGCCCTGGTCGAAGCCGAAGCGGTGGATCTTGCGGTACGTGGCCGCGAGTTCGCCCGTCGGGGAGAGGACGAGCGCGGTGTTGTAGAGCGAACCGTCGCCCGCGCGCTCCACGATCGAGCCGGCGTGCAGCCAGACCCCGGCGTCGCGCGCCGCCTTGGACACGGCCTCGAAGGTCGGGCCGTCCAGCGGCTCGGCCTCGGTCTCGAACTGCTCGTAGGCGAAGGCCCCCACGGTCCACAGTTCGGGCAGGACGACGAGGTCGGAGCGGTCCTGCTCCCGTACGAGATCGGCGACGCGGGAGCGGCGGGAACCCACCGACTCGCCCTCATTCACCGCGATTTGGATCAGCGAGGCGCGCACAGTACCACCGTCCTGGCATTCAAGCCGTCAACTCGGGCCTACGATCGTCACACGAAAGCACTGCCGGGGTGCTCACCGGCAGCGTAGTTTTGAAGCCAGTCCACAAGCTTCCAGAACGCGCCACCGAACAGCACGCGAGGGGTCCCGTTGACCGTCCATCCGCATCCCAGCCTCCAGCCCTATGCCGACGCGTGGACGCACTCCATCGAGGCGATATCCGAGCTGGTCCTCCCCCTCACGGAGGGCGAGTGGAACCGGGCGACCCCGTGCCCCGGCTGGTCCGTGCGCGACGTGGTGTCACACATCATCGGCGTCGAATGCGAGCAGCTCGGGGACCCGCGGCCGATCCACACCGTCGCTCGGGACCTGCGGCACGTGGTGGACGAGTTCACCCGGTACATGGAGGTGCAGGTTGACGTACGCCGGCACCACACCGCCCCGGAGATGACCTCCGAGCTGGAGTACACGGTCATCCGCCGCGCGCGGCAGCTGCGCAACGAGAAGCGGGATCCGGACACCATGGTGCGGGGTCCTCTGGGCGACCAGGTGACGCTGGAGACGGCGCTGCGGCTGCGGGCGTTCGACGTGTGGATCCACGAGCAGGACCTGCGGGCGGCGCTGGGCGCGGCGGGCAACTGGGACTCGCCCGGTGCGCATGTGGCGCGGGACATCCTGCTCGCCGGGCTGCCGAAGGTGGTCGCGAAGCTCGCGGGCGCGCCGGCGAACTCGGCGGTCGTCATCGACGTGCACGGCCCGCTGGAGTTCATGCGGACGGTACGGGTGGACGCGGACGGGCGGGGCAGCGTGGACAAGGCGCCCTCGCTCGGCCCGGCGGTGACGCTGACGCTGGACTGGGAGACGTACGTGCGCCTCGCGGCCGGGCGGGTACGGCCGCACGCGGTGGCCGACCGGGTCAAGGTCGAGGGCGACGAGGCCCTGGCCGCGGCCATCCTGGCCCACTTCGCCGTCACTCCGTAGCGCGGTCGGGCCCGGCTCCGCCCGCGTCTCAGACGCCGGCGGGGCTGGAACTGCCGTTGCGCGGCGCTCCGGCCTCCGCTCCCGCCTCCGCCTCCGCCTCCGCCTCCGCCACGGCCTGCACCGGGAAGGGGGCGCGGCGTTCCCGCTCGCGGGACAGGGCGCGGCCGCGGAGCCGGAGGATCTGGGTGATGCCCAGGAACTCCAGGACGAAGACCGACGAGAAGGCGATGCGGTAGTCGTCGTCGGTGGCGTCCAGCAGGATGCCCACCACCAGGAGCGTCGTCATCGAGGCGATGAAACCGCCCATGTTGGTGATTCCGGAGGCCGTCCCCTGACGCTCCGCCGGATTCGCGGGCCGCGCGAAGTCGAAGCCGATCATCGACGCCGGCCCGCACATCCCCAGCACCAGGCACAGCGTCACCAGCAGCCACATCGGCGCCCGGTCGCCCGGGTAGAGCACCACCGAGGCCCACAGCAGCGCGGTGAGCCCGACCGTGCCCAGGGCCAGCGGGATCCGGGCCGACTGGCGGCGGCCGACGATCTGGCCGTAGACCAGCCCCAGCGCCATGTTCGAGGCGACCACCAGCGTCAGCAGCCCGCCCGCGGTGGTCCGCGACAGCCCCTGCGCCTCCACCAGGAACGGCATGCCCCACAGCAGCAGGAACACCATCGCCGGGAACTGCGTCGTGAAGTGCACCCACAGCCCGAGCCGGGTGCCCGGCTCCTTCCACGAGTCGGCGATCTGGCGGCGTACGAACCCGCCGCCCGCCCCCCGCGCCACCGGCGGCGCCGCGTGCCCCTCCGGGTGGTCCCGCAGGAACAGCACCAGCGGTACGAGCACCACCAGCCCCGCCACCGCACTGCCCGCGAAGGCCGGCACCCAGCCGACCCCGTGCAGGACGGGCGCCAGCACCAGCGTGGAGACCAGGTTGCCGGCCATCCCCACCAGCCCCGCCAGCTGGGCCATCAGCGGTCCGCGCCGGGCCGGGAACCAGCGCGTGCCGAGCCTCAGCACCGAGATGAAGGTCATCGCGTCCCCGCAGCCCAGCAGGGCGCGGGCGGCCAGGGCCATCCCGTACGAGGGGGACAGCGCGAAGCCGATCTGGCCCGCGGTGAAGAGGACGGCCCCCAGCGTCAGCACCTTCTTCGTGCCGAGCCGGTCCACCATCAGGCCCACCGGTATCTGCATGCCCGCGTACACCAGGAGCTGGAGCAGCGAGAAGGCGGCCAGCGCCGAGGCGTTGACGTGGAAGCGGTCGGCCGCGTCCAGTCCGGCGACGCCCAGGCTGGTGCGGAAGATCACCGCGACGAAGTAGACGGCGACGCCGATCGACCAGATCGCCACCGCCCGGCGCCCGCCGGGAGGGTCCTTCGGGAGGGCGGCGGCCGGGCTCGACGGACCCGCCGGGCTCTGCGAGCTCATCGGCCCGACCCCCGCACCAGCGCCTCGACCCGGCCCACGTGCGCCCGTACCGCCGCCGCGGCCGTCTCCGCGTCGCCCGCCCGCAGTGCGGCCAGGATCTCCGCGTGCTCGGCCAGCGTCCGCTCCACCCGCTCCGGGTGCGCGTGCAGCAGGGCCACGCCCATCCGCAGCTGCCGGTCGCGGAGCTGGTCGTAGAGCCGGCTCAGGATCTGGTTCCCTGCGCTGCGCACGATCTCGGCGTGGAAGCCCCGGTCGGCGGCCATCATCGCGGCGAGGTCGCCCTGCGCCGCGTGCCGCCGCTGCTCGTCGACCAGTTTCGCGAGCCGGTCCAGCAGCCCGGGCGGCGCCGGTACGGCCCTGCGTACGGTGAACTCCTCCACCAGCAGCCGGGTCTCGATCACGTCGGCGATCTCCTGCGCGGAGACCGGCAGCACCAGCGCGCCCTTCTTCGGGTACAGCTTCAGCAGCCCCTCGGTCTCCAGCCTCAGCAGCGCCTCGCGCACCGGCGTGCGGGAGACCCCTACGGCCTCCGCGAGCTCGCCCTCCGTGAGCAGGGTGCCGCCCTCGTAGCGGCGGTCGAGCACCCCGTTCTTGACGTGCTGGTAGACGCGCTCGGCGGCGGTCGGGGCGGCAGTGGTGGCGGTCGCGGTCGTGGCGGCTGATGGCATGCGCACAGGATAGATACAACAGGGGTACATGGCTCCCCACTGTCCGGCATCCGGACCTAGTCCCGCTCGACGTCCACCTGAACGTCGAGCACGAATTCGTCGTACGCGGCCTCGTCCGGGTAGGGCGGCCGGACCTGCGCGAAGCGGACCCGGGCCCGCCCGCCCGCGCCTCGGGCCCGTACGACGTACACGCGCTCCACCGCGGCCCCCGGAGGGACGCCGCCCGCCGGCTCCCCGGGCAGCTCCCCGCCGGGGTCCTGCGCCACCGAGACGGCGTCCTCGTCCCCGGTCACCTGCCAGGTCCACACGTATCCGCGCGCCCCGCGCCCGGTGAGCCGCAGCTCGTACGACTCACCGGGCGCGAGTACGACCTTTCGCACCTCCACCGTGCTCCCCTCGACCTCGGCTCAGGCGGGGCCGATCACCGACCCCTCGTGCCAGCCCGCGCCGTCCCGCCAGTAGTGCTGGAGCAGGCGGTCGGTGCGCAGGACGACGACTTCCAGGTTGAACCCGAAGCTGCCCTGAAGCATCCCGGTGACCGCGAGCACGTCGTGCCCGAAGACCGCGCTGCGGCTCCAGGAGCCGCCGCCCGCGTTGCCCCGCCACCAGTGCTCGACGCGCCCGCCGCCGACGGCCACGCACAGCTCGTAGTTCCCGGCGGTGTCCTCGTCCGCGGCCCCGTACTGCCCCTCGATCAGGCAGGGCGCGGAGGTGGCCCCGCTGCCGAAGACCTCCCCGGCGCGCCAGGCGAAGCCGTTCGGGTCGTCGCGCCACCACAGCTGCATCCGGCCGTCCGTACGGGTGGCGACCAGGTCGAGGTGGCGGCCGCGCGTCTGGACGAGGGCCGGGCCGTAGTGGGCGATGCCGGAGGCGAAGCGGCCGCCGTCGTTCCAGGTCCAGGGGGCGCCGTTGATCCGCCACCAGTGGTTGAGGCGGCCGTCGGCGGTCCGGACGACCACCTCGAAGTTGCCCGGCTTGCCGTAGTCGCTCTGTATGAAGGCCGGGGTCGAGCCGACCGCCGCGTCGCCCGGGCCGAAGGCCCCGCCGTCGCGCCAGGCGCCGCCGGACTGCTCGTAGTACCAGTGGCGCAGCCGTCCGCCGGTGGTGACGTGCAGGGACTCCATGTTCCGGTTGTAGGTGGTCCCGGTGAAGGCCGGCTGGCCGGAGGCGTCGTTGGCGAAGGCTCCCGCGCGCGACCAGCCGAAGGGGGCGTCGCCCTCGCGCCACCAGTGCTGGAGGCGGGCCCCGCCTGTGGTGGCGAGCAGCTCGAAGTTGCGGTGGGCACGGCCGTTGCCGCTCTCGTAGACGTTGCCGGTGTGCAGGCGGCGCTTGGCCCAGGGGTCGATGTTCGTACCGCGCAGGCCGCACTTGGCCCAGTAGTCGATCTTCACCTCACCGTAGGCGATCCGGCCGTAGCCCCCGACGTGGTAGCCGGTCCCCCAGGAGTTCTTGAACAGCCAGCACCCGGCCGCGTCGTCGTAGCCGACGATCAGTACGCAGTGGCCGCCCGCGAGCCGGTCGCTGGTGCGGTGGTAGACGCCGGAGCCCAGCCCGAAGAAGTCGTCGTACACGTCGAAGCAGGCGGTCAGCGGGCCGACCGTGTCCAGCCACACCTTCTGCTGCTCCACGTCGCCCAGGCGCACGTAGTCGGTGATCCGGACCGTGCGGCCGGAGCGGTCCCAGCTCGGCCTGTACTCGGCGCGCCAGGCGTCGCGCCGGTCGGCGGGCAGTCCGGCGGGCGGGGTCGAGTACGGCCAGCAGTCCGGGTCGGCGAGACCGCCGTTGGTCCTGATCCAGTCGAGCGCGGTCTCGGGGTTGCTGCCCTGCCCGCAGGTGAACCGCAGGCCGTCGTGCACGTCGCCCTCGGAGCGCTCCGCCCATACGTCGTGCTCGATGCGGGCCATGGACTCCACCAGCCCGGCCGCCCCGAAGGCCCAGCAGGAGCCGCAGGGGTTCTGGTCCTTCACCTTGGTGATCCACGGCCACCCCCAGCGGCTGCGCCAGTCCACGGCGGTCGGCCGCGCCCCCACGACCGGCACCGCTGTTGCTCCCGCCGCTTCTGCCGCCTCCGACGCTTCAGCCGACTCGGCCAGCAGGCCGTGCGCCGCCCTGCGCCGGGTGAGGTTCGGGTTCCCGCTCGCGTGGCCGATGACCCCCCGCAGGTCGACGGCCCCCACGTCCTGCGCGCGCGTCAGGTTCGCCCCCGGCTCCAGGCCCAGCGAGGGCCGCGGCACGGGCTCCCCGTCCGCGAGGTGTTCGCTTACGGACCACCGCGCCCCCTGCTCCATGAGCCGCGCCCGCAGCTCCCCCACCGTCTGGACAGACTCCTCCGGCATACCGGCCCCCCAGCTGTACCCGCTCGAATGCGGGACGGGAGCGTCTCCCCGGCGCCGGGGCCCGTCAAGGGGGTGGGCGCGGTCGGGGGGGGGGGGGGGGGGGGGGGGGGGGGGGGGGGGGGGGGGGGGGGGGGGGGGGGGGGGGGGGTAAGGGGGGGGGGGGGGGGGGGGGGGAGGGAAAGAAA
>NZ_JBVJUY010000026.1:11612-26036 GCF_055604165.1 Streptomyces sp. NPDC037242
TGTCCTGGGCCCCGGGAGGGGGGGGGCCCCCCCCCCCCCGCCCCCCCCCCCCCCCCCCCCCCCCCCCCCCCCCCCCGCGTCCCCTGCCCGCTACTCCACGGGCAGGGTGGGCAGCGGGGGCAGGGGCAGCCCGAGGCCCGTCAGCAGGGCGACCAGCGCGGCGACCAGGTTGGTCACGACGTCCGTGGCCTTGGCCTTGGCGTCGGTCGAGCAGCCGCAGGGTCCGGCGGCCTTCGTGAGGCCGTCGACGGACTCCTTGAGCTTGTCGATCGCACCGGTGACCAGGTCCAGGGGACCGGCGGCGGCCTGCGCCCCGGCGGCGGCGATCGGGAGCTTGGGGGCATCCACCGGGAGCTTGGGCGCATCCACGGGCAGCTTCGGGGCATCCACCGGCAGCTTCGGCGGGTCGACGGGCAGCTTCGGCGGGTCCACCGGCAGCTTCGGCGGGTCGAGCACCGGCGGCAGCGGCACGGGCAGGTCCGGTGCGGCGGGCAGGCTCTTCTTCAGCTCTGCGAGCGCCGCGTCGATCTTCTCCTTGAAGGCGGCCAGGTCCGCCTCCGGGAGCTTCCCGTCGGGCGACTTGAGCACCGCCGCGAGCAGGTCGGTGACGGGCTTGAGCACCCCGCCGACCGCGCCGAGCGACTGCACCTGCGCCAGCAGGGCCTCGGTACCGGGGATGGCCTGCCCGGCGGCCGCGACCGGCGGCTTCCCGGGGGCGTGGGCGGACTGCGCGAGGCCTGGGGACGCGGCCAGCAGAGTCACGCAGAGGGCTGCGGGGACGGTGTAGCGGGTGAAGCGGAGCAACGGATCTCTCCTGTCCGTGAGCGGGCGGGGACATGGGACGTGTCCCCGCCCCACTCACGGACACCCCGTCACCTCCCGCAACCGGAAGCACGGTTCCGGCCGGGCTGACACGCCGTGCAACTGGCGTACGTACGCTCCTGACCTGCGCGGACACGGTCACCCCCAGATGATGGCCCGTCAGGACCTACGGGGACATCGCCTGCCCGCCGATGCCCGGGGCCCCGGCGAGCTGCCCCTGCCACCACGCCTCCGCCTCGGCGCGGCCCATGTCCGCCCAGGCCGGGGTCCGCTCCACCTGGGCGTGGCCGAGCCGGCGCGCCAGCGCCACCAGCTCCCGGCCCGCGGGGCCGCGGGCCCCCTCGTAGCCGCGCAGCAGCTCCTCGAAGGAGCCGGCCCGGCGCCAGCCCTCGGCGAAGGCGGTGGCGTCCTGGAGGGCCTTGGCGGCGCCGCTCGTGTTGTGCGGGCGTACGACGCTGGCCGCGTCCCCCGCGAGCAGCAGGCGCCCGGCGGTGGTGCGCGCGGTCTCCAGGTCGTAGATGGGCTGGACGAAGGTGTCCCGCGGGTCGGTGAGCGCGAGCGCACGGCCCCAGTACGGCGGGAACTCCCGTTCCAGCAACGCACCGAGGTGCTCGGAGAGTTCCGGTGTCAGCCCGCCCGGCGGGAAGCTCGTCGGGTCGTCGAAGCGCAGCCCGCCGTCCTGCGGGGGCGGGGCGTAGAGCACCCAGTTCAGACGGGGCCCGTCGGGGCCGGGGATGCGGTAGACGACGCAGGTTCCGCCGGGGAAGCAGACGGTGGTCACCGCGTCGGGCACCGGGTCGGCTGCGCCGCCGAGTTCCGCGAGCCGCGCCGCGTCGAGGTTGCCGCGCCAGCACACGTACCCGGCGTAGTGCGGCCGGGACTCCGGGCAGACCGCCGCGCGCACGGCGGAGCGGTAGCCGTCCGCGCCGACGACCAGGTCGTACCGCTCGACGCCGCCGCCCGCGAGCCGCACCTCGGCGTACGGGCCGTCCGACGCCACGCCCGTCACCGTCTCGCCCTGCCGGTAGACCACCGCGTCCGGGACGGCCCCGCGCAGCCCGCGCCAGAGCAGGCCCCAGTGGTACGAGTGGAAGGGGAACGGCTGCTCCCAGATCACCCGCCCGCCCGCCGAACCGGGGTCCCGGACCACCCATCGGCGCCGCTCCAGGCGGTGCGCGGCGATCCCCTCGGGCAGCGCCCCGCCCGCGCGCAGCTCGGCGGCGCGGTCGTCGTGGACGCACAGCCCGACGCCCCGGTCCGCGAGGTGCCCGCGCGTGCGCTCCAGCACCACCACCTCGCGGGCGCCGGCCCGCGCCGCCGCCGCGGCGAAGGCGCACCCGGCGACGCTCCCGCCGACCACCGCGACCGAACCGTCCCGCATGTCCGCCTCCGTACGCTTCCGGGGGCCGACACCTTACTGAACGGGACCCGCCCCCCGCGCGGACCGGACCGGCCATTCGGCGACCGTCACCACCGGCTGCCGTGGCTGGAGGAGCGTCCAGTCCGGTTGTTCCGCGCGGCAGTTCGCAGCCAAGTGGATGCCGTCCAGCGGACCCACCCACAGTTCCGGGTCCGGTGGGAAGCCTGCCTCGCGGATCCGACTGGTGGTGTGGTCGAGGGCGCCCTTCGTGTACCGGCTCGGGTCCGGGAGCTCGGGCACGTGGTGCACGAACCGGCGCAGACGCGCGCACAGGCGGGCGTAGACGGCCGTGTGGAGGATGAGGGCGTGCCAGCCCTCGTCGACGATCCGTGAGGGCCGCATGTTCCCGGGGGACTGGGCCGCGGCGGCCACGAACTTGAGGGCCTCCAGGGTGATCCTGTCGGCGTCCGCGGAGCGCATGGCAGGGTTGTTGCCGGCCACGGTGGCCGCGACGGCCGCGAACTCCTCGGGGCTGATCAGCGAGCGGGCGTCCCTGGTGGTGGTCGCCTCGGTGGTGGTCATGCGGTAGCGCCTCCTCAGTTGTTGTGGTGGTGGTGGTGCCTGGCGCTGCCACTCGCTCACGAGGGCGGGGCCTGGCAGTTTTCCATCGCCCGGACCATGGCTTGCGGGATCCGCGCGAGCGACTGCGCGTAGGCCCACGTGGCGTCGGCGGCACTGGACTTCTGGCCCGCCTTGACCTCCCGGATCCAGTCCTTGATCGCCGCGTCGAGCGCCGGGTACTGCCGCTCCACCGGGATGCGGTGCCGCCTGAACCCGACCCTCTGCCCGCAGGCCAGCAGTTGGTTGACGAGGCGGGCGGCCTCCATGGGCCCAGGCCGGTCGTCGTCCGGCACGAGGACCCTCGCGACCAGGTCCTCGGGGGTCAGGGGACTGCTCACGACACGGCCTCCACGTTGTCGGCGTGGGTGGTGATCTCGCGGCCGGACTCGGTCCGGGTGTACGCCAGGTCGATCCACCGCGGGTAGACGACGTCGTCCGAGACGTCCTCGTGGATGACCGCCATCAGCTCGCCCTCGACACCGGATGCGATGTCGCGGACGTGCTTGTGAAGCAGGCGGTGGGGCACGTCTTCGTAGGCCTCAGGCATCGGCCGGCTCCTCGCCGATGCCTGCGAAGCGCTCCCAGCCGACGCGGGCACGGTCGAGGAGGTCCGCGCTGGGCTCGCCCAGACCCAGGATGCCCCACGGTGTGGGGCATCCGTCCGGGGTGTCTGCGCTCAGTACGCCACGGGCACAGTTCTGGCTGGTCACCGGGTCACTCCCTACGTCGTCAGCGGGTGGAACGGCCCGGATTTCCTGCGGAGTTCCGGGCCACAGAAGGATGATGGGCCGACACGCACATGGGCAGACAGGCCATCGCGTGGCCACCCGTGGCCACGCATAGGCCATGGCCGGGGACATAGGCGATGACACCTCACACTGTGGCCATGAGCCCACGCAACGATGCGCTGCGCGCGGCCCGGCTCCGGGCCGGGTGGCGTAGCGCCGACCAGGCAGCGGAGAAGCTCACCCAGCACGGGCAACAGCTCCTGGCAGACGCCCACTTCACGGTGTCCGCCCGCACCTGGCGGCGCTGGGAGGGCGGCAAGCCTGGCTGGCCGCCAGAGGAAACAGCGGTCGTCCTGCACGACGCGCTCCACCGCTGGCCCGAAGAGCTGGGGTTCACGACCCCCGCGGGCTGGATCCGACCTGAGGCACCTCAAGAGGACGACGTGAAACGCAGGACCTTCGTCAACGTCACCGCGGCTGCGCTCCTGCCCGGCCCCGTCGCCACCCAACATGTCGACCCAGCCCTCATCGACTACTTCCAGCAGCAGCTCGAAGGCCACTACCGCGCCGATATGTTCCTCGGCCCTCACGACCTCATCGGCACCGTGTCGGCCCAGTACCAGCTCATCGACAAGCTCGTCCGCTCCGCCCGAGGTGAGACCCGATGCGGACTCCTTCGCGTCGGCGCCGCCTATGCCGCGCTCGTCGGCTGGCTCTACCAAGACGCCGGCGACATCGGCGCCGCCAGCTTCTGGCGAGGAGTGACGCAGGAAATAGCGGTCCGGTCCAGAGACCCCCACCTCATCGGCTACTCCCTCGTCAACCAGGCCCAGGTCAGGACCGACCTGGGCGACGGGCACGGCGTGATCGACCTGTGCGAGGCCGCGCTCGAGGACGCCGCCCTCCTCGTTCCCAAGGTCCGCATCATGGCCATGCAGCAGCAGGCCCACGGCGCCAGCCTCACCGGCGACCGCACTGCCGTCGACCGTCTCATCGACACCGCGGGCGGTCTCCTCGCGCGCGTCGACGACGACCTTCCGTGGGGCAACGCCTGTCGACGGACCCCCGGCTACCTCGAAGTGCAGCGCGCCACCTGCTACGGCCGCCTCGGCCTCGGACAGGAGGCCGAGCGACTGTGGACGCAGGTCCTTGCCTCGGTTCCATCGACTGCGCGCCGCGACCGGGGCGTCTACCTCGCACGGCACGCAACCGCTGCGGCCGTCGCTCGGGAGCCGGACCACGCCATCGAGATCGCACGGGAGGCGGCGACAATCGCAGCGGAGACCCGCTCCGTGCGCATGCTCCGGGAACTGGGCACCCTGGAGCGCGCGATGCGGCCGTGGCAGGATGCGCCGGTGGGCCGGGACCTTGCCGAGCTCCTGGCACCCGTCACCGAGGGGGTATGACGTGGGAGTTCCGAAGCCGCTGACCGACGACGAGATCACGTCCGCACTGGGCGGCCTGCCCGGCTGGGAGCGGCAGGGCGACGAGATCGCCCGGACGTACGAGATCCGCTACCACGCAGCCGTGGCCGCGATCGTCACCATCGCTGACCGGTCCCGGAGGATTCAGCATCACGCGGACCTGGATCTCCGCATCGACAGCCTGACCGCGCGGATCACCACGCACGATGCTGGGCACGTCCTGACCCTGGCTGACATCGACCTGGCGCACCGCATCGACGCCATCGTCGCCGCGCACCAGGCCCTCCCGCTCGACTGAGCCGCGACGCACCCAAGCCCCCCTCCCGCCGGACGGCGAGAGGGGGTACGGATCTCACCTCGCGTCGTTGGCGGGTCGGCGGCGGCGCGGGTGGTGGCCTCGGTCGGGCCCGGCGGCGGTCCCGTTAGGCTGCCGGTATGCATGGCTGGATAGCGCCGAGTCGCATTGAGCGGGAGCTGTACGAGACCAAGGCGCGCGGCGACTGGGCCGCGTACCTCGACGCCCTCGCGCGCGCCGAGCTCTTCATGCCCCAGTCCCGCGCCCACGCGGACGCCGATCCGAAGTCGGCCCTCTTCCACCCGATGCCCGACGGCCGGAGCATCGCCGTCTACACGCGCGGGATGCTCCCGGTGCCCGACCCCCACACGGTCTACGTGCGCCAGAGCCTCGCCTGGTTCGCCAACGCCTGGGACGACCGCGACCCCCCGTACCTCGCCGTGAACCCCGGCTGCCCCGCCGAGGCCTACCTCACCACCACCCCCGCCGACCGCGCCCGCTGGCGCGCCCACTGGGACGCCGCCGACTCCTGGGGCCTGGCCTCCGGTGCCGTGCACGCCCTGCACACCGGCGGCCCGCTGCACGGACCGGTCGCGCACGGACTCGCCGTCGGAGCCCATCTCGCCGTCAGGAACGGGGAGTTCTGGAACGCCCTCGCCTACCACGGCAACGGCTACACCCGCGAGCGCGAACGCCTGCGCAAGATGTGGGGCATCACCACCCCCGAGGAGTGGCTCGGCGTGCTCCAGCGCATGCTGGACGCCGACATCGTCAGCCCCGTCTGGGAGTTCACCCTGCGGGTCCGCCGCGTCCTCGCCTCCGACTTCGCCGGGCCCGTCGACGTCGAGCACTGGCGGCACGCCGCCGAGGCCAGCCTGCGCCTCAGCGCCCAGCGCGCGGCCGAACCGCAGCTCACCCCCGACGGGGTCACTGTCGCCAGGCCGCGCCCCTCCGCCGAGGTCGAGGGCGAGATCGCCGGCGTCCAGCGGCTGATCGGCCGCATCGCCCGCTACGAGCAGCGCTTCCGGGCCGACGGACTGCTCGCCGAGGGCGCCTGGGTCCGCTCCGTCGAGGGCTGGGACCACGGTCGGGCCTCGCAGATGGCCCGCTGGGGCCTCGGCACCCGCTACGGCACCCTCGAAGACGCCGAACGCGCGGTGGTCCGGGCGAGCGAGGCGGCCCGCGGCACGTACCGCTCGTGGGAGGAGTTCTCCGCCGGGTACCTGCTGGGGCGCTGCCTGCACTTCGACGAGGAGGAGTTCGGGGAGTGGTACGACACTTCGCTGGCCACCCACCTCACCCTGACCACCGATCCGGCCAGCCCCTGGCGCAACATCCCCTGGACCTGACGCTGCCGCGCCCGACTTCGCGAAGTCCCGGCGTCCGGCCGCCACCCCCTCGGCCCCCGAAGTGCGTGGCACCTAACCTCTGACGCATGACTGTTGAGCTGAACGACACGGTACGCAAGCTGCTCGACTCCCCGCACCCCGCGGTGCTGGCGACGATCAACCCCGATGGCAGTCCCCAGAGTTCGGTGGTCTGGGTGACCCGGGACGGCGGGGACGTCCTGATCTCCACCGAGCAGGGCCGCCGCAAGGAACGCAACATCGCCCGGGACGAGCGGGTCGGCCTGACCGTCTTCGACCTGGCCAACCCCTTCCTCTACGCCGAGATCCGCGGCACCGCCACCATCACCGAGGACACCGGCCGGGCCATCGCCGTACGCATAGCGGAGGAGTACATGGGCCCCGGCGCCGGCAAGGAGTACGCCGAGGCTCCGGCGGAGGAGGTACGCGTCGTCCTGCGCGTCACCCCCTCCAAGGTCCTCGGCAACGCCGCCAAGGCCGGATAGCCGGGGCCGCGGGCTCAGCCGCGGCGACACGAGGAACGGAGCGTCCGGCTACGGCAGTTGGGGCCGGACCCGCGACCAGGCGTCGACCGTCGCCGCCAAGGGCGTGGCGTCCGGGAGGTGGGGCCGGGCCAGGGCCATCCAGGGGATCAGGTTCTTGATGCGGCGCAGCCGCAGGATCCCCGGACGCGGCAGCTCGCGCCAGGTGCGGGCCTGGGCGAGCGCCTCCTCGGGGGTGATCCCGATCTGGGCCAGCACGTCACGGCAGAGCGCGGCCGGGTCCCGGTCCGGGCCGGAGCGGTCAGGACCGAACTGCTCGATCAAGTAGCCCCGCACGGCGGCCCGTTCGGCCCCGCACTCCGCCTCGGGCCGGCCCGCCCGGCCGATCGCCGCCAGCGCCACCCGCCCCCACCGCAGCCGCACCCCGTCGGGCAGGCAGTCGTCCTGCATGCGGCCCACCGCCAGGCTCCGCAGTGGGCCGGGGTGCGGCTCGTCCAGCAGCGGGGGTCCGGTGGCCAGCCAGGCCTCCAGCTCCTCCAGCGCATGCGCGTCGGGCGGCACCGAGGTCAGCACCTGCCCGCGGCTGAGCAGCGCGACCATGGCACCGCTGAGGTGGACCTTCGCCACGTGGCCGGCGTCGAAGAAGCCGACGGGGCGCCCGTACCGCTCGATCCGGCGCAGCCCGAGCCGCAACTCCCCCACGGCGTACACCTGTCCGGCCCGCGCCACGCCGCCGACGCAGCGGACCACGCACACCCCGCCGGTGACGTCCGCCTCCTCGACGGAGTACACCTGCAACTCGGCGATGGACAACCCCTTGCCCCCCTCATCCGCTCCTCGGCCGGGAGGCTACCTCGTCAGGCCTCCGACGGCTGCTCCAGAACGAGGCGGATCTCCGTGACCTCGTAACCGGCCCGGGTGAAGGCGGCGGCCATCGGGACGTTGACGGTGTCGGTGGTGGCGGTGATGCGCTGTGCGCCCTCGGACGCGTGGAAGCGGGTGATCTCGGCGAGGACCTCGTCGATCAGGCCGCGGCCGCGCTGCTCGGGGACGATACCGAGGTAGCCGACGTTGCGGTGGTACGGGGTCGCGGAGGGGATGGCCATGCCGGCCAGGGTGCCGTCGGGCAGCTCGGCGAGCCGCCACCAGGAGCGCTCACCGGGGCAGTCGAGATAGAACTCGACGTCCTCGCGGGCCAGTTGTTCGGCATCGCGGGTGCGGAGCTCGTTCTGGGTGTGGAGGTCGAGGCTGCCGGCCGCGAGCCGGGTGAACGCGTCGAGGAACTCCTCGTCCGTGCCCTCCCGGAAGACCAGCCGGCCGCTGGGCTCGGCGGTCCCGGCGGCCGGGGTCCACTCGAAGCGCAGCCGCTCGATCTCGCTGGTCAGGCCGGTCTTGCGGGCCGCTTCCTGGCGCCAGGCCACGGCTTCGGCCAGCTCCGGGCGCTCGCGCCAGTCGCTCGGGAGGGAGAGGTTGTACTCCGGGAGGACCCCGAAGGCGGCGTGCCCGGCGGCGAGCAGCTCGGCCGCCAGCGCGGCGGGGTCGGCGACGGAGGAGTGCACCTGGAGGCAGTCCAGCGCCCGGGGCCGCTCGCTGTCGGTACGGCCCCACCACAGGGCGCGGGCTAGGACCCGGCCGTCCTCGTCCTCGGCGAACCAGGTCCACTCGGGGCGGAAGCGGTTCTCGGCCAGTTCCTCGCGGATCCGGTCGGCGGAGAGGGCTTCGACGGGGCCGTCCGCCTCGTAGGCGGTGGCGCGGTCGAGATCGGTGGGGTCTGCGGTCGCAGAGCGGATGAGCATCCGGAGATGATCACATGGTCCGTCTGTATCCGGCCAGGTTTTTCCTCGGGGTCCGACGCCGGGACCGCAGGTCCGCGGCCCCGCCGGACTCCCCCTCGACGGACTCCCCCTCGACGGCCGACGGCCGGCCCCCGGGTTGCGGGGACCGGCCGTCGGTTGGTGCGTCGCTGCCCGTCACGACCAGGTGATCAGGCGACGGGGGTGCTCCAGGACCGCCGCGACGTCGGCGAGGAAGCGCGAGCCGAGCTCGCCGTCGATCAGCCGGTGGTCGAAGGACAGCGCCAGGGTGGTGACGTGGCGCGCCTTGACCTTGCCCTTGTGGACCCACGGCTGGAGCTTGATGGCGCCGACCGCGAGGATCGCGGACTCTCCGGGGTTCAGGATGGGCGTACCGGTGTCGACGCCGAAGACGCCGACGTTGGTGATGGTGATGGTGCCGTGCTGCATGTCGGCCGGCGAGGTCTTGCCCTCGCGGGCCGTGGCGACCAGCTCGGACAGCGACGTCGACAGCTCTCCGAGCGTCTTGGCGTGGGCGTCCTTGATGTTCGGGACGATCAGCCCGCGCGGGGTGGCCGCCGCGATGCCCAGGTTGACGTAGTGCTTGAGCACGATCTCCTGGGCCGCCTCGTCCCAGGACGCGTTGACGTCCGGGTTGCGGCGGATGGCCACGAGGACGGCCTTGGCGATCAGGAGCAGCGGGTTGATCCGCAGACCGGCGAGGTCCGGGTCGTCCTTGAGCTCCTGGACCAGCTTCATCGTGCGCGTCACGTCGAAGGTGACGAACTCGGTGACGTGCGGCGCGGTGAAGGCCGAGCCGACCATGGCCTGTGCGGTGACCTTGCGGACCCCCTTGACGGGGATACGGGTCTCCCTGGCCGAAGCCTCCGCGGGCGCGGGCGCAGCGGCCTGGGCCTGCGCCACCACCGGGACCGCGGCAGCGGCCGGTGCGGGCGCCGCGGGCTGCGGGGCGATCGCCGCCGCGGCCGCCGCGTGAACGTCCTCGCGGGTCACGACCCCGCCGTCACCGCTCGGGACCACGGCGGCCAGGTCGATGCCGAGGTCCTTGGCGAGCTTGCGGACCGGGGGCTTCGCCAGGGGGCGCCCGGTGCCGTTCGACTGCGCGGGGACCGCGGGCAGCGCCGGGGCCACCGGGGCGGCCGTGCCGTTCTGCGCGGCGGTGGCCGCAGCAGGCGCGGCGGCCGCCACGGGCGTGCCCTTGCGCGGGCGGCGCTTCGTGGAGGCGGTGGAGACGCCGTAGCCGACCAGGACGGGCTGGCGCCCCTCGGCGGCCGGCTCCTCCGCCGCGGCGGGCGCCGCGGTCGCGGCGGCGGCCGGAGCCGCCTCCTGGACCGGGGCGGCCTCGGCGGGCTCGTCGCCCGTGCCCGTCTGCACCGAGATGATCACCTGGCCGACGTCGACCGTGGTGCCCTCCTCGAAGAGGAGCGCGTGGACGGTGCCGTCGAAGGGGATCGGCAGTTCGACCGCCGCCTTCGCCGTCTCGACCTCGCACACGACCTGCCCGTCGGTGACGGTGTCACCGGGCTGGACGTACCACTTGAGGATCTCGGCCTCGGTCAGGCCCTCGCCCACATCGGGCATCTTGAATTCGCGGATCGTCACAGGGCTCTCCTCAGTACGCCAGCGAGCGGTCGACGGCGTCGAGCACCCTGTCCAGACCCGGCAGGTACTCGTCCTCCAGACGGGCCGGCGGGTACGGGGCGTGGAAACCGCCCACCCGCAGGACCGGGGCCTCCAGGTGGTAGAAGCACCGCTCCGTGATGCGAGCGGCGATCTCCGAACCCACACCGAGGAACACCGGGGCCTCGTGGACGACGACGAGCCGGCGGGTCTTCTCCACCGACGCCTGCAGCCCGTCGAAGTCGATCGGGGACATCGAGCGCAGGTCCACGACCTCCACCGACTTGCCCTCCTCGGCCGCCGCGGCCGCAGCCTCCAGGCAGACCTTCACCATCGGCCCGTACGCGGCCAGGGTGACGTCCGAACCCGTGCGCGCCACCCGGGACGCGTGCAGCGCGTCGGGGATCGCCTCGACGTCGACCTCTGCCTTGTCCCAGTAGCGCCGCTTCGGCTCGAAGAAGATCACCGGGTCGTCGCTGAGGATCGCCTGCTGGAGCATCCAGTAAGCGTCCGAGGCATTGCTCGGGGAGACCACCTTCAGGCCCGGCACGTGCGCGAACAGCGCCTCGGGGGACTCCGAGTGGTGCTCGACCGCGCCGATGCCGCCCGCGTAGGGGATGCGTACGACGACCGGAAGCTTGATCTTGCCCAGCGCACGCGCGTGCATCTTCGCGAGCTGCGTGACGATCTGGTCGTACGCCGGGAAGACGAAGCCGTCGAACTGGATCTCGACGACCGGGCGGTAGCCGCGCAGGGCCAGGCCGATCGCCGTGCCGACGATGCCCGACTCGGCGAGCGGGGTGTCGATGACCCGCTCCTCGCCGAAGTCCTTCTGCAGGCCGTCGGTGATGCGGAAGACACCACCCAGCTTGCCGACGTCCTCACCCATGATCAGGACCTTGGGGTCCTGCTCCAGCGCCTTGCGCAGCGACTCGTTCAGTGCCTTCGCAATGGACATCTTCTCGATGGACATGGCGCTCACTCCCCACCCTCGAACGACGCGAGGTAGGCCGCGAACTGCGCGCGCTCCTCGTCGACCAGCGCGTGACCGTCCGCGTAGACGTTCTCGAAGATCGCCATCGTGTCCGGGTCGGGCATGGCCCGTACGACCTCGCGGACGTGCTTGCCGAGCTTCTCGCTCTCCGCCTCCAGCTCCTCGAAGAACGCCTCGTCGGCGCCTCCGGTGGCCAGCAGGTGGGCCTTCAGGCGCAGGATCGGGTCCCTGTCCTCCCAGGCCGCGCGCTCCTCGTCCCGCCGGTACTTCGTCGGGTCGTCGGAGGTGGTGTGCGCGCCCATGCGGTACGTGAAGGCCTCGACCAGGGTCGGCCCCTCGCCCCGGCGGGCACGCTCCAGCGCCCAGCGGGTGACCGCGAGGCAGGCCAGTACGTCGTTGCCGTCCACCCGGATGCCCGGGAAGCCGAAGCCCTGCGCGCGCTGGTAGAGCGGCACGCGCATCTGGCGCTCGGTCGGCTCGGAGATCGCCCACTGGTTGTTCTGGCAGAAGAACACCACGGGGGAGTTGTAGACGGCCGAGAAGGTGAAGGCCTCGGCGACGTCGCCCTGGCTGGACGCGCCGTCGCCGAAGTAGGCGATGACGGCCGAGTCGGCGCCGTCCTTGGCCACGCCCATCGCGTAGCCCGTCGCGTGCAGCGTCTGCGAGCCGATGACGATCGTGTACAGGTGGAAGTTGTTGGTGGTGGGGTCCCACCCGCCGTGGTTCACACCGCGGAACATGCCGAGCAGGTTGGTCGGGTCGACCCCGCGGCACCAGGCCACGCCGTGCTCGCGGTAGGTCGGGAAGACGTAGTCGTCGTCCCGCAGGGCCCGGCCGGAGCCGATCTGGGCCGCCTCCTGCCCGAGCAGCGAGGCCCACAGGCCCAGCTCGCCCTGGCGCTGCAGGGCGGTCGCCTCACCGTCGAAACGACGGGTCAGGACCATGTCGCGGTACAGGCCGCGCAGGTCCTCGGTGGTGATGTCGGCGACGAAGGGGGCGAACTCGGCGACGTCGGCGTCGTCGGGGTGGGTGTCGACCCCGATCCTCTCCCCCTCGGGCGTCAGCAGCTGTACGAGCTGAGGCTCGGCGTCATGCATCTGCGCGGTGGCAGCGGGGGTCTTGCGGGCGCTCGCGGCGCCCGCTGCCCGCTTGGTGCCGCTGCTGCGTCGCGGCTTGCGCGCGGCAGTGCTCTCCACGGTCACGTGTGCTCCTCCGTCGGTCCGGCACCCGGGTTCTCCGGGGTCCAGTGCGGCTCACCTGCATCCGTACCCGCGCACGGGGTGGGTGCGCGGCGCGTACGGGATTCAGGCGTGACAGGTGCCCCGGCGAGTGCCCTGCGCAATGCACGTTACCCAGTGCCTCGCATAACTGCGAAACCCCGTTTGACCTGCGATTTTGCTTGGATTTCCAAGTAAATCCGCGGAAGCGGGAACAACCACTGGTCACAGCCTTGCAGGGGGCCGGAACAACGGCACGTTATCCCGGGTAACAGCGGCAGGGAAGGGGTGAGTGTGTGAAACTGACACCGTGCGCGAAAACGGAAAAATCAAGGTATTCCTCCTGGACGACCACGAAGTGGTACGCCGGGGCGTCTATGAGCTGCTGTCGGTCGAGGAGGACATCGAGATCGTCGGCGAGGCCGGTACGGCCGCCGACGCGCTGGTCCGAATCCCCGCCACCCGCCCCGACGTGGCGGTTCTCGACGTCCGGCTGCCGGACGGCAGCGGAGTCGAGGTCTGCCGCGAAGTTCGCTCCCAGAACGAGGACATCAAGTGCCTCATGTTGACGTCGTTCGCCGACGACGAGGCGCTGTTCGACGCGATCATGGCCGGCGCCTCCGGGTACGTGCTCAAGGCGATCCGCGGCAATGAGCTGCTCAACGCGGTACGGGACGTCGCGGCCGGCAAGTCGCTGCTCGACCCCGTCGCCACCGCCCGGGTGCTGGAGCGGCTGCGCGACGGCAAGAACGGCAAGGGCGACGACCGCCTCTCCAACCTCACCGAGCAGGAGCGGAAGATCCTCGACCTGATCGGCGAGGGCCTGACGAACCGCGTCATCGGTGAGCGGCTGCACCTGGCGGAGAAGACGATCA
The DNA here is from genome assembly GCF_055604165.1 of Streptomyces sp. NPDC037242. Lineage (NCBI taxonomy): Bacteria > Bacillati > Actinomycetota > Actinomycetes > Kitasatosporales > Streptomycetaceae > Streptomyces > Streptomyces sp. NPDC037242. The sequence goes on from NZ_JBVJUY010000026.1 coordinate 25,232, forward strand.
AGAACTACGTCTCCAGCCTGCTCTCCAAGCTGGGCATGGAGCGCCGCTCGCAGGCCGCGGCCTACGTGGCCCGCCTCCAGGCGGAGAAGCGCTGACGCCCTCGGCGCGGACGACCACAGCGTCACGCCCCGTGGCCCTCTGATTCCACGGGGCACGCTGTTTAATTCGGGACCAACGTCCCCGATCATCGGGGCGGGCTCCTCTTTTCCGGCACCGTGTCGGTACCGCAGAGTGGACCGCATGTCCCCAGAGGAACTCCACGCCATCGAACTGCTGCGCCGCGTGCCGTACGGCCGAGTCGCCACCAGCATGCGCGCGCTGCCCTTCCTCGCCCTCGCCCGCCACATCGTGGTGAACGGCAAGGTCGTCCTGAGAATGCACGCCGGCTTCGGCTACCACCAGGCCTGTAACGGCAGTGTGGTCGCCTACGGCGCCGACAACTTCAATTCCCAGGACCCCCGACTGTGGTCGGTCCAGTTCACCGGAACGGCCGAGATCGTCGAACCCACCACCGCTGAGCTGGAGCTTTTCGGTCCGGGTCCGCATTTCGTGGACGGCGCGGTCTTCGATCCCGTCTACATGCGGATCGAGCCCCAGTTCGTCACCGTGCACACGCTCGCGGGGAATCTCGACCGGCAGTACCAACACGCGCTCTGACTTGTCGTACTTGTCGTACGGGAACGGGGGGGGGGGGGGGGGGCCCCCCCGCCGCCCCCCCCCCCCCCCCCCCCCCCCCCCCCCCCCCCACCCCCTCCCCCCCCCCCCCCCCCCCCCCCCCCCCCCCCCCCCCCCCCCCCCCCCCCTT
>NZ_JBVJUY010000026.1:26043-40232 GCF_055604165.1 Streptomyces sp. NPDC037242
GATCCCAGTTTCTCCACTGGTCAATGCCTGGGGGGGAACCCAGGCAGGCAGCACCACCATCTACTCTGCTTTTTCGTGCTGTCCGCATGGAACCGCCCCGCCCCCCCCCCCCCCCCCCCCCCGTTCCCGTATCACTCGTACGTACGCCTAGTCGTTGTCGTTCTGGGAGCGCGGGCTCTCCCCACCGCCCCCACCCGGGGGCGTCGTCTTCGGAGTCGTCGACGGCGAGGTCGACTTGCTCGGCGACTGCGAGGACTTCGTCGTGGACGGCGTCGTCGGAGTCGACGGGGTGTAACTCGGCGTGAAGCGGCTGCGCGTCGGCGTCGACGGGGTGTCGTCGTACGAGCGCGAGGTCTCCGGGGCGTGCCGCGACGGCGAGGTGTCCGGGCTGCTCGGCGTGCCCGGGGTGCTCGGCTGGCCGCTGGAGGAGCTGGTGTTGACCGGCGGGGACTCTCGGTGGTTCTTGGACCCGACGCTGTTCACGGCGTACGCCACGCCCGCCGCGACCGCGACCACGGCGAGCACCGCGAACAGCCACAGCTTCCAGCGGCTGCTGCCGGAGCGGTCGTCGTAACCGTCGTAGCCGTCGTAACCGCCGCCCTGGCCGCCGTGGCCCCCGTGGCCGCCGCCCGGGAAGGCCGAGCCGTCGTCCGGGTTCAGCGGCGGCACCATCGGCTGCTGGAACTGAGAGGTCGACGCGTTCGAGGGGTACTGCGGCTGACCGCCCGAGGAGCCCATCGGCATCGCGGTGGTCTGCGCGGGACCGCGCCCGTGCGGCAGGGCCATGGTGACCGGGCCGGTGTTCCAGGTACCGGTGTTCGGCCCCTGGTCGTGCAGCATCTGCAGGGCGTACTGGACCAGCCCGCGCATCTCCTCGGCGCTCTGGAACCGGTCGTCCGGGTCCTTGGCGAGGGAGCGCATGACGAGCCCGTCGAGCTCCTGCGGGATGGAGTGGCCCTCGGGCAGCTGCGAGGGCGGGACCGGCGCGTCCTGGACGTGCTGGTAGACCACCGACAGCGGCGTCTCACCGGTGAAGGGGGGCCGCAGCGCGAGGAGTTCGTAGAGCAGACAGCCGGTCGCGTACAGGTCGGAGCGGTGGTCCACGGCCTTGCCGAGGGCCTGCTCGGGCGACAGGTACTGCGGAGTGCCCATGACCATGCCGGTCTGGGTCATCGTCGACTGCGCGCCGTGCAGGGCGCGGGCGATGCCGAAGTCCATCACCTTGACCGCGCCCGCGTCCGTGATGATGACGTTGGCGGGCTTGATGTCACGGTGCACGATGCCGTGCTGGTGCGAGTACGCGAGCGCTTCGAGCACACCGGAGACGATGATCAGCGCCTGGTCGGGGCCCGGGGCCTCGGCGCTGATCAGCAGGTCGCGGATGGTGCGGCCCTCGACCAGTTCCATGACGATGTACGGAACGGTGCTGGGGCCGACCCGGTCCTCGCCCGAGTCGTACACTGCGACCACGGCGTGGTGGTTGAGCCCGGCGACCGACTGCGCCTCACGCGTGAAGCGGGCCTTGGAGACCGGGTCCTCGGCGAGGTCCGGACGCAGCAGCTTCACCGCGACGGTCCGGCCCAGCCGTACGTCCTCGGCGGCGAACACCTCGGCCATACCGCCGCGTCCCAGGCGGTGGGTCAGCCGGTAGCGGCCGTCTCCCACCAGGCCGCCTGCGCCCCAGTGCTCAGGACCCTCGGCCATCCCGGCGCCGTTTCCCTCGGGTTCGGGTGCCATCAGTCCTCGCCGTCGTATCTCTCGGCCGCCGCTCAGCGGTAGGTCCTCTTCGGGTGCTTCCGGTGAACGCTACAGCCTCGGAACCGGTCACCGTTCGGACAAGAGCTCCAGTGGGCTTGTGGTCACGGAACGGGCACCTGGCTTGACGTGTGCTTGCCCTCCGGCAGACTGGGCGCGACACAAGCATGGCGAGGGGAAGCAAGAGTCATGAGCCAGGACGGCACACAGGGCCGGTACGCAGGCGGTTCCCTGGCCCGCGGCCGTTACCAGCTACGGGATTTGCTCGGCGAGGGCGGCATGGCCGCGGTCTACCTCGCGTACGACACGGCGCTCGACCGCCAGGTGGCGATCAAGACCCTGCACACCGAGCTGGGCCGTGAGCAGTCCTTCCGCGAGCGGTTCCGCCGTGAGGCCCAGGCTGTTGCGAAACTGTCGCACACCAACATCGTCTCGGTGTTCGACACGGGTGAGGACGAGTTCGACGGCTCTCTCATGCCGTACATCGTCATGGAGTACGTGGAGGGGCAGCCGCTCGGCTCCGTGCTCCATGCGGACATCGCTCAGTACGGGGCGATGCCGGCCGACAAGGCACTGAAGGTGACGGCCGACGTGCTGGCCGCGCTGGAGACCAGCCACGAGATGGGCCTGGTCCACCGCGACATCAAGCCGGGCAACGTCATGATGACCAAGCGCGGCGTGGTCAAGGTGATGGACTTCGGCATCGCGCGGGCCATGCAGTCGGGGGTCACCTCGATGACGCAGACCGGCATGGTCGTCGGCACCCCCCAGTACCTCTCCCCCGAGCAGGCGCTGGGCCGCGGGGTGGACGCGCGGTCCGACCTCTACTCGGTCGGCATCATGCTGTTCCAGCTGCTGACCGGGCGGATCCCCTTCGACGCCGACTCGGCGCTGGCCATCGCGTACGCGCACGTACAGGAGGAGCCGGTCGCGCCGTCCTCCATCAACCGCGCGGTGACCCCGGCGATGGACGCGCTGGTGGCACGGGCCCTGAAGAAGAACCCGAACGAGCGTTTCCCCACGGCCGCGGCCATGCGGGACGAGGTCGCGCGGGTGATGAGCGCCGGTCAGGCCGGTGCCCCGGTGATCGTCCCCGGCGCCTCCACGGGCGGCAGCGGGGCCGGCGTCGGCTCTGCCGTGTTCCCGCCGGTGGACTCCGGCTTCCAGGCGCCGTCGCCGCAGGTGCAGCAGCCGTACCAGGCTCCGGCCCCGCACACCCCGGCGCCGTCCCCGTACGCGCCGACGCCCGCGCCCGGCCAGCAGCACGGGCAGGGCGGGTACGCGTACCCGCCGCCGCAGCAGTACGCGCCGCAGACGACCCCGCCGCCGTACACGATCTCCCCGCAGAGCCCGCAGACGTCCGTCGGTTCGGGCGGCGGCGCGGGGAAGAAGAACACCCCCGTGGTCGTGGGCGCGATCGTGGTGGCCATGCTCGCCATCGGCGGTCTGATCGCGGTGTTCAACCTGGGCGGCGACGACGACAAGGACAAGGGCGACACCGCCGCGCCGGGGAGCTCCACGTCCGCCTCCGCCAAGCCGACCGGTCACAAGGGTCCCGACCTCTCGCGGACCATCGACCCGGCGAAGTGCAAGGAGCCGACGAAGTACTTCAACGACGCCAACAAGTACACGGCGCCGGACTTCCGCTACAAGAACCTGCGCTCGGTGAAGGAGTGCATCCAGGCCTCGGGCGGCAAGTACACGATCGTCCCCAAGGACGAGGCGGTGTACGGCGAGGACACGGTCCTGGAGCAGAGCCCCGCCCCCAGCGAGAAGGTCGACAAGGAAGGCCAGTCGTACACGCTGACGGTGTCGACCGGCGATCCGGAGTAGCCACAGCTGACAGGGCTTTTCGCGACACACCGGCATCCCGGGTGCCCCTGACGGGGCGCCCGGGATGCCGCTTTTGCCCCACTATGTAAATCTGAGCACGTCGTCTCGGTATCCCCGTCGCCCGGGATGCCGGTCGCTCGGGACGGGAGGGGCTCACCGTGACTCCAGGCATCCGCCCGCCGCTTCGGTGGCTCGCCTGCGCCGCACTGGCCGCCGCCGCGCTCTCGCCCGCCGCACCCGCGTTCGCATCGACCCGGACCCCCGCAGCCGCGAGCTCGGCCGACGTGCCGCAGGAGGCGTACGAGGAACTCGCCGGCAGCGCCGCCGGAGCCGGCCGGGAGCGCCCGGGACGTCCGGCGGCCGAGCCCGCCAACCCCGAGACGCTGCTCGCCGCACGACCCGTCCCGCTGCGCCCGCCGCCCGCACGGCCCGTCGCGCCGGTCCTGCCGGTCGTGTCCGAGGAGCCGAGTCCGCCGACCGCGGTCACCGCGCTCGGCTCCGAGCCGAACGACCGGGCCGCCGACCTCGCCGCGCACATACTGCCCCTCGGCACCGGATTCGCCCTGATGGGACTGGGTCTCGGCTTCATGGGGATGCGGCTGCGCAAGGGCCCCTGACCCCTCCCGCGCAGGTACTTCGGACGGACGGTGAACCGTCCGTCCCCCTTGGGACGTAGGCCGAAGGAAGGTTGCACCGACGGGCATACTCGGTATACATACTGAGTATGTCCATTCGCCACGGCCTTCTCGCCCTACTGGAACGGGGTCCTCGGTACGGCTCTCAGCTGCGTACCGAGTTCGAATCCCGGACCGGCTCCACCTGGCCGCTGAACGTCGGGCAGGTCTACACGACACTCGCCCGGCTGGAACGCGACGGCCTCGTCGCGCCCGGCGGCGAGGACAGCGCCGGCCACACGCTCTACGCCATCACCGACACCGGACGCGCCGAACTGCACCAGTGGTACGAGCGCCCCGTCGACCGCGCCAACCCGCCCCGCGACGAACTCGCCATCAAGCTCGCGATGGCCGTCGGCGCTCCCGGCGTGGACATCCGCGCCGTCATCCAGTCCCAGCGGCACGCCACCGTCAAGGCGATGCAGGACTACACCCGGCTCAAGGCGCAGGCACTCGCCGCGATCGAGAGCGGGCGGACCCGCGAACGCGACGACGTGGCCTGGCTGCTGGTCCTGGAGCAGCTGATCTTCCAGACCGAGGCCGAGGCCCGCTGGCTCGACCACTCCGAGGCCCGGCTCGTACGGCTCTCCGTAGCGGGATCGCAGCCGGCGGCGCACCCGGCGGCCGAACCCGAACCCGAACCCGAACCGCCCGGGACCACGGCCCCGCCCGGGGCCGCGTCCCCGACCGCCACCACCGCTACGGCCGCCAAGACCACCGGCCGCTGACGCCACCGGCCGCCGAGGCCGCCACCACCGACCCGTTCCCCACCGCCCGCACGCGGCGGGGCCGAACGACCGCTCCCCAGGGGGACTCCCTTCATGCCCGACCAGCCCGTACTCCAGTTGGACCAACTCGTCCGCACGCACGGCAGCGGCGCCACCGAGGTGCACGCCCTGCGCGGCATCAACCTCTCGGTCTTCCCCGGCGAACTCGTCGCCGTCATGGGTCCCTCCGGATCCGGCAAGTCCACGCTGCTCACCCTCGCCGGCGGACTCGACACCCCCAGCAGCGGCCGGGTGATCGTCGAAGGCACCGACATCACCGCCGCCAACCGCAAGCAGCTGGCCGCCCTGCGCCGGCGCAGCATCGGCTACGTCTTCCAGGACTACAACCTGATCCCGGCGCTCACCGCGGCCGAGAACGTGGCCCTGCCCCGCGAACTGGACGGGATATCCGCCCGCAAGGCCCGCGTCTCCGCGCTCGCCGCCCTGGAGGAGATGGGGCTCGGCCAGCTCGCCGACCGCTTCCCCGACGAGATGTCCGGCGGCCAGCAGCAGCGCGTCGCCATCGCCCGCGCCCTCGTCGGCGACCGCCGCCTGGTCCTCGCCGACGAGCCCACCGGCGCCCTCGACTCCGAGACCGGGGAGTCCGTGCTCGCCCTGCTGCGCTCGCGCTGCGACGCCGGCGCCGCGGGCATCCTGGTCACGCACGAGCCGCGGTTCGCCGCATGGGCCGACCGCGTCGTCTTCCTGCGCGACGGCAGCGTGGTCGACGAGACCCTGCGCAGCGGCGCCGACTCCCTGCTGTTCGGGCAGGCGGCCGCACAGTGATCTCCTGGTACCACTCCTGGGTCGCGGCCATCCGCATCGCCCGCCGCGACGCCTGGCGCTCCAAGGGCCGCAGCATCCTCGTCCTCGCGATGATCGCCCTGCCGATCGTCGGTGTGAGCGCCGCGGACCTGACCATGCGCAGCGCCGAACTCTCCACCGTGCAGGACCTCCAGCGCCGCATCGGCGCCGCCGACGCCGAGCTCAGCCTCTCGCGCATGAACGTGCCGATGTACCAGGACCCCGACGGCAAGCGCTACGCGCCGGTCGGCGGGTACGACTCGTACGAGCCGCCCAAGGACGAGAACACGCAGGCGCTGCCGCAGGCCCTCCCGGCCGGTGCCCAGATCCTCAAGGACACCACCGGCCACGCCAAGCTGCGCACCACGCACGGGCTCCTCGACACCGACCTGCGCGAGTTCGACGTGAACAGCCCGCTTGTCAAGGGCCTGTTCACGCTCGACCGGGGCCGGCTGCCCGAGGCGCCGGGCGAGGTCATCGCCACCAACGCCTTCCTGAAGCAGTCCGGCTACTTCGTCGGCTCCAGCGTCAACCCGCGCGGTTCGGACGCCGAGTACAAGATCGTGGGCGCGTACGAGCTGCCCAACTCGCTCAAGGCCGCGCAGCTCATCGCCCCGCCCGGGACCCTGCTCACCCCGCTCGACAAGGCCCTGTCGGCAGCCGGGGCACCCGGGGTGAAGGCCGAGGACAAGTACCTCGTGAAGGTCGGCGGCGCCGATGGTTTCACGTGGAACATGGTCAAGGAGGCCAACGCCAAGGGCGTGCTCGTCCTCTCCCGTGCGGTCGTCCTGGACAAGCCCGCCGACTCCGAGGTGCCGCTGTACAAGCAGGAGCCCAAGGACCAGTTCGCCGGCCAGTCCAACTCCTCCCGCGCCATCGAGATGGCCGTCCTGGCCACCGTCGTCGGCCTCGCCATGCTGGAGATCTGCCTGCTCGCCGGCCCCGCCTTCGCGGTCGGCGCCCGGCGCTCGCGCCGCCAGCTCGGGCTCGTCGGCGCCAACGGCGGCGACCGGCGGCACATCCGGGCCATCGTGCTCTCCGGCGGCCTGGTCATCGGCGCGGCCGCCGCCGTCGTCGGAACCCTCATCGGCATCGCCCTCACCCTCGCGCTCCAGCCGCTCCTTGAGGAATACCTCGGCCTGCGCTGGGGCGGGTTCGAGCTCCGGCCCCTGGAGCTGGCCGCCATCGCCCTGCTCGCCGTGGTGACCGGCCTGCTGGCCGCCATCGCCCCCGCGATCACCGCCTCGCGGCAGACCGTCCTGGCCTCGCTCACCGGCCGCCGCGGCGTCCGCAAGGCCAACCGGGTACTGCCCGTCCTCGGCCTGCTGGCCGTCGCGGGCGGCGCCGCCATCGCCCTGTACGGCACGGTGTCCGAGACGGGCACCCTGGTCGTCGCGGGCGGCAGCGCCATCGCGGAGCTCGGAATCGTGGCCCTCACCCCGGTCCTGGTCGGCCTCTTCGGCCGGCTCGGCCGCTGGCTGCCGCTGTCGCCGCGGCTCGCGCTGCGCGACGCCGTGCGCAACCGCGGGCGTACGGCGCCCGCCGTGGCCGCGGTCCTGGCAGCCGTGGCGGGCACCGTCGCGGTGGCGACGTACCAGCACAGCACGGACATCCAGGCCCGCCACGAGTACGTCGCCGACCTGCCGCACAACTCCGGTCTGGTCTCGGTCACCGACAACAGCGCCTTCAAGGACGTGCCGGCCGTACGGGACGCCCTGGCCCGGGAGTTCCCCCTGTCCGTACGGGCCGACGTGGAACGCGTCGTGGTCGGCAGGCCGGGCTGCGACTCGTACTCGCGCGACACCGGTTGCGGGCGCGCCGAGATCGTCGTGCCCAAGGACAACCGCTGCCCGCTGTGGGAGTCCAAGCACGGCCCCGCGGACTTCACTCCCGAGCAGGCCAAGGAGCTGCGCAAGGACTGGCGCTGCGAGACCGACATGAACGGGCCCCGCAACTACACCGAGCACTCCATGGTCGTCGCCGACGACAAGCTGCTGACCGCGCTGGCCGTGACCGACCCCGGCGCCGTGGCCGCGCTCAAGGCGGGCACTCCCGTCTCCTTCGACAAGCAGAACGTGAAGGACGGCAAGGTCACCATCCGGCTCATCACCGACCCGGACGCGGCCGACAGCGCACGCGGCACGAAGGAGGAGCCGCCGGGCGAGCAGAAGGTCCTGCCCGTCTACCAGGTGCCGGCGGGCGTCAACGGCTGGGGCGTCCAGCTGCTGCTGCCGACCGGGACGGCCAAGACCGCCGGACTGGCGACGGCCCCGTTCGGCTCGTACTTCACCCTCGACGGCGCCGCGACCAGCACGCAGCGCCAAAAGCTGGACGGCGCCCTCGACTCGATGGGCGTGGACGCCTCGGTCAAGATCGAGCGGGGCTACCAGGGCAACTCCAGCATCGAGATGCTCGCCCTGGCCATCTTCGCCGGCCTGGTCACCATCGGCGCCGCCGGCATCGCCACCGGGCTCGCCCAGGCGGACGCCGAGGCCGACCTGAAGACCCTGGCCGCGGTCGGCGCCGACCCGCGGGTGCGGCGCACCCTCAGCGGTTTCCAGTGCGGGGTGGTCGCCCTGATGGGCGTGGTCCTCGGCTCGGCGGCGGGCCTCCTGCCGGCGGTCGGGCTCCGGCTCGCGCAGGCCCGGGAGATGGAACGGACCCTCGCCCGCGCCATCGAGATGGGGTACAGCTCGCGCGGCGAGGTGTACATGCCGATCGCCGTGCCGTGGGAGACCCTGGGCACCCTGCTGATCCTGGTCCCGCTGGGCGCGGCCCTGCTCGCGGCCCTGGTCACCCGTTCGAGCGGCGCGCTGGCCCGGCGGGCCGCGGGCTGATGTCGGTGCCCCCGTACAGGTTGGATCACGCCCGTACGGGGGCACACCGTGTGAGTACGGAGGTGTGCGAGAGAATGACGGCATGGAGATGCCGAGGAGTGAACGGTCGCAGGACAGCCCCCCGCACGGCCTGATCGTGGGACAGGACGGGATGCCGGTCGGCGGCGCCGATGACGAGTCGCGCGAGGTCCCGGTGACGGAGATGGTCGAACAGCCCGCCAAGGTCATGCGGATCGGCAGCATGATCAAGCAACTCCTGGAAGAGGTGCGCGCCGCACCTCTGGACGAGGCCAGCCGGGTCCGTCTCAAGGACATCCACGCCGCCTCGGTCAAGGAGCTCGAGGACGGTCTGGCCCCCGAACTGGTCGAGGAACTGGAACGGCTCTCGCTCCCCTTCACGGAGGAGGCCATCCCGTCCGAGGCGGAACTGCGGATCGCCCAGGCCCAGTTGGTGGGCTGGCTGGAAGGCCTCTTCCACGGCATCCAGACGGCCCTGTTCGCGCAGCAGATGGCGGCGCGGGCCCAGCTGGAACAGATGCGCCGCGCCCTGCCCCCGGGCGGATCCCACGAGGACGACCAGGACGGCCCGCACGGAGCGGTCCGCTCGGGCCCGTACCTCTGACCCCTGCGGCCACCCGAACGAACGGCGGGCCCGGACCACGTCCCACGTGGCCGGGCCCGCCTCCGCATTCCCGGGTCGTGCCCCGGTGACGTAAGTCGCAGGTAAATGGCGCTCCCCGCAGGGGACATGTGCCGCGCATACTCGGGGCATGAGCTACGACGCGATCGTCCTGGCAGGCGGCGCCGCGAGACGCCTGGGCGGGGCCGACAAGCCCGCACTGCAAGTCGGCGGCCGCTCCCTCCTCGACCGCGTCCTCGACGCCTGCGCCGACGCACGCACCACCGTCGTCGTCGCCTCCCGCCGGGCCACGGCCAGGCCCGTCCAGTGGGCCCTGGAGGATCCCCCCGGCGCCGGACCCGTCGCCGCGCTCGACGCCGGCCTGCGCCGGACCACGGCGGCGCAGGTCCTCGTCCTCTCCGCGGACCTGCCGTTCCTCGACGCCGGGACGGTCCGCGCGCTCCTCGACTCGCCCGGGCCCGAAGGGGCCATGCTCCGCGACGCCGACGGGCGGGACCAGCCCCTGGTCGCCGCCTACCGCACCGAACCGCTGCGCCGCGAGATCGCCCTCCTCGCCGCCGAGCACGGCGGTCTCACCGGCCTCCCGCTGCGCGCCCTCACCGCCGAACTCGACCTCGCCACCGTCACCGCCGCTGCGCCGCTCGCCTCCTTCGACTGCGACACCTGGGACGATCTCTTCGCCGCCCGCGCCCGGATCAGGGAGCATGGAACCGTGCTGGACCAATGGATCACCGCCGTCAAGAACGAGCTGGGCATCGACCTCACGGTCGACACCAAGACCCTGCTCGACCTCGCACGCGACGCCGCCCACGGCGTCGCCCGGCCCGCCGCCCCGCTGACCACCTTCCTGGTCGGCTACGCGGCGGCCCAGGCCGAAGCCCGCGGCGCCGACCCCGCGCAGGCCGTCGCCGAGGCCTCGCAGAAGGCCGCCGAGCTGGCCCTGCGCTGGGCCTCCGAGGCGCAGGCCGCGCCCGGCGAGGGGAACGGCTCCGGATGAGCCCCACCGAGGCCGACCGCGACCTCGACCAGGCCCTCGCCCTGGTCAGCCGCAACCCCGACGGCGGCGGCCACCGTCCCGCCCCCTGGCCCCGGGCCCGGGAGGCCGCCTCCCGCGCCGGCGAGGGGGTCCGCGGCCGCACCCGCCGCACGCCCCTCGCGGCCGCCCTCGGCGAGGTCCTGGACGCACCCCTGGACGCGCTCACCGATCTGCCCTCCTTCGACACCTCCGCCATGGACGGCTGGGCCGTCGCCGGACCCGGGCCCTGGACCATCCGCCCCGGCGGCGGGGTACTGGCGGGCTCCGAGCGGCCCGAGCCCCTCGCGGACGGGGAAGCCGTACGGATCGCCACCGGCGCCCGGATCCCCGCCGACACCACCGCGGTGATCCGCAGCGAGCACTCCCGCGAGGCCGGCACCCAGCTCCACCCCGAACGGCCCGTCGCCACCGGCCAGGACATCCGCCCGCGCGGCCAGGAGTGCCGCTCCGGCGACCTGCTGCTGCCCGCCGGGTCGCTGGTCACGCCCGCCGTGCTCGGGCTCGCCGCGGCCGCCGGGTACGACGAGCTGACCACCCGGCCCCGGCCCCGCGTGGAGATCCTGGTGCTCGGCGACGAGCTGCTCACCGAGGGCCGGCCGCACGACGGCCTGATCCGGGACGCGCTGAGCCCCATGCTCGGCCCCTGGCTCACCCGGATCGGCGCCGAGGTCATCGCCACCCGGCGGCTCGGCGACGACCCGGCCGGCGCCGAAGCGCTGCTGAAGGGCCTCACCGGCTCCACCGCCGACCTGGTCATCACCACCGGCGGCACCGCCTCCGGACCCGTCGACCACGTCCACCCCGTCCTGCGGCAGGCCGGCGCCGAGCTGCTGGTGGACGGGGTCGCCGTGCGCCCCGGCCACCCGATGCTGCTGGCCCGGCTCGGCGGGCCCGGGGACGGGCGCCACGTGGTGGGGCTGCCCGGAAACCCGCTCGCAGCCGTCTCCGGCCTGCTGACCCTCGCCGAACCCCTGGTGCGCGCCCTCGCCGGACGCCGCCGGCGCCCGCGGTACGCGCTGCCCGTGGAGGGCGACGTACCGGGCCACCCGTACGACACCCGGCTGGTGCCGGTGCTGCTGACCGACGAACACGCCGTCCCGCTGCGCTACAACGGTCCGGCGATGCTGCGCGGGGTGGCCGCGGCCGACGCGCTGGCCGTCGTACCGCCGCACGGCGCGCGGTCCGGGCAGGAGCTGGAGATCCTGGATCTGCCGTGGGCCTCGGGGGGATGTTTCACGTGAAACTTCACGGCCAGGACGCCATGGCCCGCGGCGCCGACGAGAAACTCGTCTCCCGGCGCATCAAACTGCCCAAGCGGATCGTCGAGAAGCCGCTGCGCCAGGTCACCCGCCGTCTGCTGATGGCGCTGTTCGTGATGGCCCTGACGGTCCTGATCGTATGGCTGGACCGCGAGGGCTACCACGACAACGCCAACGGCAAGGTCGACTTCCTCGACTGCGTCTACTACGCGACCGTGACGCTGTCGACGACCGGCTACGGCGACATCGTCCCGTACAGCGACAGCGCGCGGCTGGTCAACGTCCTGCTGATCACGCCGCTGCGCGTGCTGTTCCTGATCATCCTGGTCGGCACCACCCTGGAAGTCCTCACCGAGCGCACCAGGGAAGAGTGGCGGCTGAACCGCTGGAGGAAGAACTTGCGTGACCACACGGTCGTCGTCGGCTTCGGCACCAAGGGCCGCTCGGCCCTGCAGACGCTGCTGGCCACCGGCCTCCAGAAGGAGCAGGTCGTCATCGTCGACCCCAGCGCCAAGGTGATCGACATCGCCAACGCGGAGGGCTTCACGGGGGTGGTCGGCGATGCCACACGCTCCGACGTGCTGCTGCGGGCCGAGCTCCAGAAGGCCCGTCAGATCGTCATCGCCACCCAGCGGGACGACACCGCGGTACTGGTCACCCTGACGGCGCGCCAGCTCAACCGCGGCGCGAAGATCGTGGCCGCCGTACGGGAAGAGGAGAACGCGCCGCTGCTGCGCCAGTCGGGCGCCGACGCGGTCATCACGAGCGCGAGCGCGGCCGGCCGGCTGCTCGGCCTGTCGGTGCTCAGCCCGAGCGCGGGCACGGTGATGGAGGACCTGATCCAGCAGGGCAGCGGGCTCGACCTCATCGAACGGCCCGTCACCAGGCCCGAGGTCGGCAAGTCGGTGCGGGACACGGACGACCTGGTGGTCAGTGTGCTGCGCGGACACCGGCTGCTCCCGTACGACGACCCGCACGCGAGCCCGCTCCAGCTGACGGACCGTCTCATCACCATCGTCCGTGCGGCGCCGCCGACTTCACCGCCGGTGGTTCTGGGCCCGGCGGAGTAGCGCCCACTGGGCCCGGCGGGCGCCTTCGCGTAGCCTCCGGGCCATGCATGCGATCACCATCGAGCAGCCCGGCGGCCCCGAGGCCCTGGTGTGGGCCGAAGTCCCCGATCCGGTGGCCGGCGACGGCGAGGTCCTGGTCGAGGTCACGGCGAGCGCCGTGAACCGCGCCGACATCCTCCAGCGGCAGGGGTTCTACGATCCGCCGCCCGGCGCCTCGCGCCATCCCGGCCTGGAGTGTTCCGGACGGATCGCCGCCATCGGCCCCGGGGTCTCGGGGTGGTCGGTGGGCGACACCGTGTGCGCCCTGCTGGCCGGCGGCGGGTACGCGCAGCGCGTGGCCGTCCCGGCGGGCCAGCTGCTGCCCGTTCCGGCGGGCGTGGACCTGGTGGCGGCCGCGGCGCTGCCCGAGGTCGTGGCCACGGTGTGGTCGAACGTGTTCATGGTGGCGGGCCTGCGCCCCGGCGAGACCCTGCTCGTGCACGGCGGTTCCAGCGGCATCGGCACCATGGCGATCCAGCTGGCGAAGGCGGTGGGCGCCCGGGTGGCGGTGACGGCGGGCAGCAAGGAGAAGCTCGCCCGCTGCGCGGAACTGGGCGCGGACATCCTGATCGACTACCGCGAGCAGGACTTCGTGGAGGAGCTGCGGGCCGCGACCGGCGGGGCCGGGGCGGACGTGATCCTGGACATCATGGGCGCGAAGTACTTGGCGCGGAACGTGGACGCGCTGGCCGTCAACGGCCGTCTCGCGGTGATCGGGCTCCAGGGCGGGGTCAAGGCGGAGCTGAACCTGGGCGCGCTGCTGGCGAAGCGGGCGGCGATCACCGCGACCTCGCTGCGGGCCCGGCCGCTGGAGGAGAAGGCGGCGATCGTGGCGGCCGTACGGGAGCACGTCTGGCCCCTGGTCGCGGCGGGCCGGGTGCACCCCGTGGTCCACGCGGCCTACCCGATGCGGGACGCCGCGGAGGCCCATCGTGTCATGGAGTCCAGCACCCACGTGGGCAAGCTGCTGCTGACCCCGTAGCCGTGCGCCACAGCACCAGGTGGTGTCTGGCGGATGTCCGCGGCGTCCCCACGGACATCCGTCAGACACCCCCTAGTGGTCGAGGACCCCTGCGATGCGGTGGGTCACGCCGGGGAAGCGGGGGGAGCGGCTGGTCCGGACGAAGACGCTCCAGCCCGGGCGGACGTCGCTGGTGCCGCTCGGGAGGTAGGCCGTCAGCTCGGTGCCGCCGGGGAGCCTGACCTGCGCGCTCGCCAGCGTCACGGACTCGACCGTGCCGATCCGCTTGCCCCGGCGGAGCTTCGCCGGGCTCGACTTGGTCATCGGTTCTCCCTCGTACGGCGTGCGCGCGGTCGGCAGCGGTCCACCGCAGCTAACCGCACCGGGGGGGGGGGGGGGGGGGGGGGGGGGGGGGGGGGGGAGCAGGGGGGGGGGGGGGGGGGGGGGGAGGGGGGGGGGGGGGGGGGGGGGGGGGGGGGGGGGTGGGGGGGGGGGGGTAGAGGGGGGGTCGTCG
>NZ_JBVJUY010000026.1:40242-117270 GCF_055604165.1 Streptomyces sp. NPDC037242
ACCGCTTAGATCCACCCCTTGCGGGCCGCCTCCACCCCCCCCCCTCCCCCCCCCCGCCCCCCCCCCCCCCCCCCCCCCCCCCCCCCCCCCCCCCGCCCCCTCCCCCCCCCCCCCCCCCCCCGCGACCACCCGTTCGGCGTCAGAGCGAGCGCAGCAGCACCGCCGGGGACTCGACGCAGTCGGCGACGTACCGCAGGAAGCCGCCCGCCGTGCCGCCGTCGCAGACGCGGTGGTCGAAGGTCAGGGACAGCTGGACGACCTGGCGCACGGCCAACTCACCCTGGTGGACCCACGGCTTCGGGATGATCCGGCCCACGCCGAGCATGGCCGCCTCGGGGTGGTTGATGATCGGCGTCGAGCCGTCGACCCCGAAGACCCCGTAGTTGTTCAGGGTGAACGTCCCGCCGGTCAGGTCGGACGGGGCCAGCTTCCCGGCCCGGGCGAGCTCGGTCAGGCGGGCGAACTCCGCCGACAGCGACTCCGGGCTCCGCGTCTGGGCGTCACGGACCACCGGGACCATCAGGCCCCGCTCGGTCTGCGCGGCGAAGCCGAGGTGCACGTCCGGGAGCCGGACGATCTCCTTGGCCGCCAGGTCCACGGTGGAGTTGAGCTCCGGGTAACGGGCCAGCGCCGCCGTACAGATCCGCGCCAGGAGCGCGAGCACCGAGATCTTGGGGCCGCCCACGGCGTTCATCGCCGCCCGGGCCGCCATGAGTTCGGTGGCGTCCGCGTCGACCCAGCAGGTGGCCTCCGGGATCTCCCGGCGGCTGCGCGACAGCTTCTCGGCCACGGCTCCGCGCAGGCCCTTGAGCGGGATCCGCTCGCCCTTCGCGGCCGCGGCCGGGGCGGCCTGGACCGGTGCCGGTGCCGGCGCCGGCGCCCGCAGCGCCGCCTCGACGTCCGCCCGCAGGATCAGCCCCTCGGGGCCCGAACCGGTCAGCCCGCGCAGGTCGACCCCGTTGTCCTTGGCCAGCTTGCGCACCAGCGGCGAGATCACGGGGACCGGCCCGGCCGGGACGGCTACGACCGGCGCGGCGGGCGCGACGGGCGCGACGGGCGCCGCCGGCGGCACGCTGACCGGCACGGCGGCCGGCACGGCGGGCTGCGCCGACACCGCGGCGGTGACGGGTCGCACCCGTCGCCGACGCGCCGGGCGCGATTGGTCCTCGCCGTATCCGATCAGCGGCCGCGGCACACTGCCGGAGCCTTCGGCTTCCGCCGCCGGGGCCGGCGCCGCCGGGGCCTCCGGGAGGGACGACGCCCCCACCGCCACGGTGATCAGCGGGGCCCCTACCGGCAGCTCCGTACCCTCCTCGCCGAAGCGCGCGGTGACCACGCCCCCGTACGGGCACGGCACCTCGACCATCGCCTTGGCCGTCTCGACCTCGACGACGGGCTGGTCGATCGCCACGACGTCCCCGACCGCGACCAGCCAGCGGACGATCTCCGCCTCGGTCAGGCCCTCGCCCAGGTCGGGGAGCTTGAATTCCATTACCTGCGCCATCAGTTCTCCCACTGCAGGCGGGCCACGGCGTCCAGGATCCGGTCGACGCCCGGCAGGTGGTGCTTCTCCAGCATCGGCGGCGGATACGGGATGTCGAAGCCGGTCACGCGCAGCACCGGCGCCTCCAGGTGGTGGAAGCACCGCTCCATGACGCGGGCGGCGATCTCCGCGCCCGGTCCGCCGAAGCCGCCGGCCTCATGGACCACGACCGCGCGACCGGTCCGGCGTACCGCCTGGACGACGGTGTCCTCGTCGAACGGGACCAGCGAGCGCAGGTCCAGGACCTCCAGGTCCCAGCCCTCCGCGCGCGCCGCCTCGGCCGCCTCCAGGCAGACCGGGAGCGAGGGTCCGTAGGTGATCAGCGTCGCGCTCGTGCCCGCACGCCGGACCAGCGCCTTGCCGATGCCGGGGACGGCCGCCGGTGCGTCCGGCGACCACTGCGCCTTCGACCAGTACAGCCGCTTGGGCTCCAGGAAGACCACCGGGTCGTCGCTCGCGATCGAGGCGCGCAGCAGCCCGTACGCGTCCTCGACCGTCGCCGGGGTCACCACGTGCAGACCGGGCGTGGCCGTGTAGTACGCCTCGGAGGAGTCGCAGTGGTGCTCCACGCCGCCGATCCCGCCGCCGTACGGCACGCGGATCGTGATCGGCAGCGGCATGGCGCCGCGAGTCCGGTTGCGCATCTTCGCCACATGGGAGATCAGCTGCTCGAACGCCGGGTAGGCGAACGCGTCGAACTGCATCTCGACCACCGGCCGCAGCCCGTACATGGCCATGCCCACCGCGGCGCCCAGGATCCCGGCCTCCGCGAGCGGGGTGTCGGTGCAGCGGTCCTCGCCGAATTCCTTCGCGAGCCCGTCGGTGATCCGGAAGACCCCGCCCAGCGCCCCGACGTCCTCGCCCATCACGTGGACGGTCGGATCCTCGGCCATCGCGTCGCGCATGGCCCGGGTCAGGGCCTGGGCCATCGTCGCCGGCTTGGTCGCCACCGTCGTCATCACTCGGACTCCGCTTCGAGCTCGGCACGCAGCATCGCCGCCTGTTCGCGCAGCTGGCCGGTCTGCTCCGCGTAGACGTTGGTGAAGAGGTCCATCGGGTCGAGCACCGGCTCCGCGTTCATCTTCTCCCGCAGTTCCGCCGCCATCACCTCGGCCGCGTCCTTGGCCTCCTGGATGCCCGCCGCGTCGAGCAGCCCGCGCGCGGTCAGCTCGCGCTCCAGCAGCTCCACCGGGTCGTGCGCCTTCCACGCCTCGACCTCGGCGTCGCCGCGGTAGCGGGTCGCGTCGTCGGCGTTGGTGTGCGCCTCGATCCGGTAGGTGACGGCCTCGATCAGCGTCGGTCCGCCGCCGGCCCGGGCCCGCCGGACGGCCTCGGACAGCACCTCGTGGACGGCGGCGATGTCGTTGCCGTCGACGAGGCGGCCGGGCATTCCGTACCCCACGGCCTTGTGGGCCAGGGTGGGGGCGGCGGTCTGCTTGGCGAGCGGTACGGATATCGCGAAGCCGTTGTTCTGGACGAGGAAGACCACCGGGGCCTGCCAGACGGCCGCGAAGTTCAGCGCCTCGTGGAAGTCGCCCTCGCTGGTGCCGCCGTCGCCGACCATGGCGAGCGCGACCACGTCGTCCCCGCGCAGCCGGGCGGCGTGCGCCAGGCCCACCGCGTGCGGCAGCTGGGTGGCCAGCGGGGTGCACAGGGGTGCTATCCGGTGCTCGCGCGGGTCGTACCCGGTGTGCCAGTCGCCGCGCAGCAGGGTCAGCGCCTGTACGGGGTCCAGCCCGCGGGCCACGGCCGCGAGGGTGTCGCGGTAGCTCGGGAAGAGCCAGTCCTGCTCCTCCAGGACCAGCGCGGCCGCGATCTCGCAGGCCTCCTGGCCGACGGTGGAGGGGTACACGGCCAGACGGCCCTGCCGGGTGAGGGCGGTCGCCTGGGCGTTGTAGCGGCGGCCGCGCACCAGCTCGGCGTAGCACCGGCGCATCAGCTCCGGGTCGAGCCCCTCGGCGGCCGCGGTGCCCAGCACCCGGTACGGCTCGGGGTCCGGGAGCAGCGGGGCGGCATCCGTACGGGGCCTCCAGGCGGGCGGCGGGGTGGAACGGTGGGACGCACCGGCACCGGGCAGCTCTTGGACCGTCATGGCGGCGTACACCTCCTCGTGGGAAGCGGGCAGGGAGAGCCTCGGATGTGAGGCGCCTCACCTACCGATTGTTCGGTTGTCTGCGCAATTTGGCTACAGGCGGCTCCAGGCTGTGGACAAAGTGGCGCCGGGGCCCTGGGATGGATGCAGGACGTCCAGAAGAGGGAGGCAGTGGGCGATGGCGGATGAACAAATGGCCGGAGCGGGTTCCACGCAGGTCCCACCGGGAGGTGCCCCCGGGACCCCGTCGGTCCCGCCGGTCCCCCAGGCACCGGCGCGCGCGCTGGATCCCGTCGACCGTTCGATCATGCGGCTGCTCCAGACGGACGGCCGGGCGTCGATACGGTCGGTCGCCGAGCAGGTGCACGTGTCCCGGGCGAACGCCTACGCGCGGATCAACCGGCTGATAGACGACGGCGTGATCCGCGGCTTCACGGCCCGCGTGAACCACGAACGCGCGGGCCAGGGCGCCTCCGCGTACATCACTCTGAAGATCGTCCAGAACTCCTGGCGGACGGTGCGCGAGCAGCTCCGCGAGCTCCCGGGCGCGGCCCACATCGCCCTGGTCAGCGGGGACTTCGACGTCCTCCTGCTGGTGCACACCCCGGACAACCGCACCCTGCGCGAGCTGGTCCTGACCCGCCTCCAGGCCATCCCGGAGGTCCTCTCCACCCGCACGCTGCTGGTCTTCGAGGAAACGGACCTCCTCGACCGCGGCCCGGGCCCGGGCGCCGGACCGACGATCTCGGAGGAGTAGCTCAGCGCTTCGTGCGCAGGCCGTCCAGGGCCATGCTGACCACCGCGTCCGCGAGCTGGTCCGGGGGCGTGCCCGGGTGCGGGCGGTACCACTCGACCAGGGAGTTGACCATGCCGAACAGCAGGCGGGTGGCCAGCCGGATGTCGACGTCGGCCCGCAGGTCGCCCTCGGCCGCGGCGGCCTTGAGCAGGTCCGCGACCTGGTGGTCGAACTCCCGGCGGCGCTCCAGCGCCCACCGCTCGGTACGGGTGTTGCCGCGCACGCGCAGCAGGAGCGTCACGTACGGCAGCTCCGCCACCAGGACCTCGACCGTGCGGCGGGTGACGTACTCGACCCGCTCGACCGCGCGGCCCCGTACGGCGCCCTGCTCCTCCAGCACCGCGAAGAGGCCGTCCAGCGCCCGGCTGACGGCCCGGCGCAGCAGCTCTTCCTTGCCCGCGACGTGGTGGTAGATCGACGACTTGGAGATGCCGGCCGCCTTGGAGAGGTGCTCCATCGAGGTGCCGTCGTAGCCGCGCTCGTTGAAGACCTGGACGGCGACGGACAGCAGCGTCTCGGGCGTGTACGTGTCCCGCCTGGCCGCCGTCACTCCGACTCCTGGGCTTCGGCCGTGTCCTCGTCACCGGCGGCGTAGCCCAGCCTGAACAGCGCCAGCGAGGGCGCGTAGCGGCCGCCGGGGCAGCGCTCGTCGAGGTTGTGGAGCAGGTCGTACGCCCAGTCCCGGCCGAGCCGGTCGTGCCATTCGGCGGGCCCGAGCGGGTAGTTGACGCCGAGCCGCATGGCGGTGTCGACGTCCTCGGCGGCGGCCACTCCGCGGGCGACCGCGTCGGCGGTGAGGTCGATCAGCATCGCCACGGTCCTGGCGACGATCATGCCGGGGACGTCGCCGATGACGGAGACCTTCTTGCCGAGCTTCTGGAACAGCCCGACCGCCTCGGCGAGGGTCTGCTCGCTGGTGTCCTCGCCGACGGAGAGCGCGATCCGGGTGGCGCCGCGGTAGTCGAGCGCGAGGTCGAAGTACACGACGTCCGCGAACTCGATCGCGGTCTTGCCGTCCGCGAGGACGAGCTGGCCCTCGCCGGGGAGCTGGATGTACGGGCCCCCGTGCGGGGTGGCGTCGACCGCGATCCCCGCCTCCTCGAAGAGGTCGACCAGCTCGGCGGCCGGTCCGAGGTCGCCGACGACGGAGACCTTCGCCGGGGCGTCCTCGGGGCCGGCGGTGTGCGGGGCGGGTGCCTCCGCGTCCGGGCCGTAGGGGAACCAGCCGTGTCCCGACTTGCGGCCGAGGCGGCCCGACTGGACCAGCCTGCGCTGCGCGAGGGAGGGGGTGAACTTGGGGCTGCGGAAGAACGACTCCCACACCGAGCGGGTGACGGCCTCGTTCACGTCCTGCCCGATCAGGTCGGTCAGCGCGAAGGGGCCCATCTTGAAGCCGCCGCTCTCGCGGAGCACGGCGTCGATGGTCGCGGGGTCGGCGCCCTGCTCCTCGTACACCGCGAAGGCCTCGGCGTAGAAGGGGCGGGCGATCCGGTTGACGATGAAGCCCGGGGTGTCGGCGCAGCGGACCGGCGTCTTCCCCCAGCCCAGCACGGTGGCGTACGCGCGGTCGGCGGCGGCCGGGTCGGTCGCGAATCCGCTGACCACCTCGACCAGCGGGAGCAGCGGGGCCGGGTTGAAGAAGTGCAGGCCGAGGAAGCGGCCGGGGTGCGCGAGACCGGCGGCGAGCTCGGTGACGGACAGGGAGGAGGTGTTGGTGGCCAGCAGGGCGTCCGGCGCGACCACCTCTTCGAGTGCCGCGAAGAGCGCCCGCTTGACGGTGACGTCCTCGACGACGGCCTCGACGACGAGCGCGGCCCCGGCAAGGTCGGACAGCTCGGCGGCCGGATCGATTCGGCCGATCGCGTCCTCGGCCTCGGCCCGGTCCAGCCGGCCCTTGGCGGCCATCCGTTCGACCCGGTCCTGGACCATGCCGACGCCGTCGGCGGCCAGCGACGCGTTGATGTCGTAGATCAGCACGCGGTGACCTGCGAGAAGGGCGACCTGGGCGATGCCCTGTCCCATGGTTCCGGCGCCTACGACCGCCACAGTGCGGGACCGCTCGATTGCTGTCATGACCCGATCCTCCCGCACCGACTTGTCCACAGGTCCGCCGGGCCCTCTTGTCCCGACCGATCGTTCGGTTACTCTAACTCCAGTCTGCTCTTTTTCGCCCGGCTCAACGAGGAGTTGGTCTTGATGGCCGCCGACCAGTCCGCCGCAGCACTGCCCGCATCCCTTCTGTCGGAGCGGCACCGGCCGACCCTCGACCAGGCGCTGGCCGCCATCCGCAGCCGCGCCTACTGGTCCCCGCACCCCGAGCACCCGAAGGCGTACGGCGAGACCGCGCCGGCGGACGGGCTCGCCGCCTTCAAGGCCCTCGACGGCACCCGGTTCGAGCTGGACCAGCCCGGCACCGACGGCTGGACCGGCGGCGAGGTCTCCCCGTACGGCCCGGCGCTCGGCGTGGAGTACCCGCACGCGGACATCGACGTCCTGCTGCCCGCGATGAAGGCCGGCATGGGCGCCTGGCGCGACGCCGGTCCCGAAGTGCGCGCCCTGGTCTGCGTCGAGATCCTGTCGCGCATCTCCGCCCGCACCCACGAGTTCGCGCACGCGGTCATGCACACCAGCGGCCAGGCCTTCATGATGGCGTTCCAGGCCGGCGGCCCCCACGCCCAGGACCGCGGCCTGGAGGCCGTGGCCTACGCGTACGAGGAGCAGACCCGGGTCCCCGGGCAGGCCGACTGGTCCAAGCCGCAGGGCAAGAAGGACCCGCTGGAGCTGGGCAAGACCTTCACCGCGGTCCCGCGCGGCATCGCCCTCATGATCGGCTGCAACACCTTCCCGACCTGGAACGGCTACCCGGGCCTGTTCGCCTCCCTGGCCACCGGCAACCCGGTGCTGGTCAAGCCGCACCCCCGCGCCGTCCTCCCGCTGGCGCTCACGGTCAAGGTGGCCCGCGAGGTCCTCGCCGAGGCCGGCTTCGACCCGAACCTGGTGGCGCTGGCGGTGGAGCGGCCGGGCGAGGGCATCGCCAAGACCCTCGCGGTCCGCCCCGAGATCAAGCTGATCGACTACACCGGTTCCACGGAGTTCGGCGACTGGCTGGAGGACAACGCCCGCCAGGCGCAGGTCTACACGGAGAAGGCCGGCGTCAACACCGTCGTCCTCGACTCCACCGACAACTACAAGGGGATGCTGTCCAACCTGGCGTTCTCGCTGTCCCTGTACAGCGGCCAGATGTGCACCACCCCGCAGAACCTGCTGATCCCGCGCGACGGCATCGCCACGGACGCCGGCCACAAGTCGTACGACGAGGTCGTCGCCGATCTCGCGGCCTCGGTCGGCGGGCTGCTCGGCGACGACGCCCGGGCCAACGCGCTGCTGGGCGCGCTGGTCAACCCGGACGTCAAGGCCCGGCTGGAGGCGGCGGCCGGGCTGGGCGAGGTCGCGCTGGCCTCGCGGGAGATCGCGAACCCCGAGTTCCCGGACGCGGTCGTGCGTACGCCGGTGATGGTGAAGCTGGACGCCGCCAAGCCGGACCCGGAGGCCCCGTACCTCTCCGAGTGCTTCGGCCCGGTCTCCTTCGCGGTGGCCGTGGACTCCACGGCGGACGCCCTCGACCTGCTGCGCCGCACCGTGCGTGAGAAGGGCGCGATGACGGTCGGCGCGTACACGACGTCCACGGACACCGAGCGGGCCATCGAGGAGGTCTGCCTGGAGGAGTCGGCGCAGCTCTCGCTGAACCTCACGGGCGGGGTGTTCGTCAACCAGACCGCGGCCTTCTCGGACTTCCACGGCTCCGGCGGCAACCCCGCGGCGAACGCGGCGCTGTGCGACGGGGCGTTCGTGGCGAACCGCTTCCGGGTGGTGGAGGTCCGCCGCCAGGCGTAGCCGGAGCCGCAGCTGGGGCCCCGGCCGTCACGGCTTGGGGCCGCCCCAGTGGAAGAGGGTCATGGCCACGCTGGTGGCCAGGTTGTAGCTGGAGACCTGCGGCCGCATCGGCAGGGACACCAGCTGGTCGGCGCGGGCGCGCAGCTCGGGCGAGATGCCGTGGCGTTCTGAGCCGAAGGCGAGCAGGGCATCGTCCGGGAGGGTGAGGGAGCGGATGTCCTCGCCCTCCGGGTCGAGCGCGTACAGCGGCCCGGGCGGCAGGGTCTCCAGCGTGACCCGGTCGACGGTGGTGGCGTAGTGCAGGCCGGCGCCCGCGCGGACGACGTTCGGGTGCCAGGGGTCGAGGTCGCCCCGGGTGACGACGCCGGTGGCGCCGAAGCCCGCGGCGAGCCGGACGACCGCGCCGACGTTGCCGAGGTTGCGGGGGTTGTCGAGCACGACGACCGGAGCCCGGCGGGGCAGCTCCGCCAGGGCCGCGCGCCCGGCCTCCCGCGCGGGCCGCACCGCGAGCGCGGCGACCCCGGTGGGATGCACGCGGGGCAGCAGCCCCTTCAGCGGCGCCCGCTGCACCAGCCGGGCCACCTCGGCCTCCACGTCCGGAGCCAGCTCGCGCGCGAGGCCCCGTACCGCGCCGGGCTCGTCCGCGACGGCCATCCGTACCTCGGCCCCGAACCGCAGGGCGTGCTTCAGCGCGTGGAACCCGTCCAGCAGGACCAGGTCCCCCGCCTCGGCGGCCTCCCGCCACCGCCGCACCGTCTCGTCCGCACTTGCCTGCTCACTCATGCCCCGACCCTACGGCGCCCGGCCGGCGGACCCCGCCGGCACCTGGGCGGGCTCGGCGTCCGGCGGGGTCGGCGCGTCCGTCCCGCGGCGGGGCCTCAGCAGGGCGGCCCGCGCGCCGAGCCAGACCAGGAACCCGGTCGGCAGGAACACCGCGTCGGCGGCGATCATCGCCAGGGAGAAGAACGGCAGCCCCAGCAGCACCGCGATCCCCGCGTGCTCGACGATCATCACGCCCAGCAGCACGTTCTTGATCCGCCGGTTGAACAGCGTGAACGGGAACGCCACCTGCACCGCCACCGTCCCGTACGACAGCAGCATCACCATCGTCCCGCTGCTCGCCAGCAGCGAGGACAGCCCCGGCCAAGGGGTGAAGTAGTCCAGCCCCAGCGGGTAGTACAGCGCGGTTCCGTCCTGCCACCGCGACCCCTGGATCTTGTACCAGCCCGCGGTCGCGTAGATCAGGCACACCTCCGCCATGATCACCAGCATCCCCGCGTTGTGCAGCACGTTCGCGAGGACGTCGAGGACCGCCCGCCCCTCCCCCGTCGGCTCGTAGCGGTCGACCATCCACCACAGCGCGGTGCCCACCCACACGGCCGCGAAGGCCACCAGCCAGCCGTACCCGAAGCGCGCGGTCACCGCCCCGTACGCGAAGAGCACGCCGAGGACGGCCCACAGCACCGGCCCGGCCGCCCCGGCCGTGGCCGATCCGCAGCGCGCCGCCCGCCTCGCGTCCAGGGACCAGACCTGCGCGCACCGCGTCAGCACCAGGTAGATCGCCATCAGGTGGATGACGTTGTCCCCGCCGTCGCCCATGAAGACGCTGCGGTTCTGCAGCGACAGCACTCCGACCATGAACAGCACCGACATCGCCCGCGACCGCCAGCCCAGCATCAGCAGCAGGCTGGCCAGCACGGACACGGCGTACACGAGCTCGAACCACAGCGTCGAGTCCGACCACATCAGCACCGTGAACGCCCGGTTGGAGGCGATCAGGCGCTCGGCCATCCCCCAGCTCCAGGGGCCGTCGGGCCCGTACAGCTCGTGCCGGTTCGGGAACTCCCACAGCAGGAAGAACAGCCAGGTCCCGGCGAAGCCGATGCGGATCACGGCGCTCTGGTACGGGCCCAGCGCCTGCCCGGTGACCTTCGCCAGCGCCCGCGAGGCGGACGCCCGCACCCTCACACCGTCCACCACGCCAGCTCCCGGTAGTACGTCTCGGTGTCGGACTTCTCGTCGGACCACTTCGGCGCGGCCACCGCCTTCGTGGCCGAGCGCAGCTGGATCCGTACGATCACCGCACCGGGCGGCTGCCGGGGCTCCAGCCGCTGGAGCGCGATGCGCCGCAGGTACTGCTCGGAGAGCTCGCCGCGCTCGCCGTTCGCCTTGTTGTCCTCGTCGTGGGAGCCGGTGAAGAAGTCCCAGGCCCGCCGGAGCTCGTTCTGCTGGGTGTGGCTCGGCAGCAGGTTGTGCCGGATGGCTTCGCCGTCCTCGGCGGACAGGTCGCGCCAGTCGCCGGTGACCAGCTCGCCGTCCGCGCCGCGCACCTGGGCCCGTACCTGCACCGCGATGTTCTGCTGGAGCGGATTGGGGGCGAAGAGCTTCCAGTTCTGTTCGAACTCGGGGTAGATCCAGCCGTCGACCGTCTGCGCGTGCTGCTTGCTCACGGTGTTGCTCGGGGCCACGTGCAGGAAGACGAACGCCAGGTGCCAGCAGGCGGCGACGGCCACGGCGCCCAGCGCGAGCGCGACGGCGACCCGGTAGGGAGCGGACAGGCCGGCGATACCGGGCGCCCGCGGCGGCGGGGCGGCCGTTTCCGAGGGCTCTCGCGGCGGCGGGGCGGCCTTTTCCACGGGCTCTCGCTCGTTCGAATCCATCCCGTCCCGATCGTCCGGCGTCCACAGGGTTGACCACAGAGGTTGACACCCTACGGGCCTGCGTCTCACCATTGAAGAGGATGAACCGAACGATCGGTCGGTCGGGCGGACGGACACTCTGGCAAGGGGACCGGGATGGTTGCAGTGACCCCGGAGACGGGGCAGGACCTCGGCGCGCAGCTCGCGGCGGCGTTCGACGCGGCCGTGGCGGCGGACGAGCGCGTGGAGCCGCGGGACTGGATGCCCGACGAATACCGCGCCACCCTGGTCCGGCAGATGGCCCAGCACGCCCATTCCGAGATCATCGGCATGCAGCCCGAGGCCAACTGGATCACCCGCGCGCCCTCGCTGCGCCGCAAGGCGATCCTGATGGCGAAGGTCCAGGACGAGGCGGGCCACGGCCTGTACCTCTACAGCGCCGCCGAGACGCTGGGCACCAGCCGCGACGAGCTGCTGGACAAGCTCCACGCGGGCAAGCAGAAGTACTCCTCGATCTTCAACTACCCCACGCTGACCTGGGCCGACGTCGGCGCGATCGGCTGGCTGGTCGACGGCGCCGCGATCACCAACCAGGTGCCGATCTGCCGCTGCTCCTACGGTCCCTACGCGCGGGCCATGGTCCGGATCTGCAAGGAGGAGTCCTTCCACCAGCGGCAGGGCTTCGAGCTCCTCATGGCCCTGTCCAAGGGCACCGAGGAGCAGCACGCGATGGCGCAGGACGCGGTCGACCGGTGGTGGTGGCCCTCGCTGATGATGTTCGGCCCGCCCGACGGCGAGTCGGCTCACTCGGCGCAGTCCATGGCCTGGCGGATCAAGCGGCACTCCAATGACGAGCTGCGCCAGCGCTTCGTGGACATCGCCGTCCCGCAGGCCGAGGCGCTCGGCCTGACCCTGCCCGACCCGGACCTCAAGTGGAACGAGCAGCGCGGGCACCACGACTTCGGCGCGATCGACTGGGCGGAGTTCTGGGACGTGCTCAAGGGCAACGGCCCGTGCAACGACCAGCGCATCGGCCAGCGCCGCAGGGCACACGAGGAAGGCGCCTGGGTCCGCGAGGCGGCCGCGGCCTATGCCGAGAAGCACGCACACGCAGGCCAGGCAGCACAGGCACAGGAAGTCACGGAAAGCGAGGCACGGGTATGACGCAGAACTGGCCGCTGTGGGAGGTGTTCGTGCGCTCGCGGCGCGGCCTCTCGCACACGCACGCGGGAAGCCTGCACGCCCCCGACGCGGAGATGGCCCTGCGCAACGCCCGCGATCTCTACACCCGGCGCGGCGAGGGCATCTCGATCTGGGTGGTCCCCTCCGCCGAGATCACCGCCTCCTCGCCCGACGAGCGGGACCCCTTCTTCGCCCCGTCCGCCGACAAGCCGTACCGGCACCCCACCTTCTACGAGATCCCCGAGGGGGTGCACCACCTGTGACCAGCACCGATGTCGTGAATTCCGCGGCCCTCGCCCTCGGGGACGACGCGCTGATCCTCTCCCACCGCCTCGGCGAGTGGGCGGGCCACGCCCCGGTCCTGGAGGAGGAGGTCGCCCTCGCCAACATCGCCCTCGACCTGCTCGGCCAGGCCCGCATCCTGCTGTCCATGGCCGGCGACGAGGACGAGCTGGCGTTCCTGCGCGAGGAGCGGTCCTTCCGCTGCCTCCAGCTCGTCGAGCAGCCCAACGGCGACTTCGCCCACACCATCGCCCGCCAGCTCTACTTCTCGCTCTACCAGCACGAGCTCTACGGCCTGCTCGCGGCCGGGGACGGCCCGTTCGGGCCGCTCGCCGCCAAGGCGGTCAAGGAGACGGCGTACCACCGCGACCACGCCGAGCAGTGGACGCTGCGGCTCGGCGACGGCACCGAGGAGAGCCGCAGCCGCATGCGGACCGCCCTGGACGCGCTGTGGAAGTACACCGGCGAGATGTTCCAGCCGGTGGACGGACTCGACGGCGTGGACTGGACCGCCCTGGAGGAGCGCTGGCTGGCCACGCTGACCGGCGTACTGGAGCGGGCCGGGCTCGCACTGCCCGAGGGGCCGCGCACCGGCGCGTGGGCAGCCGGAGCCGGACGCCAGGGCCTGCACACCGAGCCGTTCGGGCGGCTGCTCGCCGAGATGCAGCACCTGCACCGGAGCCACCCGGGGGCGTCATGGTGACGTACACCGACCGCACCACCGACGCCGAGGCGCAGGACGCGACCGCGGGCGCGACCCGGCTGGAGACGGAGCTCGCCGCACTGGCCGGCTCCGTGCCCGACCCCGAGCTGCCCGTGCTCACCCTCGGCGAGCTCGGCGTCCTGCGCGGCGTGCGGATGCATGAGGACGGCCACGCCGAGGTCACCCTCACCCCCACGTACACCGGCTGCCCCGCCATCGAGGCCATGTCCGCCGACATCGAGCGGGTCCTGACCGACCACGGGATACCCCGGGTGCAGGTCCGCACCGTGCTCGCCCCCGCCTGGTCGACCGACGACATCAGCGCCGAGGGCCGCCGCAAGCTGGCCGAGTTCGGCATCGCCCCGCCGCGGCCGCACGCCGCCGACGGACCCGTACCGCTCACCCTGTCGGTCCGCTGCCCCCACTGCGGATCCACCGACACCGAGCTGCTCAGCCGGTTCTCCTCCACCGCATGCAAGGCGCTGCGCCGCTGCACCGCGTGCCGGGAACCGTTCGACCACTTCAAGGAGCTGTAAATGGCTGTGTCCACGCCGGCCACGCCGTCAGCCTCGATGGTGACCCCGCGCCCCGCACGGCACGGCGCGTTCCACCCGCTGACGGTGGCCGCGGTCGAGCCGCTCACCGACGACTCCGTGGCGCTGACCCTGGCCGTTCCGCCGGAGCTGCGCGACGAGTACCGGCACGCACCCGGCCAGCACCTCACGCTGCGCCGCAGCGCCCCGGGCGGCTCCGAGGTCCGGCGCACCTACTCGATCTGCTCCCCCGCCCCGGCGGCCGACGGGCCCGGGCCCGCGCTGCTGCGGGTCGGCGTGCGCCTGGTCGAGGGCGGCGAGTTCTCCACGTTCGCGCACAAGGAGGTCGCCGCCGGGGACGTGCTCGACGTGATGGTCCCGGCCGGGCGGTTCGTCCTGGACCCGGCCGCCGCCCCGACGGCCGCCCACTACGCGGCCGTCGTCGGCGGCAGCGGCATCACCCCGGTGCTGTCGATCGCCGCCACGCTGCTCGCGGCCCGGCCCGATGCCCGGTTCTGCCTGGTGCGCAGCGACCGTACCGCCGCGTCGACGATGTTCCTGGAGGAGGTCGCCGACCTGAAGGACCGCTACCCCGAGCGGTTCCAGCTGGTCACGGTCCTGTCCCGGGAGGAGCAGGACGCCGGGCTGCCGTCCGGGCGGCTCGATGAGGAGCGGCTCACCGCCCTGCTCCCCGCGCTGCTGCCGGTCGCCGATCTGACGGGCTGGTTCCTGTGCGGGCCGTACGGGCTGGTCCTCGGCGCGGAGCGGGCCCTCGGCGCCCTGGGCGTGGTGCGCACCCGGATCCATGAGGAGATCTTCCACGTCGAGGACACGGCCGCGCCGGCCCCCGCCCCGACCTCGGCCACCGCCGCACACGGGCGGGTCACCGCCAGGCTCGACGGGCGCTCCGGCACCTGGGCGGTCCGGGACGGCGAATCCCTGCTGGACGCGGTGCTGCGCAACCGCGCCGACGCCCCGTACGCCTGCAAGGGCGGGGTCTGCGGTACCTGCCGGGCCTTCCTGGTGACGGGCGAGGTCCGGATGGACCGCAACTTCGCCCTGGAGTCGGAGGAGACCGAGGCCGGGTTCGTGCTGGCCTGCCAGTCGCACCCGGTGACGGAGGAAGTGGAGATCGACTTCGACCGCTGAGTGCAGTGCGCTGCCTGTCCTTTTTCGGGCCCTGTCCTTTTTCCAGAACCTGTTCTATCTTGACGCTCCGTCAGACCTGAACGGGATCCGGTGCGCGCGGGAGGACAGGCAGTGGACTTCACCTTCACCGAGGAGCAGCAGGCCGCCGTCGAGGCGGCGAAGGCGGTGTTCGCGGATGTCGCCCCGGACGGCGTGCCCAGCCCCGCGCTCACGCCGAGGGCCGTGGCCGAGGAGTTCGACCGCGCGCTGTGGGCCAAGCTGGCCGACTCCGACCTGCTGAGCCTGGTCCTCGCCGAGGAGTACGGCGGGGCGGGACTCGACGCCATCGCCCTGTGCCTGGTGCTGCGCGAGTCCGCCAGGGTGCTGGCCCGAGTGCCGCTGCTGGAGCACTGCGCCACCGCCATGGCCGTCCAGGCCCACGCCAGTCCCGAGCTGAAGTCCGCCCTGCTGCGCGACGCCGGGCAGGGCAGCCTCGTCCTGACCGCGGCAGCGCACGGCCGCACCGGGCACGACCCGGCCGAGCTGTCCGTCACCGCCCGCAGCGACGGCGGGGAATGGGTCCTGGACGGGGTGCAGACCGCCGTCGCCTGGGCGCAGAACGCCGACTGGATCGCCGTACCCGCCCACTCCGGGGAGGGCGAGGCCGTCCTCGCGTTCGTCCCGCGCGTTACCGCCGGGCTGACCCTCGCCGAGCAGTACTCCACGACCGGGGAGCGGCTCGCCGAACTCTCCCTGGACGGCGTCCGTGTGCCGGCCGCCCATCTCATCGACCGGCCCGACGCCTGGGAGCGGCTCCGCCAGCTCCTCGCCACCGGCACCTGCGCACTCGCGCTGGGCCTCGGCGAGGGTGTGCTCACGATGACCAGCCAGTACACGAGCAAGCGCGAGCAGTTCGGCTTCCCGGTGGCCACCTTCCAGGCCGTCGCCGTCCAGGCCGCCGACCGCTACATCGACCTGCGCGCCATGGAGGTCACCCTCTGGCAGGCCGCCTGGCGACTCGACGCCTCCACCGGCGGGGCGGGCGGGCCGCTGCCGAGCGCCGGTGACGTCGCGGTGGCCAAGATCTGGGCCTCCGAAGGCGTGCGCCGCGTCGTACAGACCGCCCAGCACCTGCACGGCGGCTTCGGCGCCGACACCGACTACCCGCTGCACCGCTACCACGCCTGGGCCAAGCAGCTGGAGCTCCAGCTCGGCCCGGCCGCCGTGCACGAGGAGGCGCTGGGCGACCTGCTGGCCGCCCACCCCCTCGGCTGAGACCGGCCACGGCCGGCCCTACAGCTCCCTGTATCCGAGCTACAGCACGAAGGCCGGGTTCCCGCTGTCCGTCACCATCGGGCGCCCGGCACCGTCCCAGGCCAGCATTCCGCCGTCGATGTTGACGGCGTCGATGCCCTGGTTCAGCAGGTACTGGGTGACCTGCGCGGAGCGCCCGCCCACCCGGCACATCACGTGGACGCGGCCGCCGTCCTCGTTGGCCTCCGTCAGCTGGCCGAAGCGGGCCACGAAGTCGCTCATCGGGATGTGCAGCGCACCTTCCACATGCCCGGCCGCCCATTCGTCGTCCTCACGGACGTCCAGGACAAAGCCTTCGGAGGGCACCGCGGCGGCGTCCACCGAGGGAAGCGGTCCGAAGTTCATACGTCGCCTTCTCTCATCGCAGATAGGAAGCCCAACCTATCCGAGGGCCGGGCCGTCACGCGGTGGCGATCGCCGCCAGTTCGGCCTCGCGCTCGGAGACCTGCGCCAGCAGCTGCTCCGCGATCTCCTCCAGCAGCCGGTCCGGGTCCTCGGGCGCCATCCGCAGCATCGACCCGATCGCGCTGTCCTCCAGCTCCCGGGCGACCACCGACAGCAGCTCCTTGCGCCGGGAGAGCCACTCCAGCCGCGCGTACAGCTCCTCGCTCTCGCTCGGCTGCGCCTCCTGCGGCGCCGGACCGGCCGCCCATTCCTCGGCCAGCTCGCGCAGCAGCCGCTCCTCGCCCCGTCCGTAGGCGGCATTGACCCGCGCGATGAACGCGTCCCGGCGCTCCCGCTCGGCCTCGTCCTGGGCCAGGTCCGGGTGCGCCTGGCGGACCAGCTCGCGGTAGAGGCGGCGTACCTCCTCGGTCGGGCGCACGCGCTCCGGCGGCTTCACGCTCCGGTCGGTGAGCATCGCGGACGCGTCGTCGGAGATGCCGTCCGAGTCCAGCCAGTCGTGGAAGAGCTCCTCCACCCCCGGCATCGGCATCACCAGGGAACGGGCCTCACGCGCCCGGCGCAGGTCCTCCGCGTCTCCGGTGCGGGCCGCCTTCGCCTCGGCGATCAGCGCGTCCAGCTCGTCGAGGCGCGAGTACATCGGGCCGAGCTTCTGGTGGTGTAGCCGGGAGAAGTTCTCCACCTCCACACGGAAGGTCTCCACCGCGATCTCGAACTCGATCAGTGCCTGCTCAGCGGCGCGCACGGCACGCTCCAGGCGCGCCTCGGGCCGCTCGTCGCCGGAGGGGCCGGGCTCTTCGGGGGCTGTCTGCTCGCTCACCCGGCCAGCCTAAGGCCCGAGGGCGCGGGTGTTTCACGTGAAACATCGGCCGGTTTCACGTGAAACACCGCTGCCGCGGTCCTCAGACCCCGGCCTCCGCCGCGATCCGCCCGGAGCGCACGGCGGCCACCAGATCCGCGTGGTCGGCCTCGCTGCGGTCGGCGTAGGCCACCGCGAAGGCGGCCATCGCCTCGTCGAACTCCTCGTTCTTCCCGCAGTACCCGGCGAGCACCCGCGGATCGGCGCTGTGCGCGTGCGCCCGGGCCAGCAGCGCGCCGGTCATCCGGCCGTAGTCGTCGAACTGCTCGACGGCCAGCGCCGCCGGGTCCACGCTGCCCTTGCGGTTGCGGAACTGCCGGACCTGGAACGGCCGGCCCTCCACCGTGGTCCAGCCGAGCAGGATGTCGGACACCACCTGCATCCGCTTCTGCCCGGCCACCACCCGGCGTCCCTCGTGCTCCTCCGGCGCGGAAGCGAAGCCCAGCGCGGGCAGGTGCGGCAGCAGCACCGAGGGCCGGGCCTCCTTCACCTGAAGGACCAGCGCCTCGCCCCGGTGGTCGAGCAGCAGCACCACGTACGAGCGGGTCCCGACGCTGCCGGTGCCCACCACCCGGAAGGCCACGTCGTGGATCGCGTACCGGGCCAGCAGCGGCAGCCGGTCCCCCTGGAGGGTCTCCAGGTACGGGCCCAGCGAGGCGGCCACGGCTGCCGCCTCCCCGTCCCCGACCCGGCGCAGCACCGGCAGCGCGTCGACGAACCGGCGGCCCCCGTCGGGCGCCGCCTCGGTGGACTTGGCGGCGAAGCGGGCGGAGGTGTTGTTGCGGGCCTTCTCCGAGACCCGCTCCAGCGTGCCCAGCAGATCCCGGGCATCGGTGTGCGAGACGAGCTCCTCGTCGGCGATGGCGTTCCACGCGTCCAGGGCCGGCAGCTTGGCCAGCAGCCGCATGGTCCGGCGGTAGGCGCCCACCGAGTCGAGGGCGGCGGCCCGGCAGGTGTCCTCGTCCGCGCCGGCCACCCGCCCGGCCAGCACCAGCGAGGTCGCCAGCCGCTTCAGGTCCCACTCCCAGGGCCCGAACACGGTCTCGTCGAAGTCGTTGAGGTCGATGACGAGCCGGCCGCGCGCGTCCCCGTACAGCCCGAAGTTGGCCGCGTGGGCGTCACCGCAGATCTGCGCGCCGACGCCGGTCACCGGCCCGCCGGACAGGTCGTACGCCATCAGCCCGGCCGAACCGCGCAGGAAGGCGAAGGGGTTGGCGGCCATCCGGCCCACCCGTATCGGCGCCAGCTCGGCGACCCGCCCGACGTTGGACTCCTCCACCGCCCGCACCGCGTCGGGACGTCCGGCCGGGGCCTCGAAGCGGGCGTGCGCCGACCTCGGCACGCGCGTACGCAGCGCCCTGCCGGCCTCCTTGGGCGACGCGGCCCGGGACCCGGCACCGGACCGGCCCTCGGCCCCCGTCCCGCCCCACCGTGCGAACCCGGCGACCGCCGGGATCCGCCCCGTCACATCCGGCGCCACCACGCGCTGTTCCGGTACCGCAATCATTCGCGCCGCCCCCACCCGCACTGTTCGTACCGCTCGATCGACATCGAAGGACATCAAGTCGGCCCGACCGTATCTACAGCCCGGCGTCCCTGGCCAGCAGGGCCGCCTGCACCCGGTTGTCGCACTCCAGCTTCGCCAGGATCCGGCTGACATACGTCTTCACCGTCGCCTCGCTCATGTGCAGCCGCCGGCCCGCATCAGCGTTGGAGAGCCCCTCCCCCAGCAGGGCCAGCACTCCGCGCTCGCGCTCGCTCAGCGCCGCCACCCGCTGCCGGGCCTCCTCGCCGCGCCCCACGGCCTGCCCCGAGGCCAGCTGGTCCACCACGTGCCGGGTCGCCGCCGGCGAGAGGTACGCGTCCCCGGCCGCGGCCGCCCGTACCGCGCCGATCAGTTCACCGGGCGCCGAGTCCTTCAGCAGGAACCCCGCGCTGCCCTGGCCCAGCGCCCGCAGCACGTTCTCCTTCTCCCCGAAGGTGGTCAGGACCAGCGCCCGCACATCGGGCAGCACCCGCGCCAGCTCGCCGAGCGCGGTCAGCCCGTCCATCACTGGCATCTGGATGTCCAGCAGCACCACGTCCGGCGCGTGCGACCTCGCCAGCTCCACCGCCTCCCGGCCGTTGCCCGCCTCGGCGACGACCTCGATGTCCGGCGCCGAGGTCAGGATCATCCTGATCCCGGCCCGGATCAGCGGTTCGTCATCGGCGATCACTACTCGGATCACCCTGGCTGTCACCCGCGTCACCCGTGCTCCTACTTCTTGACCTCGTAAAACTGTTTGTCGACGAGCTTGCCGTCCTTGAAGCAGAACCGGAAAACCTGGTCCGTGGACAGGTCCGTGCCCTCCTTGGACAGGAGCACCAGACACTTCGCGCCCTCCGGCACGGGCGGCCCCTTGCGATCCATCCCCGCCGTCAGGATGCCCTCCCCGTGGGGCAGCTGCTCACGGACGGCGTCCTCCGACTGGCCGACCTGCACGGCGTCGTAGTCCGCCCGGCTGATCATCTCGTCGCCCATCGTGCCCACCAGGAACAGCACCCCGGCTCCGATCACGATCACCAGCAGCACCACCGCCGCCACCGCGATTCCGCAGCCCAGCGCGACGCCCCCGGTCCTGCTGCGCCCCCGCGTCAGCTCCCGGTCCACCGCCGCCCAGTCCATCGGCGGGGCGCCCTTCAGGCCCTGCGCCTGGAGCCGCTGCCCGAAGTCGTCGGCGATGTCCTCGACCCCGGCCGGCTCCGCCCCGTAGGGCAGCACCCCGGCCACCCGGAACCCGCCGCCCTCGGCGGGTCCGGCGTGCACCATCCCGCCGACCAGCCGCGCCCGCTCGCGCAGCCCCGTCAGCCCCTGTCCGCCCGAGACCACCTCGCCCGCACCGGGCCCGGCCGCGGGCCCGTTGGCGATCTCCACCACCAGCGAGTCGTCCTCGTACCGCAGTTCCACCGTGATCGGGGCCCCCGGCGCGTGCTTGTACGCGTTCGTCAGCGCCTCCTGCACGATCCGGTACGCCGCGTGGTCACAGGCGGCGCCCAGCGGCCGCGGCGCCCCCGCACCCGTCAGCCGTACGTCGGTTCCCGCGCTCCGTGCCGCCTCCACGATCCCGGCGATGCCCGCGACCCCCCGGGCGGCGGGCTGCGCCTCCTCCTCCGGGGCCGGCGCCTCCACCCCGTCCCGCAGGATCCCGACGACCTCGCGCAGCTCGTGCATGGCCGCGACCGAGGCCTGGCGCAGCACGCCCACCGCCTCGCGCTGGCGCTCCGTCAGCTGGGGGTCGACCTCCAGCGCCCCGGTGTGCACCGAGATCAGCGCGAGTTGGTGGCCCAGGCTGTCGTGCATGTCCTGGGCGATGCGCTGCCGTTCGCGCAGCCGGGCCTGCCCGGCGACCATCGCGCGCTCCCGCATCAGCTGCCCGTTGCGCTCCTGGAGCGCCCGCAGCAGGGTCCGCCGCTGCGACCAGTACCGGCTGGCCAGACCCGGCATCACGGTCGTCGCCAGGAACATCAGGGTGCCGAAGACGATCAGCAGCCACGGCCGGCCCTGCGGCTGGTCCTTGAGCAGGGTGAAGGCGATCGTCGCGGCCAGGGCCACGGTGAACGCGCCCAGCGCCCGGCCCACCCCGACGATCCGCCGCCCCGCGGACCAGCCCAGCAGGCTCGTGACCAGGAACGTCCCCGGCAGATAGGCCCCCAGGGCCGAACCCACCACGAGCGTCGCCACCGGCAGCCGCCGGCGCAGCAGAGTGAGAGCGAACACAGTCAGGGCGCTGACCAGCATCCGCCCCGCGGAACCGTTGTCGAGCTCCTCGACCCCCACGCCGAGCACCGCCAGCACACCGGCCAGCGCCAGATCCCCCGCCAGCATCCGCCGGGTCCACTGCTCGGGACCCCTCAGCCAGTCCCAGCCCGCACGCACCCTCGCCGTCGCATCCACGCGCCCGACCCTAAACACCGTCCCCCGCGCGGGACAGCTCTCTTTCGTCGCGCCCCGCACGACGAAAGTCGTACGGCCCACCCCCGAACCCCGGGGCGCCCGCCGCCCGTTCGGGGAACGACGAAAGAGCCCCCGCTCCGGATTTCTCCGGAGCGGGGGCTCTTTCACATGTGGGCGAGGGGGGATTTGAACCCCCACGTCCCGAAGGACACTGGCACCTGAAGCCAGCGCGTCTGCCGTTCCGCCACTCGCCCGAGCGGCTCCCCAGCGGTTCTTCCCTTTCGGGCCGTTCCCCTGGCGACGAACGAAAGATTAGCACGTAGAACGGGGTGGATTCACATCCCTTTCCCCGCACCCGCCACGGCGCACGACGACGGCCCCTCCCGCACTCCGCTCCGCGTGCGGGACACTGTCCTTGGGGCGCCCCTACGATCGCTTGTGAGGACCAACACTCCTCCGCACGTGAGAGATGGGGAACCACCCGAATCCGCCACGCGTGGATACGATCAGTAAGC
Source organism: Streptomyces sp. NPDC037242 (assembly GCF_055604165.1). Classification (NCBI taxonomy): domain Bacteria; kingdom Bacillati; phylum Actinomycetota; class Actinomycetes; order Kitasatosporales; family Streptomycetaceae; genus Streptomyces; species Streptomyces sp. NPDC037242. The sequence goes on from NZ_JBVJUY010000026.1 coordinate 62,059, forward strand.
AGTACCAGGACGACAACGACGGAGGAGGTGCCCCATGGGAGTTCTGAAGCGGTTCGAGCAGCGACTCGAAGGTCTGGTGAACGGCACCTTCGCCAAGGTGTTCAAGTCCGAGGTCCAGCCGGTGGAGATCGCCGGAGCCCTCCAGCGGGAGTGCGACAACAACGCCACCATCTGGAACCGTGAGCGGACCGTCGTCCCCAACGACTTCATCGTGGAGCTCAGCGCCGGTGACTACGACCGTCTGAGCCCCTACTCCGGGCAGCTCGGCGACGAGCTCGCGGGCCTGGTCCGCGACTACGCCAAGCAGCAGCGCTACAGCTTCATGGGCCCCATCAAGGTGCACCTGGAGAAGGCCGAGGACCTGGACACCGGGCTCTACCGCGTCCGCAGCCGCACCCTCGCCTCCAGCACCTCCCAGGCCCCCGGCGGCCCGCAGGGCTCGCACGGCCCGCAAGGCCCCCAGGGCCAGCCGGGCGGCGGCTACGGCTACCCGCCGGTGGGCGCACCGCCCATGCCGCCGGGCCCGCCCCCGGGCGGACCCGGTGCGCGCAGGCCGGCCCCCACAGGACCGGCTCCCGTACCCGCCGGCGGCGCCGGCACCATGCGCCGGTGGATCGAGATCAACGGCACCCGCCACCAGATCTCGCGCCCCACGCTCGTACTCGGCCGAAGCACCGAAGCCGACGTGCGGATCGACGACCCCGGCGTATCCCGCCGGCACTGTGAGATCCGGACCGGAACGCCTCCGACGATCCAGGATCTCGGGTCCACCAACGGCATCGTGGTGGACGGGCAGCACACCACCCGCGCTACGCTCCGCGACGGCTCGCGGATCGTCGTGGGCAGCACCACCATCATTTACCGACAAGCCGAAGGGTGAAGCGGGGGCAATGTCAGAGCTGACCCTGACGGTCATGCGGTTGGGTTTCCTGGCCGTTCTGTGGCTGTTCGTCATCGTGGCCGTCCAGGTCATCCGCAGCGATCTCTTCGGTACGAGAGTCACGCAGCGCGGCTCCCGCCGCGGCGCGAGCGCCACCGGCGCCCAGCAGCAGGCGGGCGGCGGCCGCCAGGGTGCGCCACCGCAGCAGCGCCAGCGCCGCGGTGCACCGACCAAGCTCGTCGTCTCCGAGGGCACCCTCACGGGTACCACGGTGGCCCTCGCCGGCCAGACGATCACGCTGGGCCGCGCCCACGACTCCACGATCGTGCTGGACGACGACTACGCCTCCAGCCGCCATGCCAGGATCTATCCCGACCGTGACGGGCAGTGGATCGTCGAGGATCTCGGGTCCACCAACGGCACGTATCTCGACCGGACCCGGCTGACCACCCCGACGCCCATTCCGCCGGGCGCCCCGATCCGCATCGGCAAGACCGTCATCGAGCTGCGGAAGTAGTACGAGAATGATCGAGCGGAGCGAGCGAGCCGCGGCGGTCCGTCCCACAGGGGACACGGACCCGAGCGCGCTCCCGACCGGAGGGTGGGCAGTGTGGCTCGAGACCGGTTGCAGCCGGAGGCTTCTTCGACAGGGCAGGTGCGTATGAGTCTGTCCCTGCGGTTCGCCGCCGGATCGCACAAGGGCATGATCCGCGAGGGCAACGAGGACTCCGGCTACGCCGGTCCGCGCCTCCTCGCGATCGCCGACGGCATGGGCGGCCAGGCCGCCGGCGAAGTCGCGAGCTCCGAGGTGATCTCCACCCTCGTGCAGCTCGACGACGACGTCCCGGGATCCGACATCCTCACCTCCCTCGCGACGGCCGTGCAGCGCGCCAATGACCAGCTGCGCGTCATGGTCGAGGAGGATCCCCAGCTCGAGGGCATGGGCACCACGCTGACCGCCCTGCTGTGGACCGGCCAGCGCCTCGGCCTGGTCCACGTCGGCGACTCACGCGCCTACCTGCTCCGCGACGGCCTGCTGACGCAGATCACCCAGGACCACACCTGGGTGCAGCGCCTCGTCGACGAGGGCCGGATCACCGAAGAGGAAGCCACCACCCACCCGCAGCGCTCCCTGCTGATGCGCGCGCTGGGCAGCGGCGACATCGTCGAGCCCGACCTCTCCATCCGCGAGGTCAGGGCCGGCGACCGCTACCTCATCTGCTCCGACGGGCTCTCCGGCGTCGTCTCCCACCAGACCCTGGAGGAGACCCTCGCCGACTACCACGGTCCGCACGAGACCGTGCAGGCCCTGATCCAGCTCGCGCTGCGCGGCGGCGGACCCGACAACATCACCTGCATCGTCGCCGACGTCCTCGACACGGACAGCGGGGACACCCTCGCCGCCCAGCTGAACGACACCCCGGTGGTCGTCGGCGCGGTCGCCGAGAACCAGCACCAGCTCTTCGACGGCGGCAACGCCATGCAGACCCCGGCCGGCCGCGCCTCCGGGCTCGGCCGCCAGGTCCCCCCGCCCGCCGGCGCCTTCGGCCCCCCCGGCAGCGGCGAGGCCCCCGGTTACGGATACGGCGGCGACCAGGGCGGCGCGTACGGCAGCTTCGGCGAAGCCGAGCCGTACGACGACGACTCGCGCTTCGACGACACGTACGACCACCCGCGCCGGCGCCGCTCCAAAGGGCGCAAGTGGACCACCCGCACGCTGACGCTGCTGATCATCGCCGGTGTCGTCGGCGGCGGCCTCTACGCGGGCTGGCGCTGGACGCAGACCCAGTACTACGTCGGCATCAAGGGCGAGCACGTCGCGCTCTTCCGCGGCATCAGCCAGAAGCTCGGCCCGGTCGAGCTCTCCAAGGTGGAGACCGACCGCCCCGACATCGAACTGAAGTACCTGCCGCCCTTCAAGCGCAAGCAGGTCGAGGCCACCATCAGCGAAAGCAGCCTCGACGGCGCCCGCAAGAAGATCGACGAGCTCGCCAACCAGGTCTCCGCCTGCAAGAAGGACGAAGAGCGGCGCGCCGCCGAAGCGCAGAACAACCAAACGCCCGGCCCCACCCTGACTCCCGCAGAGCAGGATCTGGTCGGTTTTTGCGAAAAGCAGTAGACATACGCGGGCACAGGGGGCCTGCCACACCATGAGCGTTGTCACCAACACGACCACCATCGGCGCCATCGAGCTGCCGAGCCGGCGGAACACCGAGCTCCTGCTGCTCGGCTTCGCCGTGGTCATCCCGATCTTCGCCTACGCCAACGTGGGCTTGTCGATCCACGACAAGCTGCCCCCGGGCATGTTCACGTACGGGCTCGGCTTCGCCGTGCTCGCGGGCATCGCCCACCTCGTCGTACGCCGCTACGCCAAGTACGCCGACCCGCTCCTGCTGCCGCTCGCCACCCTGCTCAACGGCCTCGGCGTCGTCCTGATCTGGCGACTCGACCAGTCCGCGCGCCTGCAGAACCTCGCCAAGCGCAGCTTCGGCGCCTTCACCGAGTCCGCCCCCCGCCAGATGCTGTACACGGCGCTCGCCATCGCCCTGTTCGCCGGCGTGCTGCTGGTGCTCAAGGACCACCGCACGCTCCAGCGCTTCACGTACATCTCGATGGCCGCGTCCCTGGTGCTGCTGATCCTGCCCGTCATCCCGGGCCTGGGCGCCGACGTCTTCGGCGCAAAGATCTGGATCAGCGTCGGCGGCTTCTCCATCCAGCCCGGCGAGTTCGCGAAGATCGTCATCGCCATCTTCTTCGCCGGCTACCTGATGGTGAAGCGCGACGCCCTTGCCCTGGCCAGCCGCCGGTTCATGGGCCTCTACCTGCCGCGCGGCCGCGACCTCGGCCCGATCCTGATGATCTGGGCGATGAGCCTGCTCGTCCTCGTCTTCGAGAACGACCTCGGCACCTCGCTGCTCTTCTTCGGCATGTTCGTGATCATGCTGTACGTGGCCACCGAGCGCACCAGCTGGATCGTCATCGGCCTGCTGATGAGCGTGGGCGGCGCCGCCGTCGTCGGCGCCACGGCCAGCCACGTCAAGGCCCGAGTGACGGCCTGGCTCGACCCCTTCGCCTGCTACTCCAAGTCGGGTGCCTGCGAGCAGGTCGGCCAGTCGATCATGAGCTTCGGCTCCGGCGGGGTCCTCGGCACCGGCTGGGGACAGGGCAACTCCGACCTCATCGGGTTCGCCGCCAACTCCGACTTCATCTTCTCCACCGTCGGCGAAGAGCTCGGCCTCGCCGGCGTCATGGCCTTCCTCCTGCTCTACGGCCTGATCATCGAGCGCGGTGTGCGCACCGCCCTCGCCGCCCGCGACCCCTTCGGCAAGCTCTTCGCCATCGGGCTGTCCGGCGCCTTCGCCCTTCAGATCTTCGTCGTCGCCGGCGGAGTCATGGGCCTCATCCCCCTCACCGGCATGACCATGCCCTTCCTCGCCTCGGGCGGTTCCTCCGTCCTCGCGAACTGGGCCCTCATCGGCATCCTCATCCGGATCAGCGACACCGCACGCCGCCCTGCCCCGGCCCCCGCCCCGTCCCCCGACTCCGAGATGACCCAGGTGGTCCGCCCGTCATGAACAAGCCCCTGCGCCGCATCTCGCTGTTCTGCGGGCTGCTCGTCCTCGCGCTGCTCGTGCGGACCAACTGGCTCCAGTACGTCAAGGCCGAGGAGCTGAGCACCCGCAAGGAGAACCGCCGGGTCCAGATCGCCCAGTACGCCACCGAGCGCGGCAACATCATCGTCAAGGGCAACCCGATCACGGGCTCGGCCACCACCGACGGCAGCGACTACAAGTACAAGCGGACCTACCTCGACGGCCCCCTGTGGGCACCCGTCACCGGGTACGCCTCGCAGGCCTTCGGCTCCACCCAGCTGGAATCCCTCGAGGACGGCATCCTCACCGGCAACGACGACCGGCTGTTCTTCGACCGCACCATCGGCATGTTCACGGGCGAGAAGAAGCAGGGCGGCAACGTCGTCACCACCCTGAACCCCGAGGCCCAGAAGGCCGCTTTCACCAAGCTCGGGGACAAGAAGGGCGCCGTCGCCGCGATCGACCCGCAGACCGGCGCCATCCTGGCCCTGGTCAGCACCCCCTCGTACGACCCGTCGAGCTTCGCCGGCAACTCCAAGAACGACGAGAAGGCCTGGGTCGCCCTGAAGGACAGCGAGGACAAGAACCTCGTGAACCGGGCCCTGCGCGAGACCTACCCGCCGGGCTCCACCTTCAAGGTCCTCACCGCCGCCGCCGCCCTGGAGCACGGTGTCGTCAGCGACATCGACGCGCCGACCGACACCCCCGAGCCGTACATCCTGCCCGGCACCAGGACCCCGATGGTCAACCACGCCAGCGGCTGCGAGAAGTCGAGCCTGAACAACGCGCTGCGGGTCTCCTGCAACTCCGTCTTCGCCAACATGGGCGACAAGGTGGGGCGGGACAACATGGTGAAGACCGCCGAGAAGTTCGGCTTCAACAACGACAAGATCGACACCCCCGTCCGGGCCTTCGCCAGCGTCTACGACAAGACGATGAGCAAGGACGGCAACGCCCAGAGCGCCATCGGCCAGTTCAACACCGCCGCCACGCCGCTCCAGATGGCCATGGTCACCGCCGCCATCGCCAACGACGGCAAGCTGATGAAGCCGTACATGGTCGCCCAGCTCACCGCGCCCAACCTCGATGTCATCGAGAAGCACGAGCCGCAGGAAATGAGCCGGCCCCTCTCCGCCGCCAACGCGCAGAAGGTCCAGCAGATGATGGTCAACGTCGTCGAGAACGGCACCGGCGGCAACGCCAAGATCCGCGACGTGGTCGTCGGCGGCAAGACCGGTACCGCCCAGCACGGCGAAGGCAACAAGAAGCGCCCCTACGCCTGGTTCATCTCCTACGCCGAGAACAAGGACGGCACGTCCCCGGTCGCCGTCGCCGTCGTCATCGAGGACAGTGACGCCAGCCGCGAGGACATCTCCGGCGGCGGCCTCGCCGCACCGGTCGCCAAGGCCGTCATGGAAGCCGTACTGGCGGGCAACAAGGGGTAACCGCACAGGCCAGCCGATGTGACCCGGATCACTGATTCCGGCCCGGATCCGAGCGTACGGTACCGGTCCGGTATCAGCCTGTGGTCACGAACCGATCACCGACGATCGGCCGGTAGCCTTTGCGGCGAACAGCACACCGCCGGACCACACACGGGTGCGGTCGGGACTGACGGAGAGGGCTGCAACGTTATGGAAGAGCCGCGTCGCCTCGGCGGCCGGTACGAGCTGAGCCACGTGCTCGGCCGTGGTGGCATGGCCGAGGTCTACCTCGCCCACGACACCCGGCTCGGCCGTACCGTCGCCGTCAAGACCCTGCGCGCCGACCTCGCCCGCGACCCGTCCTTCCAGGCCCGGTTCCGGCGCGAGGCCCAGTCGGCCGCATCGCTCAACCACCCGGCGATCGTCGCCGTGTACGACACCGGCGAGGACTACGTCGACAACATCTCCATCCCGTACATCGTGATGGAGTACGTCGACGGTTCGACCCTGCGCGAGCTCCTGCACTCCGGCCGCAAGCTGCTGCCCGAGCGCACCCTGGAAATGACCATCGGCATCCTCCAGGCCCTCGAGTACTCGCACCGCGCCGGCATCGTCCACCGCGACATCAAGCCCGCCAACGTCATGCTCACCCGCACCGGCCAGGTCAAGGTCATGGACTTCGGCATCGCCCGCGCCATGGGCGACTCCGGCATGACCATGACGCAGACCGCCGCCGTCATCGGCACCGCCCAGTACCTCTCCCCGGAGCAGGCCAAGGGCGAGCAGGTCGACGCACGCTCCGACCTCTACTCGGCCGGCTGCCTGCTCTACGAGCTGCTGAGCGTGCGCCCGCCGTTCGTCGGCGACTCCCCGGTGGCCGTCGCCTACCAGCACGTACGGGAAGAGCCGCAGCCCCCGTCGAACTTCGACCCCGAGATCACGCCCGAGATGGACGCGATCGTGTTGAAGGCGCTGGTCAAGGACCCCGACTACCGCTACCAGTCCGCCGACGAGATGCGCGCCGACATCGAGGCCTGCCTCGACGGCCAGCCCGTCGCCGCGACCGCCGCCATGGGCGCGGGCGCCTACGGCTACCCCGACCAGGGGCACGGCTACGGGCACCAGGGCTACGACCAGCCCACCACCGCCCTGCGCACCGCCGACGCCGGCCAGACCTCCATGCTCCCGCCGATGCCCCCCGGCGACGGCGGATACGGGTACGGGGACCAGGGCCACGGCGGCTACGACCAGGGCGGCCACGGCCGCAGGCAGCAGAAGAAGAGCAAGGCCTCGACGATCCTGCTGGTCGCGGCCGGCATCCTCGTCCTGGTCGGCGCGATCCTCATCGGCCGCTCCCTCTTCAGCAACGGCGCCGACAACCGGCCGGCCGTGCCCAAGCTCATCGGCCAGACCTTCGAACTCGCGCAGAAGAGCGGCGAGAACGTCGGCCTGACCGTCGAGAAGGAGGGCGAGGAGCCCTGCGAGACCCAGCCGAAGGGCAACGTCTGCTCGCAGAACCCGGCGCCCGACACCAAGGTCGACAAGAAGACCGTCATCAAGGTGAAGGTCTCCACCGGTGCGCCCAAGGTGCCCGTCCTCGACGTGCTCAACATGTCGTACGAGAAGGCGGAGCAGGCGCTCAAGGACAAGGGCTTCCAGGTCGACAAGAAGTCCATCGAGTCCGAGCGGACCGTGGGCACCGTCCTGGAGCAGAACCCGAAGAGCGGCACCGAGGCCGAGAAGGGTTCGGTCGTCGTCCTGACCGTCGCCAAGGAGCAGTCCAAGGCGATCGTCCCGGACCTGACGGGCAAGACGAAGGAACAGGCCGTCAAGGCGCTGGCCGAGGTCAAGCTCAAGCTGGGCAGCACCACGGAGCAGGACTCCCCCGGCTCCCCGCCGAAGACGGTCATCGGGCAGCAGTACGCCCCGGGTGAGCAGGTCAACGTGGGTGACACCGTCAACGTGACCATCGCCAAGGCCTCGCAGCAGACGCAGGTCCCGGTCCTGGCCGGCAAGACCGTCGCGCAGGCCAAGGCGGAGCTCGCCGCCAAGGGCCTGACCTTCGGCTCGGTCCTGGCGGGCCCGTCGGACGACACCGCGATCATCATCCGGTCCGACCCGGCGGCCGGCACCCCCGTCGCCACGGGCCAGGTCGTCAACGTCCAGACGCTCGCCGGCCAGCAGGACGGCGGCAACGGCAACGGCGGCGGCTTCTTCGGAGGCCTCACCGGCGGCAGCCGCCGCTAGCCCCGGGCACGGTACGCAAAAGGGCCCGGCCCCTCTCGATCGAGAGGGGCCGGGCCTTTTGCACGGCTGCCGCACGGCCTCGGCACGGCCTCGGCACGGCCTCCGCAGGGGCTCTGCGCGGCCGCCTGCGGCCTCGTACGTACGACTGTGGCCTCCGGGGCCACTGGGGCTCCGGGGGCGCGTCAGCGCAGCTCTGCCGGCGGGGTCCGCTTGTCGTCGACCTTCTCCGTGCGGACCAGCTCGCCCCATACGACGTAGCGGTACTTCGAGGTGTACACGGGGGTGCAGGTGGTCAGGGTGATGTAGCGCCCCGGGGCCGTCTTGCCGGACTCCTTGGGGACCGGGTTGATCACGTCCACGTTGTACTTCGAGGTCTGCCGCAGCTCCGCGAAGACCTTGTAGACGTACCAGGTGTCCCGCGTCTCGAAGACGACCGCGTCGCCCGTCCTCACCTTGTCGATGTTGTGGAACTTCGCCCCGTGCCCGTCCCGGTGCGCCGCCAGCGTGAAGTTGCCCGTCGGGTCCCACGGGAGGGCCGACTTCACCGGGTCCGTGTAGTAGCCGGCGACCCCGTCGTTGAGGGTGTCCGGGTCGGTGCCCCGCTTCACCAGCACCTCGCCGTTCTTCATCGCCGGCACGTGCAGGAAGCCGACCCCGCCCTGGGTGTCCAGCGCTCCGGGCTCGGCGGGCGCCGCCGACGGCGTCGGGGCCGTCGGCTGCTGCCACTGCTGGCGGATCTGATCGCCCCGCGCCGACGCATGGCGGTCCGCGAGCACGTTCGTCCACCACAGCGAGTACGCCACGAACAGGGCCAGCACCAGCCCCACCGTGATCAGGAGCTCGCCCAGCAGACTCAGGAAGCCGGCGAGCACACTGCGGCCGGGGGACGGCGCCGCGGCGCGGCGGCGGGCACGTGACACTGCTGATTCGTCCTTAGGGCGGCCGCGGGGAGGGCGGCTACGGGGCGGCCATCGCGGGCGGGGCGCCCTGGCTGCGGGGGCGTTCGTCGACCATCCTGCCCCATACGATCATCCGGTAGGTGCTGGTGAACTCCGGGGTGCAGGTGGTCAGCGTGAGGTAGCGGCCCGGCGCCGTGAAGCCCGATCCCTCGGGCACCGGCTTCAGCACCGACACGTTGGTGGGCGGTGTCTGCGCCAGCTGCGAGGTGATCTCGTACGTGTAGTACGCGTCGCCCGTCTCGACCACGACCGGGTCACCCGGCACCAGCCGGTTGATGAAGCGGAACGGTTCACCGTGCGTGTTCCGGTGCCCCGCGACCGCGAAGTTCCCCTGCGGGTCGCCCGGCATGGCCGTCTTGAGCGCGCCCTCGCTGTAGTGCCCGACCAGGCCCTTGTCCAGCACCTTCGGCTTGCTGATCCCCTCCGCCACCGGGACCTTCACATCCAGCTTCGGGATGTGGAGGATGGCGAAGCCCTGGCCCGGTTCGAAGGCCGAGACGGGCGGCGCGGCCGCCCCGCCCTGGTCCCGCTGCCAGGTCTGGCGCAGCGAGCCGGCGGCGCCGTTCACGGTCCGCTCGGCCAGCAGGTTCGTGTACCAGAGCTGGTAGGCGACGAACAGCAGCATCACCAGCCCGAGGGTGATGAGCAGTTCCCCGGCCAGCCGGCTCATGACCACCACCGGGCCGCCGGAGGCGGGGCGCCTGCGCCGGCGCCCCGTGGCCCGCCGCCGCGAGCGCGGGCGCTTCGCGGCCTCCTGAGCTGCCCTGCGCCGCGCGGCCCGGCCCTCTGTGGGCGCGGACGGCGCGAACGCCGTCACGCGACGGCCTTGCCCACCACCGGGGCCAGCCCCACCGAGCGCTCCACGGCACCCGAGTCACCGCACCGCACCAGCCAGTTCGCGAGCATCCGGTGCCCCCACTCGGTGAGCACCGACTCGGGGTGGAACTGCACACCCTCGACGTCGTGCTCCCGGTGGCGCAGGCCCATGATGATCCCGTCCTCGGTCCGCGCCGTGACCTCCAGCGCGTCCGGCAGGGTCTGCGGCTCGGCCGCGAGGGAGTGGTAGCGAGTCGCGGTGAACGGCGACGGCAACCCCTCGAACACCCCGAGGCCCTCGTGGACCACCGGGGAGGTCTTCCCGTGCAGCAGCTCCGGCGCCCGGCCCACGACGCCTCCGTACGCGACCGCCATCGACTGCATGCCGAGGCACACGCCGAAGACCGGGACGCCCGTGTCGGCGCAGTGGCGGACCATGTCGATGCAGACGCCGGCCTCTTCGGGCGTGCCCGGCCCGGGCGACAGCAGGACCCCGTCGAAGCCGTCCTGGGCGTGCGCGAGCTCGACCTCGTCGTTGCGCAGCACCTCGCATTCGGCGCCGAGCTGGTACAGGTACTGGACCAGGTTGAAGACAAAGCTGTCGTAGTTGTCGACAACCAGAATGCGCGCGCTCACGGAGTGGCTCCCGATCCTTCGTCCACCGTCACATCGTTGAACGGGAGGAGCGGCTCGGCCCACGGGAAGACGTACTGGAACAGCACGAACACCACCGCGAGGACCAGTACGAGAGAGATCACCGCGCGTACCCACGCGTTACCCGGCAGGTGCCGCCAGATCCAGCCGTACATGCCGCCTGTGTCCTTTTCGTCCACGATCGTTCAACGCACCGCAGGGGCGGTACGTCCACAGCCTAAAGCCACCCGCCCGGCGGGGTGGGTCACCTCGGCAAACCCTCAGGTCCACCCTGTGAGACGGGCCGCGTACCGGTCAGTTCCGCCCAGACGACGAGGCGGTGGCTGTGGCCCCATTCCGGGTCGCAGGTGGTCAGCGTCAGGTACCGGCCGGGGGTGGTGAAGGGCGAACGGCGGGGCACCGGGTCGACCACGCCGACCTCGTCCGGCTGGATGCGCAGGGGTTCGGCGCGGACCGTGTACGTGTACCAGCTCGTGGCGTCCTTGAGGATCACGAGGTCGCCGGGGCGCAGCTCCGGGACGTCCTTGAAGGGGTCGCCGTAGGTGCGCCGGTGGCCCGCCACCGCGAAGTTCCCCGTGTCGCCGGGGCGGGCCGTGCCGGCGTAGTGGCCGAGGCCCTTCTTGAGGAGCTCGGTGCCCGTGCCCTCCAGGACCGGCTTGTTCCAGTCCGCTCCGAAGCGGGGGACGTACATCTCGGCGAAGGCCCGGCCCTCGGGGTACGCGGGGGGTGGCGGGGCCGTGGTCTGAGCGGGGGCAGGGGCGGGCGCGGGCGCGGGCTGCGGAGCGGCCGCGGGCGCCGCCGCCCAGCGGTCGCGGAGCCGCGCCATCTCCCCGTCCATGGCCCGGTCGGCCTTGACCCCGGTCCACAGCAGGACGTAGGCCACGAAGAGCACGATGAGGGTGCCCGCGGTCAGGCACACCTCGCTGAACGTCCGCACCACCAGGTGCAGGACGGCCTCGGCGCGGACCCTCTCAGGGCGCGCCCGTCTCGGAGTTGGGGCCCACGGGCTTCGCATAGTGGAGGTCCACTGTGCCGGAGTAGCCGGGCAGTGTCAGCGCCTTGTGCTCGTCCACTTTCCAGCCGAGACCGTACGCGTTCACGTACAGCTGGTAGTTCTGCAGCGCCGGGGAGGCCGCCATCGCCTTGCGCAGCGCGCCCGGGTCGCCGATCGCCGTGACCTTGTACGGGGGCGAGTAGACCCGGCCCTGGAGGATCAGGGTGTTGCCCACGCAGCGCACCGCGCTGGTGGAGATCAGGCGCTGGTCCATGACCTGGACGCCCTGGGCCCCGCCCTGCCAGAGGGCGTTCACGACGGCCTGGAGGTCCTGCTGGTGGATCACCAGGTCGTTGGGCTGCGGCTCCGGGACGTTGGGGATGCGGGCGGTCGCGTTCGGCGGCGCGTCGTTGAGGGTGACCGTGAGGGCCTTGCCGGACAGCTCCTCGGTGCCCGAGGCCGCGCGCAGGGCCGCCAGCTTGGCGTCCTCCGCCTTGGTGCTGCCGTCGTCGCGCTCGGCGAGGGCGTCCACCCGGGCGCGTACGGCTCCGGTGCTCTTCTCCAGCTCCGCGTTGTTCTGGCTGCGCTCCTGGACGAGGTCCGAGAGCTTGAGGAGCGAGGCATCCGTGCGGATGTTCGTACCCTTGGAAGTGTTGAAGCTGGTGACGAAGATCAGGCCGGCCAGGGCGAAGACCGAGGCCGTCAGCAGGCGGACCGGTCTGACCCGCCGGGGGGGACCCGCGGAGGAGTCGTCGGAATTGCTCAACGTACCCTTCTCCTTCAACGCCACAGGTCCACTACGCTAACGGACGCCCGGGGGAGGCAACGTCCCCAGCGCATCGACAGGAGAACCCCTCGTGCCGAAGTCACGTATCCGCAAGAAGGACGACTACACCCCGCCGCCGGCGACGAAGCAGGCGCAGACGATCAGGCTGACCAACCGCAGCTGGGTCGCCCCGGTCATGCTGGCGTTCTTCCTTATCGGTCTCGCGTGGATCGTCGTCTTCTACGTGACCGACACCCAGCTGCCGGTCGAGGCGCTGGGCAATTGGAACATCGTGGTCGGTTTCGGATTCATCGCCGCGGGATTCGGCGTCTCCACTCAGTGGAAGTAGAAGCGCGGTAATACCGGCTACGCAAGCTCTCCCCATGAGTTATCCACAGCGTCATCCACACCTGAGGAAAAGACAGAAGATCTGTGGATAACTCTGTGGAGAGTTGACGCCGGTGTGATCAGGTGAGTGCGGCCGTCCGGACCGCGATCACCGCTGCCGCCAGCAGGAACACCAGCACACAGGTGCCCCACTGGACGAGCGTGCGGTCCTTGGCGGCGGCCGGCCGCAGCAGCCCCATGGCGAGCAGGGCGCCGGTCACCAGGCCGCCGATGTGGGCCTGCCAGGAGACGCTCACACCGCTGCCGAGCGGTACGAACGTCATCACCAGCATGAGCACGACCACCGTGACCAGCGGCCGCATCTCGTAGCGCAGCCGGCGCGCGAGGACGACGGTGGCGCCGAGCAGGCCGAAGACGGCGCCGGAGGCGCCCAGGGTCGGGGCGTTCGGCTGGGTCAGCAGATAGACGAGTGCGCTTCCGCCCAGGCCCGACAGCAGATAGACCGCGAGGTAGCGGGCCCGGCCCAGAGCCGCTTCGAGCGGCCCGCCGATGAACCACAGGCCGAGCATGTTGCCGATGATGTGCCACCACTCGACATGCAGGAACACCGAGGTCAGCAGCCGGTAGTACTCACCGGTGGAGACCCCTTCGAGCGGCGCGCCGACGTACTCGACGTAGCGGCCGAGCAGCTCCAGCCGGATCGCCAGCGCCGGGAAGACGGCCGCCGCGACGAACACCGCGACATTGATCCCGATGAGGATCTTCGTCATCAGCTGCGGATCGGTGGCGACCACCCCGCCCGCGAGGGTGCGCGGCGCGTTGGCCGAGGGACGGTGGCCCGTACCCGATCCCCCGCGTACGCATTCGGGGCACTGGAAGCCGACCGAGGCGCTGATCATGCACTCCGGGCAGATGGGGCGCTCGCAGCGCGTGCAGCGGATGCCCGTGTCGCGGTCCGGGTGGCGGTAGCAGCCCGGCAGACGGTCGGTGTCCATCGGTCCCCTCGGTCGGCGGCGGGGCAGCGGGTCCGCCCCACCGGTCCGGTACACATCGAGTACGGACGGGCGGGGCGGAAAGGTTCCCGACCCGGCGCACCGGCGCTTCTCGGCGCGCTCGCTAGCGCTTTTCGACGGAGACGGACTGGATGACCACGTCGTCGAGGGGGCGCTCGGTGCGCGGGTTGGTCGCGCTGGCGGCGATGGCGTCCACGACCTTCCGGCTCGCCGCGTCGGTGACCTCGCCGAAGATGGTGTGCTTGCGCGTCAGCCAGGCGGTGGGGGCGACGGTGATGAAGAACTGGGAGCCGTTGGTGCCCGGCCCGGCGTTGGCCATGGCGAGCAGGTAGGGCTTGGTGAAGGCCAGGTCGGGGTGGAACTCGTCGGCGAACTGGTAGCCGGGGCCGCCGGTGCCGTTCCCGAGCGGATCGCCGCCCTGGATCATGAAGCCGCTGATGACGCGGTGGAAGAGGGTGCCGTCGTAGAGCGGGTCCGTGGTCTTCTGGCCATCGGTGGGGCGGGTCCACTCGCGCTCACCGGTGGCGAGCTCGACGAAGTTCCGGACCGTCTTCGGAGCGAAATTCGCCAGCAGCTCGATCTCGATGTCCCCGAGGTTGGTCTTCAGGGTGGCGTAGAGCTTCTCGGCCACTGATCTGCCTTCCATAGTCAGCACTGTCGGTTTCAGATACTCGCACGGAGCCGCGCGACGGACGGAAATCCTCCACCCGTATGCCCTGTCACGCATGCCGCTCGGCGGTATGGCAGGCATGATCCGACAAAGGGTGGAAAGGTGAACTGTGTCCGCCACCGAGGAGGAGGATCCCGTGACCCGCAAGGACAGCGTGCGCCTGGCAGCCGAGAGCGCCAGGGAGAGTTTCCTGCACGCGGCGGAAGTGGTGGCACCGTACGCGGAATCCGCCAAGGATGCCGCGGTGCACTACGCCCAAGAGGCCAACGAGCGACTGGCGCCGAAGGTGTCGTACGCGGCGAACGAAGCCGCGCGGCAGGCCCGCGTCTCGTACGACACCCATGTGCATCCCCGGATCAGGGCGGCGCGCACGCACGTGCCGCCGAATGTGGACAGGGCTGCGACGAAGGCGGTGAAGCAGACGCGCCTGGTGGCGCGACAGGCGGCCGATTACACCCAGCCGAGGTTCGAGAGCGCGCTCGCGGCGGCCACTCCGGTGGCCGAGGAAGCGGTGTCGCGGTCGACGGTGGCGATGGCGGCCCTGCGCGGCCAGGTGTCGGCGAAGGAGGTGCAGAAGCTGGTGCGGCGCCACGAGCGTCGTGCGCGCACGGCGCGCGTGTGCAAGGGCGTCGCACTGGTCGGCCTGCTCGCGGGCGGCGCCTTCGCGGCCTGGAAGTGGTGGGACCAGCAGTCGAACCCGGACTGGCTCGTCGAGCCGCCGGCGGCCACGGAGCTGTCGGAGCGGGCGCAGGAGCCGGCGACCTTCGACGACGAGCTGGCGGCGAAGGAGCGCGAGGCGGACACGGAGCGCTGAGAGCTGAGAGCTGACGACGAAGGGCCCGGATCCTGTGGATCCGGGCCCTTCGCCATGTGTCACCGCGTCACATCATCACCGCGTCATGCGCGGTCAGCTGGGGAGCGTGAGCACCATGCCCGGGTGGATGAGGTCGGGGTTGGAGCCGATCACGCCCTTGTTCATGGCGTAGAGCTCGCGCCAGCGGGCCTCGTTGCCCAGCTCGCGGCGGGCGATGGCGGAGAGCGAGTCACCGGACCGCACCGTGTACGTGCGCTTCTTGGCGGCCATGGGCTTGGGGGTGGGTGCCGCGGGCACCGCCTTGTGCGCGGCCGAGGCCGGGGTGGGGGTGTGCGGCGCGGGGGCGCGCGCGGCGGGCTTCGGCGCGGCGGGGGCGGGCTTGGGGGGCGCGGCGGCGGCCATCCGCTCGGCCGCGGCCTTGGTGGCCGAGGCGGCGTCGGTGTACTTGCTCCCGGTGTCGGCCGGCGTGTTCATGGACGGTGCCGCCGGCGCCGGGGTGGCCTGTTGCTGCACCTGCTCCTTGACCTTCTCGGCCGCCTCTTGCCTCTTCTTCTTGTCTGACTTCAGGAAGTCGAACATTCCCATGAGCTTGAGCCTCCGGCGTGGTGTTGCCCCCCTGGGCTGAGTGCCTTCACCCACTGTCGGACACGGGGCTCCGGACGGCCCTGTGACTGGGCCATCCGGGGGACTGCCGGGCCACTGCCCCCGGTCACTGCCGGGTCACTGCCGGGTCACTGCCGGGCGCGACGGGCCGGGCGGGGGCTTTCGGACGGGGCCTCCAGATCTCCGGCGGCGAGGAGCGTGAGGCCGCGCAGGAGGGCCTGGCGGTCGGCGGGTGCGAGGGAGGCGACGGCATCGGCGTGCACCTGGTCGACGATCCGCTGGCTCCGCACCGCGACCTCGGCCCCCTCCTGGGTGACGGCGATGATCCGGGCCCGCCGGTCCTTGGTGGAGGGGCGCCGCTCGGCGAGCCCGGCCTCTTCGAGGGCGTCGACGGTGACGACCATCGTCGTCTTGTCCATGTCCCCGATCTCGGCGAGCTGGGCCTGGGTGCGCTCCTCCTCCAGGGCGTGGACGAGGACGCAGTGCATGCGGGCGGTCAGGCCGATCTCGCCGAGCGCGGCGGCCATACGGGTGCGCAGGACATGGCTCGTGTGGTCCAGGAGGAACGAGAGGTCGGGCTGGGTCCGGGTGGGCGCCATGGCAGTCATGTCCTCCAGCCTAGCAACTCGATCCGAAATAAATCGTCTGCAACAAAACCATCTGCTACGGTCTCACCAATCGCCCTCACTGACTGGAGAGTCCGATGCCTGCCGCAACCACCTCCACGCCCGCACCCGCTACCTCCACTGCCGGCGCGGGCCCCACGACTCCCGACGGTCCGCACGGGCTCCGCTCCCGCTGGACCGCACTCGGCGTGCTCTCCACCGGCATGCTGATGACCGTCCTCGACGGCAGCATCGTCACCGTCGCGATGCCCGCCATCCAGGCCGACCTGGGCTTCAGCCCCGGCGGCCTCAGCTGGGTCGTCAACGCGTACCTGATCGCCTTCGGCAGCCTGCTGCTCCTGGCCGGCCGGCTGGGCGACCTGATCGGCCGCAAGCGGATGTTCCTGGCCGGGACCGCCGTCTTCACCGGCGCCTCGGTGCTCGCCGGCTTCGCCGCCTCCCCCGCGGTGCTCATCGCCGCCCGCTTCCTCCAGGGGCTGGGCAGCGCGATGGCCTCCGCCGTCAGCCTCGGCATCCTGATCACGCTGTTCACGGGGGCCCGGGAACGGGCCAGGGCGATCGCCGTCTTCTCCTTCACCGGAGCGGCGGGAGCCTCCCTGGGCCAGGTGCTGGGCGGGGTCCTCACCGATGCGCTCGACTGGCACTGGATCTTCTTCATCAACCTGCCCATAGGGCTGGCGACGCTCCTGCTGGCCCTGCCCGCGCTCCCCGCCGACCGGGGCCTGGGGCTGGCGGCGGGGGCCGACGTCATCGGCGCGGTACTGGTCACCGCCGGGCTCATGTCGGGCATCTACGCCGTGGTCGAGGTCGAGCGGTACGGCTGGACCGCCGCGCACACCCTCGGCCTCGGGGCGCTGTCGGCGGTCCTGCTGGCCGCCTTCGTCCTGCGCCAGGCCACGTCACGCACCCCGCTGATGCCCCTGCGGATCTTCCGCTCCCGGGTGGTGGTCGGGGCGAACATCGTCCAGATGCTGATGGTGGCCGCGCTGTTCTCCTTCCAGATCCTGGTCGCGCTCTACCTCCAGAAGGTGCTGGGTTACGGAGCCGCCGAGACCGGTCTCGCGATGCTGCCGGCCGCCGCGGTGATCGGCGCGGTCTCGCTCGGCGCCGCGTCCCGGCTCAACGCCCGGTTCGGCGAGCGCGCCGTGGTGCTGGCCGGGCTCGCCCTGCTGGTCCTGGCGCTCGGCCTGCTGACCCGGCTGCCCGTCCACGCCGACTACGCCACCGACCTGCTGCCGGTGATGCTGCTGGCCGCCGGCTTCGGCCTGGCCCTGCCCGCCCTGACCGCGCTGGGCATGTCCGGCGCCGGGGAGCAGGACGCGGGACTCGCCTCGGGACTGTTCAACACCACCCAGCAGATCGGCATGGCGCTCGGCGTCGCGGTCCTCTCCACCCTGGCCGCCTCGCGCACCGGGAGCCTGGAGTCCACCGGCCACACCACCGCCGAGGCCCTGACCGGCGGCTACCACCTGGCCTTCGCTGTCGGCGCCGGACTGCTCCTGACGGCCACCGCCGTCGCCGCGACCCTTCTGCGGGGCCCGCGCCGCTCCTGATGTTTCACGTGAAACATCAGGGGTCGAGGCGGGTGTTCCGTGGCTGCCCGGGGACGGAGGTGCTCAGGTGCCGCGCGAGCAGCGGGGGTACGTGAACGGGCGTGAGCGGCGGGCGGCCGTCGACCTCGACGGCGTAGCGCGCCAGTTCCTCGTGGAACGAGCGCTCGTTGCGGCAGACCGCGGAGAAGACCTCGAAGAGGCCCTCACCGGTGTCCTCGGGGACCCGCGCGAAGTAGAGCCGCATCAGGTCCCGGTATCCGACGCGGAAGCCGGCCCAGCACCCCATCCCTGCCAGGCCCACCGTGCGATCGGTACGCGGCCCTTGGTAGACGACGGTCAGACCGTCGACGACACCGCCTTGAGAGAGCCGTGAGCCGCATACGACGACCTTCCAGACGTGCTGTCCCGCGAAGTCCGTCTCGTACCCGTTCTGTTCGCCGTTCGTGGATGCGCTCTCGACCACGACGACCTCGCCGTCGGATTCGGAGTCGATCCGCGAACGGGCGGCGGCGAGGTACGGCGCGAGCTCGTCGAAGGAGCCGGGGACGGAGAGGCCCTCGGCCCGCACACGGGAAACGGGCTCGACGTCCCTTTCGTACAGCTCTCGCAGACGTCCCAGACCCTCCGCCCGGTCGTACGCACCCTCGTGCCAGAGGCGGCGCAGGCGCTCGGCCTGTTCCCGCCGCCGGACGATGCGGTCCGAGGAGTGGACGACCATGACGTGGTGGCTGTAGCTGCCCTCGCCCCGCGCGGACCGGTACAGCTTCACGGCGCCGGTCAGCACGAACATGTCCATCGCCTGCCGTTCGCCCTCGTCGTCGTCCTCGCCCTGGAGCACGAGATTGCGGACATGCGCCTTCTCCTGGGAGTTGGCGACGGTCCGGCGCTCCTCCGGGAGGTCCGAGTCGAGGTCGAGGAAGTCCTCCGCTCCCACGTAGCCGGCGGGACGCGGTACGGAGACGATGAAGTCCCTCGGGAACAAGTCCTCCGCGGCGGACGGGTCCAGGAGGGTGCCGATGAGGGGTGACGTGGCGAAGGCGACGTACTGCGCCCTGGGCAAGAGGTCGAGCAGCTCCGCCGTGGCGGCATTGACGGACGTGAGGCCCGCCCTCCCCGTTCCGGTCGCCCTCCTGGAGGTGTTCACGGTGTCCGAATCCCACGCCGCGCCGACGTCGATGATCAGCGTGGGGAGCTCCGCCAGCGGCGTGCGGATGCGCCGCAGATCCTTGAGCAGCTTGGACAGAACGCTCTTGCTCTTCTTCACGACCATGAGCCGTACGGACGTGGCGTGCAGGTTCTCGGGATCGTTCAACGGCAGCCGCGGCTCCCGCTTCTCGAATTCGACTGCGGCAAGCTCTTGGATCAGGCCGGTGTAGTCGTTGTCGCGCGTGGTCAACCGGACGATGTCGAACCCGCCCTCCATGGAGGGGAGTCGGCCGTGCCGCAGGAAACCGTCCCCGCTGGTCCAGCCCGGATCGTCCGCGTAGTCGGAGTCCCCGGGCCCGTCCGCGCCGCGCAGGATGTTCTCCCGCCCCACCAGATCGCGGTCGAGGGTCCGCTGCATCTGGGACCGCAGCGCGTTGGTCGGTCCCGTCAGCACGATGACGAGCCGGTAGCCGGCGTCGACCGCCTTGGCCACGATGCCGGTGATGTGGGTGCTCGCGCCGGACCCCACGGGCGTGATCACCAGGCCCTTGGACTGGTAGGCCGCCACCGCGCTCGGTTCGGCCAGCTTCTCCACTACTTGATCCGTCACTCTGGCCACGTCGGCCACCCCGGGGGCCGGCCACCCCCGCCGCTCCAGCAGCCCGACGTACGCGGGCCAGTACCAGCCCCGGCCGGGCTGCGCCTTCGGGTCGTACCACGGGGTGAACGACGACCGGATCACAACGGGACCGGCGCCGCCCTGGAGCCCGGGCGTCCCTTCGGCGAGCAGCTTCCCGATGCGCCGCGCCAGCTGGTCCCGCTCCTGCTCGACCCGGGCCAGCTCCTGCTCGCGCTGGTGCAGCCGGTGGCGCAGGGAGTCCAGCTGGGCTGCGGCGCCGTCCGTGTCCGCGTCGGCCAGGCTGCTCTCCAGCTCACCAATGCGGACCTCCTGCTCGCGCAGGGTGCGCTCAAGGAGCCGGATCCGGGTGGCCGGGTCCATCCGGCTCTCCTCCTCCTTGCGGAACAGCGCCCACACGCGGGCGGTCTCCTCCGTGGACAGCGGCGTCCGAGGGGGCTCGCCCGCCTCGTGGAGGAGGTTCTGCACGAAGTCCTCGCGCGCGAACCGCGCACCGCTGAGCATGCGGCTCACGGAGCTGGGATCGCGCGGCTCCCTGAGCGCGTACGCCCGTACGGACACGTCGAGCCGCTGGAACAACTCGCGCAGGGCGACCGCCAGTTCCCGGCGTTCGGGGCCCGCCTCCGGGTGGATCGGGCCGAGGTAGCCGGCCCCGCTTCGACTTCTACTGATCGCCACCGACCCAGTGTCGGCCCTCACTTGGACCCATCGGACTGTTGCACGTGAATTGGCAACGCGTTGCAGTCCGTTGGCAACTGTTGCACCCCTGTGCACCGCCTCCCCACGCCGCAGGCTGGACTCATGACGCAGACAGCTCCCGAAGCCCCCCAGCGCAAGATCTCCCGGCTCCGCCGCACCGCCGCGGTCGTGATCCTCGGTTTCATCGGCGGAATCGCCACGGGCCTGGGCACCGCCACGGGGTCCGCGCTCCCCGACTGGATCCGCCTGCTGTTCTGATACCGGACGCCCCGGCCGGCTGCACCCGCACGGTCACAAGACGTACGCAGCACCCGCCGGACAGACCCCGCCGGGAACGAAAAAACCTCCCCTGACCCGCGTTTCCGCAGGTCAGGGGAGGTTTCAGGGGTGGAGCCTAGGAGATTCGAACTCCTGACATCTGCCTTGCAAAGGCAGCGCTCTACCAGCTGAGCTAAGGCCCCTGGAAATGGACGCGCCCGTCCCCTGTGGAGGAGTGGACGTTCTGCAGAACAGAGTACCGGGTGTACCCCCTCTTCCCGCAAAATGATAGGGACTCCCGCCCCGCGACCACTCTCCGTAAGATGCTCGCGAGGTTCGCACCAGCGAAGGGGAGTAGTAAGAGTGGACGCAGTACAGCAAGAGGCCACGGCCAGAGCCAGAGAGCTTCAGCGCAGTTGGTACGGGGAGCCCCTCGGCGCGCTCTTCCGCCGGCTCATAGATGATCTCGGCTTGAACCAGGCTCGCCTCGCTGCCGTCCTCGGGCTGTCGGCGCCGATGCTGTCCCAGCTGATGAGCGGCCAGCGCGCCAAGATCGGGAACCCGGCCGTGGTCCAGCGGGTCCAGGCCCTCCAGGATCTCGCGGGCCAGGTGGCCGACGGGAGCGTCAGCGCGGCGGAGGCCACCGACCGGATGGACGAGATCAAGAAGACCCAGGGAGGATCCGTCCTCAGCAACAGCGGCCAGACCACCCCCAGTTCCGGGGCGCCCACCGTCAAGCGCGTCGTCCGTGAGATCCAGTCGCTGCTGCGCTCGGTCTCCGCGGCCGGCGACATCATCGATGCGGCGGACACCCTCGCCCCCAGCCACCCGGAACTGGCAGAGTTCCTCCGGGTGTACGGCGCGGGCCGCACCGCGGAAGCGGTCGCCCACTACGAGTCCCACCAGAACTGACACGCACGGCACCGCAGGACGAACGGGCAACGGGCATGGGGGACGAGCGCAGCGATGGGTGAGATCTTCGCCGGTCGGTACGAGCTGATCGATCCGATCGGCCGCGGTGGCGCGGGCGCCGTCTGGCGGTCCTGGGACCACCGGCGCCGCCGGTACGTCGCCGCCAAGGTCCTCCTGCAGAGCGATGCCCACACCCTGCTGCGGTTCGTGCGTGAGCAGGCGCTGCGGATCGATCACCCGCACGTACTCGCCCCGGCCAGTTGGGCGGCGGACGACGACAAGGTCCTGTTCACGATGGACCTCGTCGCCGGCGGTTCCCTCGCCCATGTGATCGGGGACTACGGGGCCCTGCCTCCCCGTTTCGTGTGCACGCTGCTCGACCAGCTCCTGTCGGGGCTGGCGGCGGTGCATGCGGAGGGTGTCGTCCACCGCGACATCAAACCGGCCAACATCCTGATGGAGGCCACTGGAACCGGGCGGCCGCACCTGCGGCTGTCCGACTTCGGCATCTCCATGCGCAAGGGCGAGCCCCGGCTGACCGAGACCAACTACGTGGTCGGTACGCCGGGCTACTTCGCGCCCGAGCAGCTGCTCGGCGCCGAACCCGACTTCTCCGCCGACCTCTTCGCCGTCGGACTGGTCGGCCTGTACCTGCTGCAGGGCCGCAAGCCCGATTCGCAGGCCCTGGTGGAGCACTTCCTCACCCACGGGACCCCCGGCGCCCCGGAAGGCGTCCCTGCGCCCCTGTGGGACGTTCTGGCCAGCCTCCTCCAGCCGGACCCCCAGAACCGCTTCAAGACCGCCACAGGGGCCCGCAAGGCCCTTGCCGAGGCCGTGGAGCTGCTGGTGCCGCCCGCACCGGACGAGGACCCGGTGGAGGTTTTCGACCAACTCGGCCCGCTCCCGCCCGGTTTCGCCCCCCAGGGCCCGCAGAGCGCAGCCCCGGCGACGGCGACCGGCCCGGCGGCTTCGACCCAGGCTCCGGCCCCGGCTCCCGCCCCGACCGGCACGACGATCGCGGACCAGCCGACCGCGGCGGCCCCCGCCACGACTCCCGTCACGGCCCCCCTGGGCGTCTTCGGCCCCTCGGAGACGGGCAGCTTCCACCTCCAGCCGCCGGCGGCCGCGCCCGCGCACCCCGCCGAGCCCGCGCCCGCGCCCGCGGCCCGTAGCGGCGGCATCGCCCCGCCGCCCGCGAAGGTCACCGCCGGGATCCTCGCCGCCGCTCTACTGTGCTTCGCGATCGGGGCCTGGGCGCTGACCCAGCTCTAGGCCCGGTTGCGCCGGGCCAGCAGCGTCCAGGCGCCGAGCACGAGCAGCAGCAGGCTCCCCGTGCCGAAGCCGGCGCCGGCCACGACGCGCATCACCGAGCGCTCCCCGGCCGCGTCGTGGGCCTCCAGCGCGGTGAGCCCGTCCTTCGCCGCGGCCCGGTCCTCGGCACCGACCCCGAAGCCGCCCGCCGCGAGGCTCTCCCGGTACGCGGGCCCCTGGGCCGCGGCGCCGAGGACCTCCATGCGCAGGGTCAGCGGCACGGGCACGGCGTCCTCGGTGAACTCGGCGACCTTCCCGCCCAGGGTCACGGCGATGTAGTACCAGCCGGACACGCGCACCGGCCGCACCGCGGTGTCGCCGGAGTAGCGGTTCTCGTACGTCACCGGCGCCGTCTTCGGCAGCGTGACGCTGGCCTGCTTGCCGTCGTAGCTGGCGTCCTTGTACTGGACCAGCCCCCGGTAGGGCGTGTAGAGCGAGACTATGAGCCCGCGCGAGGCGGACCCCGAGTCCTTGGTCCGGTTGGCGGCGGCGAGTTCGGCCCCGAGGCTGAGCTGCTGCCCCCAGTCGAGCGGCACCCGGTAGTACCTCGTCTGGCCGGGCCGCAGCTCGTCGCGCCACACGCCGCTGCCCAGGGCGCGCGCGTCGTTGAAGCCGGTGCCGCCGCTGCGGGGCACGGACTCGGTGCCGGGCAGGGTCGGTGAGGCCGAGGGCCAGACGCTGGGCGCGGTGGTGGGCGCGCTGCCCGCGGCCAGGCCCGGCTCGCGCTGGACCCGCAGTTCCAGCGGCCACTCGCCCTGGTCGGAACCCTTGGCCGCGGTGCGGGTGACCTTCGCGTAGTAGACCCCGCCCTGCTGGCAGTCGGAGTCCTCCGCCAGCCTCCGCACGCCGATCGCGCTGAGGGGCACGGCGTCGTACATGAAGGCGTCCCGCCCGGGGTTGCCCGAGCAGCTGCGGCCCTCGGTGGTCATGACCTCCACCTGGATGCCGTCGCTGTACGCCACCTTGGCGCCCTGCGGCGGCTGGAGCACGGCGGAGACGTACACGCTGGACCTGTCGTCGAGGACGAGCCGGTAGACGCGCTCCCCGGGGGCGATGGCGTCCCGGTAGACGGACCCGGCCTCCAGGAGCGGAGCGCCGTCGCTGGAGGGCTTGCCCTCGATCTTCTTCGCGCCGTCCGCCATCCGGTACGAGGGCACCGGCTGCGGGCTCGGCTGCGCCGCCGACGGCACGGCCGCCGCGGCCACGACCCCCAGGGCCACCGCTCCCACCAGCGCTGTTGTCCGTACCCGACTCATCCCGCCCACCCCGGTTTGCTAGCGCAAGCCAAATCTTTGCATAATGCAACTTTTCGTCACAGAACAGCACAAAGCCCCGACCGCAGCGGCAGTCGGGGCTCTGGGATCAACCTCGGGTCTCACACACCGGAACCAGAAGGCACGGAGTCGGTTGCCTCCGTCCACAGGTCCTGCTCGGCGCGGTCCGCCTGGATCTGGCGGTACACGAGGAGTCCGCCGATGGCGGCCAGTGCGACCAGGAGCAGCTTCTTCACCGCGCGACCTCGTCTTTCGTTGACGTAGGGGACTTCTGGCGCCCAACAATACACACCGACCGATACCGATCGGTGACCTGGCGGTCAGCCAACTGGCCCTACGAAAAAGACCCCCAGGCCATGGGCCTGGGGGTCTTTGACACTGTGGGGCTAACAGGATTTGAACCTGTGGCCTCATCCTTATCAGGGATGCGCTCTAACCAACTGAGCTATAGCCCCATCCGCGCTGCGCGCTGACTCCTGAAGATTAGCGCACAGAGCGGGTCAGGCCAAAATCCGTTGCCGGGAGCCGTCCGCGCAGGTCATCCGGCCGTCATTCGTCGGTCATTCGTCCTCGGCGAGCGTGAGCTCCACGCCGCCGACGAAGCCTGCCGACAGGTTGTAGATGAACGACCCCAGCGTCGCCAGCGCCGTCATCAGCACCACGTCGATCACCGCGATGACCGAGGTGAAGATCAGCACGCGCGGCAGCGACAGGAACGCCTGGAGGTCGAAGCCGTTGCTCTCGTTCGATCCGGTCGCCTGGCTGATCGTGCCGCCGACGGTCGAGAAGATGCCCATGGCGTCCATGACCATCCACAGCACCACCGACGCCACGATCGTGCAGACGCCCAGCGCGATCGACAGCAGGAAGCTGACCTTCATCACGGACCACGGGTCGGCCTTGGCCACCCGCAGCCGCGCCTTGCGCGTCCTGGGCGCCGTACGGGCCCCGGTGCGCGGCTTGCGCTGCGCGCCCGGGTCACCGCCGCCGCGGGCCATGCCCGGGCCCGAGGGCGCCGCGTACGCCTGCGGCGGGTGGTACGGCGGCGGACCGGGCTGCGGTGCCTGCGGTCCTCGGGTGTCCGTCACGGTTCCCCCTTGGGAGTCCGCGGCGGGGCCACGGGCACCGTTCGCGCCAGTCTGGGCCGGTCCGGCGCCCGTGGCTCCACTCACGCTTACTCCTCGTGCTCCCCAGCCGAGGGCTGGGTGCCCTCAGCGGCCTCGGCGGCCTGTCCTTCGACTGCCGCCTCGGTCCCGATCTCTGTCTCGGCCTCGTCGACCTCGTCAGCTTCCTGACCGGCCTCGGCGTTGCGCGCGATACCGACCACGGCATCCCGCTTGCCCAGGTTGATCAGCTGGACGCCCATGGTGTCACGGCCGGTCTCCCTGACTTCGTTGACTCGCGTACGAATCACACCACCGCCGAGCGTGATGGCGAGAATCTCGTCCGTTTCGTCCACCACGAGCGCCCCTACGAGCGACCCGCGGTCCTCCACGATCTTGGCGGCCTTGATACCCAGGCCGCCGCGGCCCTGGACGCGGTACTCGTCCACCGGCGTCCGCTTGGCGTAGCCGCCGTCGGTCGCGGTGAACACGAACGTACCCGGCCGGACAACGCTCATGGAGAGCAGTTCGTCACCCTCGCGGAAGCTCATGCCCTTCACACCCGACGTGGCACGGCCCATCGGGCGCAGCGCGTCGTCGGTCGCCGTGAAGCGGATCGACTGCGCCTTCTTGCTGATGAGCAGCAGGTCGTCCTCGGCGGACACCAGCTCGGCGCCGATCAGCTCGTCGTCGGCGCCGCTCTCCGTCTCGCGGAGGTTGATGGCGATGACGCCGCCCGAGCGGGGCGAGTCGTAGTCCTTGAGCGCCGTCTTCTTCACCAGGCCGCCCTTGGTGGCCAGGATCAGGTAGGGCGCCGCCTCGTAGTCGCGGATCGCGAGGATCTGGGCGATCTTCTCGTCCGGCTGGAAGGCCAGCAGGTTCGCCACGTGCTGCCCGCGCGCGTCGCGGCCGGCGTCCGGCAGCTCGTACGCCTTGGACCGGTAGACCCGGCCCTTGTTCGTGAAGAACAGCAGCCAGTGGTGCGTGGTGGACACGAAGAAGTGGTCGACCAGGTCGTCCTGCTTCAGCTTCGTGCCGCGCACGCCCTTGCCGCCGCGCTTCTGCGAGCGGTAGTCCTCGGTCTTGGTGCGCTTGACGTAGCCGCCGTGGGTGATCGTGACGACGATGTCCTCTTCGGCGATCAGGTCCTCGATGGACATGTCACCGTCGAAGGGCACCAGCTTGGAGCGCCGGTCGTCGCCGAACTTCTCGACGATCGCGGCCAGTTCCTCGCTGACGATCGAGCGCTGTCGCTCCTCCGAGGCCAGGATCGCGTTGTACTCGTTGATCTTGGCCTGGAGCTCGTCGTGCTCGGCGACGATCTTCTGCCGCTCCAGCGCCGCCAGGCGGCGCAGCTGCATCTCCAGGATCGCGTTCGCCTGGATCTCGTCGATCTCCAGCAGGCCCATCAGGCCTTCGCGCGCGATCTCGACCGTGTTGCTGCGCCGGATGAGGGCGATGACCTCGTCGATCGCGTCCAGCGCCTTGAGCAGGCCGCGCAGGATGTGCGCCCGCTCCTCCGCCTTGCGCAGGCGGAACTTCGTGCGCCGGACGATGACCTCGATCTGGTGCTGCACCCAGTGGCGGATGAACGCGTCGATCGACAGGGTGCGCGGCACCCCGTCCACCAGCGCCAGCATGTTCGCGCCGAAGTTGGTCTGCAGATCGGTGTGCTTGTACAGGTTGTTCAGCACGACCTTGGCGACCGCGTCGCGCTTGAGCACGATCACCAGGCGCTGGCCGGTGCGCGAGGAGGTCTCGTCGCGGACGTCGGCGATGCCGCCGATCTTGCCGTCCTTCACCAGGTCGGCGATCTTCTGCGCCAGGTTGTCCGGGTTGGTCTGGTACGGAAGCTCCGTGACCACCAGGCACTGGCGGTTCTGGATCTCCTCGACCTCCACCACCGCGCGCATCGTGATGGAGCCGCGACCGGTGCGGTACGCCTCCTCGATGCCCTTGCGGCCCACGACCAGGGCGCCGGACGGGAAGTCCGGGCCCTTGATCCGCTCGATGAGCGCGTCCTGGAGCTCCTCGTGCGAGGCCTCCGGGTGCTCCAGCGCCCACTGCGCGCCCGCCGCGACCTCGCGGAGGTTGTGCGGCGGGATGTTGGTCGCCATGCCGACCGCGATACCGGCGGAGCCGTTCACCAGCAGGTTCGGGAAGCGCGCCGGCAGGACCGTCGGCTCCTGGTTGCGGCCGTCGTAGTTGTCCGTGAAGTCGACGGTCTCCTCGTCGATGTCCCGGAGCATCTCCATGGCCAGCGGCATCAGCTTGCACTCGGTGTAGCGCATCGCGGCCGCCGGGTCGTTGCCCGGGGAGCCGAAGTTGCCGTTCGAGTCCACCAGCGGCATCCGCAGCGACCACGGCTGGGCCAGGCGGACCAGGGCGTCGTAGATCGAGGAGTCACCGTGCGGGTGGTACGTACCCATGACGTCACCGACGACGCGGGCGCACTTGTAGAAGCCCTTCTCGGGCCGGTAGCCGCCGTCGTACATCGCGTACAGCACGCGGCGGTGGACCGGCTTGAGGCCGTCCCGCACGTCGGGCAGCGCGCGGGAGACGATGACGGACATCGCGTAGTCGAGGTAGGAGCGCTGCATCTCCGTCTCGAGCCCGACGGGCTCGATCCGCAGTACGGGCTGCTCTTCCTCGGTGTTCTCGGCAGTGGGGGTGGTTTCGTCGGCCATTGCTGGTCAGAAGTCCTTTCAGGCGGTCAGCTGAGCCGACTCAGATGTCGAGGAAGCGAACGTCCTTGGCGTTGCGCTGGATGAAGGAGCGTCGTGCTTCGACGTCCTCACCCATCAGCACCGAGAACAGGTCGTCGGCCTGCGCGGCGTCGTCCAGGGTGACCTGGCCGAGCACGCGGTGGTCCACGTCCATGGTGGTGACGCGCAGTTCCTCGGCGTTCATCTCGCCCAGACCCTTGAAGCGCTGGATCGAGTCTTCCTTGATCCGCTTGCCGTTCTGCTTGCCGAGTTCGACGAGGGCGTCGCGCTCGCGGTCGGAGTACGCGTACTCGAAGTCGTCCCGACCCCACTTGATCTTGTACAGCGGCGGGCGCGACAGGTACACGTGCCCCGCCTCGACCAGCGGCCGCATGAAGCGGAACAGGAAGGTCAGCAGCAGGGTGTTGATGTGCTGGCCGTCGACGTCGGCGTCCGCCATCAGGATGATCTTGTGATAGCGGAGCTTCTCGATGTCGAAGTCCTCGTGCACACCCGTACCGAAGGCACTGATCAGCGCCTGGACCTCGGTGTTCTGCAGGATCTTGTCGATCCGCGCCTTCTCGACGTTCAGGATCTTGCCGCGGATCGGCAGGATGGCCTGGTACATCGGGTTGCGGCCCGACTTCGCGGAGCCGCCGGCCGAGTCGCCCTCGACGATGAAGATCTCGCACTTCGTCGGGTCGTTGGACTGGCAGTCGGACAGCTTGCCCGGCAGCGAGGCGCTCTCCAGCAGACCCTTGCGGCGCGTCAGGTCACGGGCCTTGCGGGCCGCGACGCGCGCCGTGGCCGCCTGGATCGACTTGCGGATGATGTCCGCGGCCTCGACCGGGTTGCGGTCGAACCAGTCGTTGAGGTGCTCGTGGACGACCTTCTGCACGAAGGTCTTGGCCTCCGTGTTGCCCAGCTTCGTCTTCGTCTGGCCCTCGAACTGCGGCTCGCCCAGCTTCACCGAGATGATCGCCGTCAGACCCTCGCGGATGTCCTCGCCGGCGAGGTTGTCGTCCTTCTCCCGCAGCAGCTTCTTGTCACGCGCGTAGCGGTTGACCAGACCCGTCAGCGCCGCACGGAAGCCCTCCTCGTGCGTGCCGCCCTCGTGCGTGTGGATCGTGTTCGCGAAGGAGTAGACACCCTCCGTGTACTGCGAGTTCCACTGCATCGCGATCTCGACCGAGAGCATGCGCTCCTTGTCCTCGGCCTCGACGTCGATGACGGTCGGGTGGATCAGCTCACCCTTGCGCGAGTTCAGGTACTTCACGAAGTCGACGATGCCGCCCTCGTAGTAGTACTTCACCGTGCGCGCCTGGTTGTCGTCGGACTCCTCCGCGGAGTCCGCGCCCATCGTCGCCCTCGCCGAGTCGCGCTCGTCCGTCAGCGACAGGGTCAGGCCCTTGTTCAGGAAGGCCATCTCCTGGAAGCGCCGCGACAGCGTCTCGAAGGAGTACTCGGTCGTCTCGAAGATGTCGCCGTCGGCCCAGAAGGTGACCGTCGTGCCGTGCTCGTCGGTCTCCTCGTTCTTCGCGAGGGCCGCCGTCGGGACACCGAGCTTGTAGTCCTGGGTCCAGCGGTAGCCGTCGGTCTTGACCTCGACCGCGACCTTCGTCGACAGGGCGTTCACGACGGACACACCGACGCCGTGCAGACCGCCGGAGACGGCGTAGCCGCCGCCGCCGAACTTGCCGCCCGCGTGCAGGACCGTCAGGACGACCTCGACGGCCGGCTTCCCCTCGGACGGCACGATGCCGACCGGGATACCGCGGCCGTTGTCGACCACGCGCACCCCGCCGTCGGCGAGGATCGTCACGTCGATGGTGTCCGCGTGCCCGGCGAGGGCCTCGTCGACCGAGTTGTCCACCACCTCGTACACGAGGTGGTGCAGCCCGCGCTCACCGGTCGAGCCGATGTACATACCGGGCCGCTTGCGGACCGCGTCCAGGCCCTCGAGGACCTGGATCGCACTGGCGTCGTACGAGGCGGTGACCTCGCCCTTCTCGCCGGCTGTGGACTGGTTGTCGTTGGGGTTGCCGGAATCGGCCACGAAGCGCCCTTTCTGGCACAGCACAGGCCGTACTCCGGGCCAGCAGGCATGCAAGCAGGAGCGGCTGCGTCGATCTGCGTTGTCAGCGTGTATCAGCTAGATCCCGCAATCGGGCGGGATTCGCTTCAGTCTACCGGTACCACGGACATGAATGGGGGTTTGCCGGTGCCTCAGTCCGCATGTGCCGCCCTGAACCTCCTCTCTCCGACTCCCCATATCCGGGAAGGGGCTCAAAGAGGCTCACGAGGGCGTCCAGCGCTTCGGCCTGTCAACCTCCCGCTACCGTGAGGGACACCACGCGATCCGGGGCTATCCGTACGTGTCGCCCGGGCCCGTACTGCCCGGCGCACGCCACGGCCCGTACCGCTTCGGGCGGCTGCCCGGCCCCTGGACCTTGATCAGCCGTACGGTGCCCTGGCCGAGGTCCGCGTTCAGCCGGGCCACCAACTGGGGGGCCAGCAGCTTCAGTTGCGCCGCCCACGCCGAGGAGTCGCACCGTACGAGGAGTTCACGGTCCTCGTAGCGTTCCGGTTCACAGTGCGCCGCGATCTCCGGGCCGACGATCTCCGGCCAGCGCTCCATCACGCCCGCGACCGCCATCGGCATCTCCCAGCCGCGCTCCGTGCGCAGCCGGTCCAGCGCGGCCATCAGCGGCATCGGGTCCCGGCCGTCCGCCCGCGCACCCGAGCGCAGCCCGGGGTTCGGCTGCCGCTTCTTCCCGCCCGCCGCGTTGCCGCGGGCCCGCGCCTGCTCGCGCGCGGCCGCCAGCGCCTGGCGGGCCAGATCCACCCCGGAGGGCTCGGGCGCCTTGCGGGGTGCCGTCTCTTGCCGGTCCTGCCTGTCTTGCCTGTCCTGCTTGCCCTGGTCGCTCACAGCCGGGTCACCTCACCGCCGGACACCCCGAACCGCGCACCCACCAGCACATCCGGGACGTCGTCGTCCACCGCCGCCGTCACCAGCACCTGCTCGCCCGGAGCCACCAGCTCCGCCAGCCGCTCCCGGCGCCGAGCGTCCAGTTCCGCGAAGACGTCGTCCAGGATCAGCACCGGCTCGCTGCCCTCCGCGCGCAGCAGCTCGTACGAGGCCAGCCGCAGCGCCAGCGCGTACGACCACGACTCCCCGTGGCTGGCGTACCCCTTGGCCGGCAGCTCCCCGAGCCGCAGCAGTACGTCGTCCCGGTGCGGGCCCACCAGGGTCACGCCCCGCTCGATCTCCTGCTTGCGCACCTCGGCCAGCGCGGCCAGCAGCACCTCGTACAGCGCCTCCCGGGTCCGGGCCGCGCCGCCGTCCACCGGCTCGCCCGCCGACGACTTGTACGCGAGCCCCAGCGGGCCGCCGCCCGGCGCGAGCTGCTCGTACGCCTTGTCCGCCAGCGGCAGCAGCGTCGCGACCAGGTCGAGGCGGTGCGCCAGCAGCTCCGCGCCCGCGCGCGCGAGGTGCTGGTCCCAGACGTCGAGGGTCGACATGTCCATCGAGCGGCCGCCGTGCCGGCGCGCCATCGCCGCCGACTTCAGCAAGGTGTTGCGCTGCTTGAGCACCCGCTCGTAGTCCGAGCGCACCGCCGCCAGGCGCGGCGAGCGCGCCGTCACGAGCTCGTCGAGGAACCTCCGCCGCTCCCCCGGATCCCCCTTCACCAGGGCCAGGTCCTCCGGGGCGAACAGCACGGTGCGGACGATCCCCAGCACGTCCCGAGGCCTGACCTGCGAGGACCGGTTGATACGGGCCCGGTTGGCCCGGCCCGGGTTCAGCTCCAGCTCCACCAGCTGCTGGCGCTCGCCCTGGGTCACGGCGGCCCGGATGATCGCCCGGTCCGCGCCCATGCGTACCAGCGGGGCGTCCGCGGACACCCGGTGGCTGCCCAGGGTCGCCAGATAGCCGATCGCCTCGACCAGGTTCGTCTTGCCCTGGCCGTTGGGGCCCACGAAAGCCGTGACGCCCGGGTCGAGGGGAACCTCGGCCCGGGCGTACGAGCGGAAGTCGGCCAACGAGAGATGCGAAACATGCATACGGCGCCGACCTCCCCCGGCTTCCTGCTGATCTGCTCTCTTGAGCTGTGGAGCTGTGGAGCTGTGCTGGGTGCTACTTCTTCTCGACCGCGTGGCCGCCGAACTGGTTGCGCAGCGCGGCGATCATCTTCATCTGCGGGGAGTCGTCCTGGCGCGAGGCGAAGCGCGCGAACAGCGACGCGGTGATCGCGGGCAGCGGGACGGCGTTGTCGATCGCCGCCTCGACGGTCCAGCGGCCCTCGCCCGAGTCCTGGGCGAAGCCCCGCAGCTGCTCCAGGTGCTCGTCCTCGTCCAGGGCGTTCACCGCCAGGTCCAGCAGCCAGGAACGGATGACCGTGCCCTCCTGCCAGGAACGGAAGACCTCGCGGACGTCGGTGACCGAGTCCACCTTCTCCAGCAGCTCCCAGCCCTCGGCGTAGGCCTGCATCATGGCGTACTCGATGCCGTTGTGGACCATCTTCGCGAAGTGGCCCGCGCCGACCTTGCCCGCGTGCACGGCGCCGAAGTCACCCTCGGGCTTGAGGGCGTCGAAGACCGGCTGGACCCGTGCCACGTTCTCGGCGGAGCCGCCGTACATCAGCGCGTAGCCGTTCTCCAGGCCCCACACGCCGCCGGAGACGCCGCAGTCCACGAAGCCGATGCCCTTGGCAGCCAGCTCCTCGGCGTGCTTCTCGTCGTCGGTCCAGCGCGAGTTGCCGCCGTCCACGACGATGTCGCCGGGGGAGAGCAGCTCGCCGAGCTCGTCCACGGTCGACTGGGTCGCCGCGCCGGCCGGGACCATCACCCACACCACGCGGGGGGCCTGCAGGCTGTCCACAAGCTCCTGCAGGCTGTGGACATCGGCGAGGTCCGGGTTGCGGTCGTATCCGATGACGGTGTGGCCTGCGCGGCGGATGCGCTCGCGCATGTTGCCGCCCATCTTGCCGAGACCGACGAGACCAAGCTCCATCAGGTGGTTCCTTAAGCGTTGTGGCCGTCTGTGCCGGGGTTCCCCTGCTACCCGGGGACACCCCCGGCCCTGAGCCTACGCCGGGCCGTGCCGCCCGGCCCCACGGGCACTCCGGGCCGGGCGCGGGGCGGACGCAGGGCGGGCCCTGGCGGACGCCGTCGGGCCCGGCCCCGCAGCCTGCGAGACCGGGCCCGACGGGTACGGGTTCAGCCGGAGAGGCGCACCGGCATGATCAGGTACTTGTACGCCTCGTCCGCCTCGGCATCGACCGCCGGGCGGCCGCTGAGCAGCGCCGGCTTGGTGGAGGTGGTGAAGCTGAGCTGCGCGGCCGGCGAGTCGATCGCGCTCAGGCCGTCCAGCAGGAAGGTGGGGTTGAAGGCGATCGAGATGTCGTCGCCCTCCAGCTTCGCGTCGACGCGCTCCACAGCCTGTGCATCGTCGGAGGAGCCGGCCTCCAGGATCAGCACGCCCTGCTCGAAGCTCAGGCGGACCGGGGTGTTGCGCTCGGCGACGAGGGCCACGCGCTTGACGGCCTCGACGAACGGGGCGGTCTCGATCACGGCGACGGAGTTGAACTCCGTCGGGAAGAGCGTGCGGTACTTCGGCAGGTCGCCTTCGAGGAGACGGGTGGTGGTGCGGCGGCCCGCGCCCTCGAAGCCGATGAGGCCCTCGCCGGAGCCGGAGCCCGACAGCGCCAGGGTGACCGTGTCACCGCTGGTCAGGGACTTGGCGGTGTCCAGGAGGGTCTTGGCGGGCACCAGGGCGACGGCCGAGGCCGCCGGGTCCTCGGGCTTCCACAGGAACTCGCGGACCGCGAAGCGGTAGCGGTCGGTCGAGGCCAGGGTGACGCGGTCGCCCTCGATCTCGATGCGGACGCCGGTCAGCACGGGCAGCGTGTCGTCGCGGCCGGCGGCGATGGCGACCTGGGCGGCGGCGGAGGCGAAGACCTCACCGGGGACGGTGCCGGTGGCGGTCGGCATCTGCGGCAGCGCCGGGTATTCCTCCACAGGCAGGGTGTGGAGTGTGAATCGCGAGGAGCCGCAGACCACGGTCGCCCGTACACCGTCTGTGGAAATCTCCACCGGTCGGTTGGGGAGGGCGCGGCAGATGTCGGCGAGCAGCCGGCCGGAGACCAGGACCGTGCCGTCCTCCTCGACGTCCGCCTCGACCGAGACGCGGGCCGAGACCTCGTAGTCGAAGCCGGAGAGGGACAGCGTGCCCTCCTCGGCCTTCAGCAGCAGGCCCGCGAGAACGGGCACCGGCGGCCGGGCCGGGAGGCTACGAGCGGCCCAAGCCACTGCCTCCGCGAGTACGTCGCGCTCCACCCGGATCTTCACCGGAACCGCCTCCTGCTGTTGCTCGCTCGTCTGCCGGCCTTCGTCGTCGGCTCGTCGATGCCTCGACCGATGCCGGGGACCAGTCTGACGTACGGCGCCGACAGTCGTCGCTGCCGGCGGTCAAGTCGGGAGCGAGGTGTCGGGGAGGGCTGCCCACCGAGTTGTGCACAGGTCCTGCTTGAAAACCGAATCCGAGCTAACTCTCTATGGGGGTAGTAGTAGGGCCTGTGGAAACGGTGGATAACCCCGTTCTCGCAGGTCACCCCGCGTTTTTTATCCCCACACCCTGTGGGTGACACCGGTGGACAACACGGTGTCTCTGTGGAGAACAGTTATTTCTGCACAGGCCATCCCCAGGTGACCCCGACTACTCCACAGGTGTGTCCCCAGCTTTCCCCCGGTACTCCACAGCCCAAACGTCTACTTCCGTGTGACGGCTTTCACTCGGGGCGGTGAGATGGGCCCCGATGTTGCCGAACAGTGGACAACGGTGTGGGTAAGTCGTCTCATCCTGTGCACAGGACGCTGTGACCCTGTGGACCGGCGGTGGACAACGCTGGGAGGGCCATGTGGGCGAAATCTTTGTCCACAGGCTGTGGATTACGTTTGCTCACAATTCCACAGGGGTCTGACCAGCTCTGATGGTGCCTCACCCCGGGGGCCTGTGGACAGTCTTGTGGGTTGTGGACGCCGTCCCCAGGGTGTGGACGGAAGAAAGTCCCCCAATCTGTGGATGACTTGCTCCGTTGGGGGCGTATTCGAACAGGTCAGGGGCGCGCGCACGAAGAAGGGCGCCCCCGAAGCGGTCCGGGAGCGCCCTCTGGATGCGTTTGGGAAGGCCCTGCGGGCTCTCGCCCAGCCCTCATACAGACGTCGCACAGCCCTCGCTACAGGCCTCGTACACGCCTCGTGGAGCTCCTTCGGAGGAGCCGGTGTCAGGCGTTCTTGATGCGGTTGGTGAGCTCGGTTACCTGGTTGTAGATGGACCGGCGTTCCGCCATCAGCGCGCGGATCTTGCGGTCCGCGTGCATGACGGTGGTGTGGTCGCGGCCGCCGAACTGCGCCCCGATCTTGGGCAGTGAGAGGTCCGTGAGCTCCCGGCACAGGTACATGGCGATCTGCCGGGCGGTCACCAGCACGCGGCTGCGCGAGGAGCCGCACAGGTCGTCCACCGTGAGGCCGAAGTAGTCGGCGGTGGCCGCCATGATGTCGCTGGCCGTGATCTCGGGCGCGCTGTCCTCGCCGCCCGGGATCAGGTTCTTGAGTACGTCCTCGGCGAGGCCCAGGTCGACCGGCTGGCGGTTGAGGCTCGCGAAGGCCGTGACCCGGATCAGCGCCCCCTCCAGCTCGCGGATGTTGCGCGAGATGCGGGAGGCGATGAACTCCAGTACCTCCGGCGGGGCGTTGAGCTGCTCCTGGACGGCCTTCTTGCGCAGGATCGCGATACGGGTCTCCAGCTCGGGCGGCTGGACGTCGGTGATCAGGCCCCACTCGAAGCGGTTGCGGAGCCGGTCCTCCAGGGTGACGAGCTGCTTGGGCGGCCGGTCGGAGGAGAGCACGATCTGCTTGTTGGCGTTGTGCAGCGTATTGAAGGTGTGGAAGAACTCCTCCTGCGTCGACTCCTTGCTCGCGAGGAACTGGATGTCGTCGACAAGCAGGATGTCCATCTCGCGGTAGCGCTTGCGGAACGCGTCGCCCTTGCCGTCGCGGATCGAGTTGATGAACTCGTTGGTGAACTCCTCGGAGCTCACGTAGCGCACGCGGGTGCCGGGATAGAGGCTCCGCGCGTAGTGCCCGATGGCGTGCAGCAGGTGCGTCTTGCCGAGGCCCGACTCCCCGTAGACGAAGAGCGGGTTGTACGCCTTCGCCGGCGCCTCGGCGACTGCCACCGCGGCCGCGTGCGCGAAGCGGTTGGAGGCGCCGATCACGAAGGTGTCGAAGAGGTACTTCGGGTTCAGGCGGGCCGTCGGCTCCAGCGGACCCGAGGTGGAGCCGCCGGACGGGGCCGGGGGCGGCGCGGGCCGGCCCGGGGACGGCCGCGAGGCGGGCTGCTCGTACTGCTGCGGCTCGTACTGGTGCTGCTGTTGCGACTGGTGGGGCTGCTGGGGCTCGTACGGGGACTGCTCGTACTGCTGCTGCTCGTAGCCGCCCTGGTCGTAGCCCGAGGGCTCGGACTGCTGGAGGTAGCCCGGCTGCGGGGAGGCGTACGGGTCGCGCTCGGGGAAGCCGCCGAGGCGCGGCTGCTGCCAGCCGTACTCGTCCTGCTGCCCGCCGCGGGGCCAGGCGCCGGGCTCGGGGCGCGGCTGCTGGTAGTCGGGATAGGCGGGGCGGGCGCCGGGGAGCTGGTCGTCGCCGCCGGGGCCGGTGTGGCCGGTGTGGCCGCCGGGGCTGCGCTGGCCGCCGTAGGGCTCGTACGAGTCGCGCTGCGCGGCGGGGGGCGCCGGGGGCGCGGGCTCGCCGGCGGAGTCGTCGACGGTGATGGCGATCCGGATCGGACGCCCGCACTCCCGGCTGAGGGCGTCGCTGATCAGCGGGGCCAGGCGGCCTTCCAGGACGCGCTTGCCCCATTCATTGGGGACGGCGAGCAGGGCCGTGTCGGCGACCAGGGCCAGCGGCTGGCAGCGTTCGACCCACTGCTTGTCCTTGGGCTCGATGCCCTGCTGTCCCTCCCCGAGGAGCTTTTCGAGCACCCTTGGCCACACTGCGGCA
The DNA here is from genome assembly GCF_055604165.1 of Streptomyces sp. NPDC037242. Classification (NCBI taxonomy): domain Bacteria; kingdom Bacillati; phylum Actinomycetota; class Actinomycetes; order Kitasatosporales; family Streptomycetaceae; genus Streptomyces; species Streptomyces sp. NPDC037242. Next base: position 99,121 of record NZ_JBVJUY010000026.1, read on the forward strand.
AGATCGGCAGGTACGTCAGCCACAGAGCACGCTCTCTCACAGGGGGTCCCACGAATGTGTGGTTCTTTGGGACGGTCGGGACAAAAAATCCGGGGTCGGACAACGGTAGTCAGGCCGACGGGTACGGTTCAAGTCGTTGTCCACAGCCTGTGCACAGTGTGGGGCCACGTCGGCTCGGTTTGACCGGATGGCGTAGCCGCGCGTACCGTAACGAGGTCGAGTTGTCGATGGCTGCTGCCGCCTGCCTACCGATGGGCGAAGGTCACTGATTGTGATCGTTTAGCGGTGCCACTCGGGCGAACACGCGAGTTTCCTCGTGGGCGCACGGTGACAGCCAGGCGATGTCCCGCCACAACGATTTATTCTCTGGAGCCCCCGAGTGAGCAAGCGCACCTTCCAGCCGAACAACCGCCGTCGTGCCAAGACCCACGGCTTCCGCCTGCGGATGCGTACCCGTGCCGGTCGCGCGATCCTCGCGAACCGTCGTGGCAAGGGCCGCGCCGCCCTTTCCGCGTAACTAACGCGCGGGTCGTGACGTCGTGCTGTCTCCCGAGAATCGGCTGAGGCGGCGCGAGGACTTCGCGAGCGCGGTACGTCGAGGTCGTCGGGCTGGTCGCCCGCTCCTCGTCGTCCATCTACGTACAAGCGGTGCAACGGACCCGCACGAGTCGGGGGAGATCGATCCCTCGACGCGTGCGGGTTTCGTCGTCAGCAAGGCTGTCGGCGTCGCCGTCGTACGTAACCGGGTCAAGCGCCGCTTGCGCCATCTCGTCCGCGAGCGGCTGTCCCAGCTGCCCGCCGGTAGCCTGGTGGTGGTACGGGCTCTGCCCGGAGCGGGCGATGCCGCCGTCGACGAGCTGGCCCGGGACCTGGATGCCGCTTTGCTGCGGCTACTGGGAGGCGTGCCTCGATGAAGTACCCGCTGCTCGCCCTGATCAAGCTGTACCAGTGGACGATCAGTCCGCTGCTCGGGCCGGTGTGCCGCTACTACCCCTCGTGCTCGCACTACGGGTACACGGCCATCGACCGGCATGGTGCGGTGAAGGGGACGGTTCTGACCGCCTGGCGGATCCTGCGGTGCAATCCGTGGTCCCCGGGTGGTGTCGACCATGTCCCACCTCGTAAACGCCCGCGTTGGCACGAGCAGCTGCGCAGTGCGTTGCGTAGATCTCGCAATGCTCAAGGAGCCTGATTAGTGGACACGATTGCCAGTCTGTTCAGCTTTATCACCACGCCCGTCTCGTGGATCATCGTCCAGTTCCACAGCCTGTACGGTGCGATCTTCGGCGCGGACAGTGGATGGGCCTGGGGCCTGTCCATCGTGTCACTGGTGATCTTGATCCGTATCTGCCTGATCCCGCTCTTCGTGAAGCAGATCAAGGCGACGCGGGGCATGCAGGCGCTCCAGCCGAAGATGAAGGCAATCCAGGAGCGCTACAAGAACGACAAGCAGCGCCAGTCCGAAGAGATGATGAAGCTGTACAAGGAGACGGGTACCAACCCGCTCTCCTCGTGCCTTCCCATCCTGGCGCAGTCGCCGTTCTTCTTCGCCCTCTACCACGTGCTGGCGAGCATCGCCAACGGCAAGAAGATCGGCGAGATCGACGGTCCCCTGCTGGCGAGCGCGCGTGAGGCGCACATCTTCGGTGCCCCGCTGGCGGCGAAGTTCACGGACAGCGCGGACAAGGTCGCGAGCCTCAACGCCTCGCTGACGGACGTCCGGGTCGTCACCGCGATCATGATCATCCTGATGTCGCTGTCGCAGTTCTACACCCAGCGCCAGCTGATGCAGAAGAACGTCGACCTCTCGGTCAAGACGCCGTTCATGCAGCAGCAGAAGATGCTGATGTACATCTTCCCCGTGATCTTCGCGGTCATGGGCATCAACTTCCCCGTCGGTGTCCTCGTCTACTGGCTGACCACGAACGTGTGGACCATGGGCCAGCAGATGTACGTGATCAGCCAGAACCCGACGCCGGGCAGCAAGGCGCAGGACCAGTACCTGACCCGCCTGATCAAGCACATCACCTCGCACGGTGAGCTCAAGGGCCGGAGCCGGAAGAAGATCGTCGCGGCGATCGTGGCCAAGGGCCCGGACCGCAACGACAACGAGCGCAAGTTCATCACCACCCTGACGAAGCAGGGCATGGCCGCGCAGGCGGACGGCTCCGTGATCAAGAGTGTGGAGGCCACGGCCGACTCGGACGCGGCCACTGGCGGTGCCGCGAAGCGGAACCAGCCGAAGCGGCAGTCGAAGTCGCAGCGCCAGACGCCCCCCAGCAAGCCCTCTTCCAAGAAGTAGAAGGAGTCTCTCCCGTGACGGAAGGCACCACCACCGCCGCCGCTGAGAGTGGCGACACCCTGACCCGCCTCGAGCAGGAGGGTGAGATCGCGGCCGACTACCTTGAGGGTCTGCTGGACATCGCCGACCTGGACGGCGACATCGACATGGACGTCGAGGCCGACCGGGCCGCGGTGTCGATCGTCAGCGACTCCGCCAGCCGTGACCTGCAGAAGCTCGTGGGCCGCGACGGTGAGGTCCTGGAGGCTCTGCAGGAGCTGACCCGCCTCGCCGTGCACCGCGAGACCGGGGACCGCAGCCGGCTGATGCTGGACATCGCCGGGTTCCGCGCGCAGAAGCGCGAGGAACTGGCGATCCTGGGCGCCAAGGCGGCGGCGGACGTGAAGGCGTCCGGTGAGCCGATGAAGCTGGCGCCGATGACGCCGTTCGAGCGGAAGGTCGTCCACGACGCCGTGGCGGCCGCCGGTCTGCGGAGCGAGTCCGAGGGCGAGGAGCCGCAGCGCTTCGTCGTTGTGCTGCCGGCCTGATCGGAAGCGTGAGTGTCCGGCCCCGTCTGTGTCGCAGGCGGGGCCGATGTTTGTCAGCCTGTTTGAAGAACCATGCGGAACGGAAGGACGGTCCCCCGTGACGGAGGCAGCAGAGCTTCCCCCCGCGCCCGAGGTGGCGCGCGCGGTGTTCGGTGAGTTTTTCCCGGAAGCCGTGCGGTACGCGGAGCTGCTGGCGGACGCGGGGGTCAAGCGCGGGCTGATCGGGCCGCGTGAGGTGCCGCGGCTGTGGGAGCGGCACCTGCTGAACTGCGCGGTGCTCTCCGAGGTGGTGCCCGAGGGCGTCACGGTGTGCGACGTGGGCTCGGGCGCGGGTCTGCCCGGTATCCCGTTGGCCCTGGTGCGGCGGGACTTGAAGATCACGCTGCTGGAGCCGCTGCTGCGGCGTACGACCTTCCTCCAGGAGGTTGTGGAGCTGCTGGGCCTGGATCACGTGACGGTCGTGCGCGGGCGCGCCGAGGAGGTCCTCGGGAAGCTGCAGCCGGTGCATGTCGTGACGGCGCGGGCGGTGGCTCCGCTGGACCGGCTGGCGGGCTGGGGCGTGCCGCTGCTGCGTCCGTACGGGGAGATGCTGGCGCTGAAGGGCGACACCGCCGAGGAAGAGCTGGTGTCGGCGAAGGCGGCACTGACGAAGCTCGGTGTGGTGAAGACCTCGGTCCTGCATGTGGGCGAGGGCGTCGTGGACCCGCTGTCCACGGTGGTCCGGGTGGAGGTCGGAGAGAGCCCCGGCGGGGTGAGGTTCGCGGCCAAGCGGGCTAAGGCCGCCCGGGTCAGCCGTACCCGTCGCCGCCGCTGATCCCTCCGAGGCGCTCGGGTTCGCGGTCTTTTCGGCCGGGATTTCGGGTGTGTTGGGCCCTATAGGTATGGATTTCGGAGTGTCGTAGCGGCCTGGTGTCTCCGTCCGGGCATCGTGTTTCACGTGAAACGTCGCTCTCTGCTGCACGGAATCATCAGCCGCGGCCGTGCGGCTGCGTCCCCCCGTCATCGCAAGGACGAAGGGGGGACGGAGTTGTCCACATCGGTGGATTCATCCACAGGAGTACGGGCCCCGCTGGTTCGCGACCCCGGTGGCATGGCAGGCTCTGTTCATCGCGAGCCTGATGCCGAGGAGAGTGACACCGTGCGGTCTGACGCCAACCTCGCGGGGCCGATGGCCGACCCGGTCCCCGGTCCCCGCTCTGAATCGCCGGGGGACGATGTTTCACGTGAAACATCGTCGCCCCTTGTAGACAACGACACCCCGATCGGCCGAGCCGCCCAGCTGGCCGTCGAGGCGCTGGGGCGTGCCGGCGAGGGTCTGCCCCGCCCGGCGCAGACCCGGGTCATGGTGGTCGCCAACCAGAAGGGCGGCGTGGGTAAGACCACGACGACCGTGAACCTGGCGGCTTCTCTGGCCTTGCACGGGGCGCGAGTCCTGGTGATCGACCTCGACCCGCAGGGCAATGCCTCCACGGCTCTGGGCATCGATCACCACGCGGACGTGCCGTCGATCTACGACGTGCTCGTGGACAGCCGTCCGCTGCTGGAGGTCGTCCAGCCGGTGGTGGACGTGGAAGGTCTCTTCTGTGCGCCGGCCACGATCGATCTGGCGGGTGCCGAGATCGAGCTGGTGTCGCTGGTGGCGCGCGAGAGCCGGCTCCAGCGGGCGATCCAGGCGTACGAGCAGCCGCTCGACTACATCCTGATCGACTGCCCGCCCTCGCTGGGACTGCTGACGGTGAACGCGCTGGTCGCGGGCGCTGAGGTCCTGATCCCGATCCAGTGCGAGTACTACGCACTGGAGGGGCTGGGGCAGCTGCTGCGCAATGTCGACCTCGTGCGGGCGCATCTGAACCAGAACCTGCACGTCTCGACGATCCTGCTCACGATGTACGACGGCAGGACGCGGCTGGCTTCGCAGGTGGCGGAGGAAGTGCGCACCCACTTCGGCAAAGAGGTACTGCGGACGAGCATCCCCAGGTCGGTGCGCATTTCCGAGGCGCCGAGCTACGGGCAGACGGTGCTCACGTACGACCCGGGCTCCAGCGGTTCCCTCTCCTACCTGGAGGCGGCGCGGGAGATCGCACTGCGGGGGGCCGGAATTCATTACGACGCCCAGAACGCCCCTCTGGGCGCGGGCCTGAACAGCACGCAGAGTGTGGCGGAGGGGATCCAGTGAGTGAGCGACGTAGGGGTCTGGGGCGGGGGCTCGGCGCGCTGATTCCCGCCGCTCCCCAGGAGAAGACGCCATCGGTGACCGGTTCCGGGTCGACGTCCCCGTCGGCAGTGCCGGTGCTGACTTCGGAGCGCGGGATCGCGGCGGCGAAGCTGGCCGCACTGGCGCAGGCCGATGTTTCACGTGAAACATCGGTGGCGGTCGCGGTGACCGACGTGCCGGAGCCGGCAGGTCCCGAGGCCAATGTGGTGGCGGGGGCGACGTTCGCGGAGCTCCCGATGGACGCGATCACGCCGAATCCGCGCCAGCCCCGTGAGGTGTTCGACGAGGACGCCCTGGCCGAGCTGGTGACCTCCATCCAGGAGGTGGGTCTGCTTCAGCCGGTGGTGGTGCGGCAGTCGGCTCCGGGCCGCTACGAGCTCATCATGGGCGAGCGGCGCTGGCGCGCGTGCCGGGAGGCCGGGCTGGACCGCATCCCGGCGATCATCCGGGCGACGGACGACGACAAGCTGCTGCTGGACGCGCTCCTGGAGAACCTGCACCGGTCGCAGCTGAATCCGCTGGAGGAGGCTGCTGCGTACGACCAGCTGCTCCAGGACTTCGACTGCACGCACGACCAGCTGGCGGACCGGATCGGACGCTCGCGTCCCCAGGTGTCGAACACCCTGCGCCTGCTGAAGCTGTCGCCGCCGGTACAGCGGCGAGTGGCGGCGGGCGTGATCTCGGCAGGACATGCACGGGCGCTGCTGTCGGTCGAGGACTCCACGGAGCAGGACCGGCTGGCGCACCGGATCGTGGCCGAGGGGCTGTCGGTGCGTGCCGTCGAGGAGATCGTGACCCTGATGGCCTCCGAGCCGTCGAGTCCGGTCAAGCCGAAGGGCCCGCGGGCGGGCGCCCGGGTGTCTCCGGCGCTCAACGAGCTGGCGACGCGGCTGTCGGACCGGTTCGAGACGCGGGTGAAGGTGGATCTGGGCCAGAAGAAGGGCAAGATCACCGTCGAGTTCGCCTCGATGGAGGATCTGGAGCGGATCCTGGGCACGCTGGCACCGGGCGAGGGCCGGGTACTGGAACAGGGTGCTGCCGGGGAGTGATCCCTGAGCCGCCAAGGGGCGGATCGTATCGGTGGAGCCGATGCGGTCCGCCCCTTTGCCGTGTCTTGTCGCGGTTTCGGGTGCTGTGCCATCGAAGAAGGGATGGGCAGCGTTTACGATCCCTGTATGGGTCGTCGGCTGGTACCGCTCACGCTGGACAACCTCCAGGACCTGCCTCGGCGTTGCCGGTCCTGTGTCTTCTGGGAGCTGGATCCGGTCAGCGGTGATGCCGCCGTGAAATCGGGGACCCCGGCCCAGGAGAAGGAGGCGTGGATCTCCGCCGTCCTGCTGGAGTGGGGGTCGTGCGGGCGCGTCGTCTATGTGGACGAGGTCCCGGTGGGCTTCGTGCTCTACGCGCCGCCGGCGTACGTGCCCCGGTCCACGGCCTTTCCGACGAGTCCGGTCTCCTCCGATGCGGTCCAGCTGATCACCGCGTGGATCATGCCGGGCTATCAGGGGCAGGGCCTGGGCCGGGTGATGGTCCAGACGGTGGCGAAGGACCTGCTGCGCCGGGGCTTCCGGGCGATCGAGGCGTTCGGCGACGCACGGTGGGAGGGTCCGGCGTGTCTGCTGCCCGCGGACCATCTGCTGGCGGTGGGCTTCAAGACGGTGCGGCCCCATCCGGTGCACCCGCGGCTGCGGTTGGAGCTGCGCTCCACGCTGTCGTGGAAGGAAGACGTGGAGCTCGCCCTCGACCGGCTGCTGGGTGCGGCGCGGAAGGAACCTGCGCTCCGCCCCCTGTGAGCCCGCGGACATGTGAAACGGGGCCGTCCCCTTCAGGGACGGCCCCGCTCCATGGGTCCTGCTGTGCGAGACGTGCGAGACGTCAGGCGGTCTTCATCTCGACGAAGTCAGAGAGGTCGCGCAGGATGGCGGCCTTGGGCTTGGCGCCGACGATGGTCTTGGCGACCTCGCCACCCTTGTAGACGTTCAGCGTCGGGATGGACATGACGCCGTACTTGGCAGCGGTGGCCGGGTTCTCGTCGATGTTGAGCTTGACGATCTCGATCTGGTCGCCGTACTCGGCGGCGATGGCCTCCAGCGACGGGGCGATCTGGCGGCACGGGCCGCACCAGGCCGCCCAGAAGTCGACGAGCACGGGCTTGTCGCTCCTGAGGACCTCGGCGTCGAAATCGTCGTCGGTCACGTTCTTGAGGGTGCCGGCCACAGCGGCCTCCTTCTTCCTGCGAGGTGTGGGGTGTAGGGGGTGGTACGGAGGGTCAGACCGTCGCGTGGGCGTCCTCGGCGTTCTCGGCGTCCGCGAGGGCGGCGAGGAAGCGCTCGGCGTCGAGGGCGGCGGAGCAGCCCGTGCCGGCAGCGGTGATGGCCTGACGGTAGGTGTGGTCCACGACATCGCCCGCGCCGAACACGCCGGTGACGCTGGTGCGGGTGGAGGGCGCGGCGACCTTGAGGTAGCCCTCCTCGTCGAGGTCCAGCTGGTCCTTGAACAGCTCGGTGCGCGGGTCGTGGCCGACGGCGATGAAGAGGCCGGTCACGGGCAGCTCGTAGGTCTCGCTCGTCTTGGTGTTGCGCAGCGTGAGACCGGAGAGCTTCTGCTCGCCGTGGATCTCGGCGACCTCGCTGTCCCAGGCGAACTTGATCTTCGGGTCGGCGAACGCGCGGTCCTGCATGGCCTTGGAGGCGCGCAGGCTGTCACGGCGGTGAACGATGGTGACGGACTTGGCGAAGCGGGAGAGGAAGGTGGCTTCCTCGATCGCCGTGTCGCCGCCGCCGACCACGGCGATGTCCTGCTCCTTGAAGAAGAAGCCGTCACAGGTGGCGCACCAGGAGACGCCGCGACCCGAGAGGGCGTCCTCGTTGGGCAGACCGAGCTTGCGGTGCTGGGAACCGGTGGTCACGATCACGGCCTTGGCGCGGTACACGGTCCCGGCGGTGTCGGTGACGGTCTTGATCTCACCGGTGAGGTCCACGGCCACGATGTCGTCAGCCACGAGCTCGGCGCCGAAACGCTCGGCCTGGCCGCGCATGTTGTCCATGAGGTCCGGCCCCATGATGCCGTCCTGGAAGCCGGGGAAGTTCTCGACCTCGGTGGTGTTCATCAGCGCGCCACCGGCGGTCACGGCACCTTCGAAGACCAGGGGCTTGAGCGAAGCGCGTGCGGTGTACAGGGCTGCCGTGTAACCGGCCGGCCCGGAGCCGATGATGATCACGTTTCGTACGTCGCTCACGGGTTACTTCCTCGTCTCTGCGGACTGCCTGCTGCTTGCCGGGGGGCCGGTGTGGACTCTCACCCCACCCAACGGATCCTACGGCGCATGCATTCCCCTGCTGTCCCCCGTGCGGACGGCGCGCGTCAGCTCCGGGGGTAGGTGCTGCTGAGCAGAGGCTTTCCGGGAGTGGTGGACGAGCCGTTCCCGCAGGCCGCCTCGACGAGGTAGGCGTCCACGAGGGCCGGGTCGCCGGGGTGCGCAAGGACGAGCAGGTAGACCTCCACGCCCTGATACGTGCCCTGGTCCGTGGCGAGGGGGGTTTCGGAGCGGCCGGTGGCCTCCTGGACACACGCGGGGACGGTGGTCGCGCCTCGGTCCGCCGGGGCCACCCCGGGAGCGGGAGTGGTGTTCTCCATCCCGTAGGTGTTGTTCTGCTCCCCCGGGACGGTCTTAGGGGGCCGCCCCGAGGCGAGGAGGTCTCGGACGCTGCCCTGGAGGCCTTGGGCGGTGTACTGGGGTCCGCCCACCTTGGCCTGGGCGCTGGAGGCGTCCTTGCGCGCGGCGGTGTCGTGCTCGGTCGTAGTGTCCGGGAGGCCGGTGGCGAAGAAGATCGCGAGTGCGCAGGCGGCCACCAGGGCGCCGATGGCGGCGATCCTGCGGCGGGCGCGGCGCCGACCGGGACCGGTTGGGCCGACCGGGTGACCGGAGGGCCGCTTGGCCCCGGTTGAGAGGGGTGCGCCAGGTGCGGCGGGCGATGTTTCACGTGAAACATCGCCGGCTCCGGCGTGCTGCGGAGCGGACCGCGGATCGGGTCCGGCCGGGTCGTGAGGGTTGGTGGCGTCGAGGAGCGCCTCTGCGGCGAGGGCGGCATCGATGCGCCCGGCGATGTCGGCGGGCATCCGGGGAGGCCCGGGGAGGGTGCCGAGCAGGGCCCGGATCTCCTCCAGAGAGGCGCGGACGTCGGCGCACAGGGCGCAGCCGTCGAGGTGGCCGCGGACCTCTGCCGTACGGGACGGGGAGAGGAGGCCTTCGGCCAGGTCGGAGATCTCGGAGACGTCCGGGTGCCGGATCGTGCCGGTAGTGGGGCTCACGCTCGTCCACCTCCGCCCTTCACTGCGTCTGGATCCGATGCCGGGTCCCTGGGATCTGCCGTCGGTGGGACGGCTGCCCCCGGCGTCCGGTTCCTTCCCCGCTCGGTGGCGGTGTTATCCCCGGCATTCGAGCGCAGATGAGTGAGCATCGGGACGAGTTTTGCCCGGCCACGGGCGCAGCGGCTCTTGATGGTGCCGGTGGGCACGTCGAGGATCCGGGCGGCCTCCGCGACGGGGTAGCCCTGCATGTCGACCAGGACGAGCGCCGCCCGCTGCTCGGCCGGGAGCGTGCTCAGGGCGGCCAGGAGCTGGCGGTGGAGGTCCTCGCGTTCGGCGGGGGCCTCTGCGGACTCGTGGGGCTCCAGGAGGCGCTCCAGGCGGTCCGTGTCGTCGAGGGGCGCCGTCCTGCGGGAGGCGGCCTTGCGGGCCCGGTCCAGGCAGGCGTTGACGGTGATCCGGTGGAGCCAGGTCGTGACCGCGGACTCGCCGCGGAAGGTGTGCGCGGCCCGGTAGGCGGAGACGAGCGCGTCCTGCACGGCGTCGGCTGCTTCCTCGCGGTCGCCCAGGGTGCGCAGGGCCACGGCCCACAGCCGGTCGCGGTGGCGGCGTACGAGCTCACCGAAGGCGTCCGGGTCTCCGGCGACGTGCAGCGCCAGGAGTTCCTGGTCGCTGTGGCCGCCGGGTGTGGCGTCGTCCAACGGTGAGCCCCTCCCCTGGTGTCTGTCAGCCCGTGAACTTCACATCCGTGATGGCCTGCTTGAACCCGGCCTGGCTGTACTGGTCACCGCCCGCTTGTGGCATTGCGGTGATCCAGACGAGGACGTAGCGCGTCTTGACCGGCGCCTCGGCGGCCAGCTTGAGGGTGCTGTCCGACGTGGTGGCGGCCGCGATCTTCTTCATGGAGCCGACCGGGGTCGACGAGGACATGGAGCCGGTCGCGTAGAGCGTGGCGGTGGTGTGGTCGCCGGCGAACCGGAGCGCTATCGAGGCTTCGCTGACGTCCTGCTCGGAGCCGAGATCGTAGACGATGCCGACCCCGGCCTTGTAGGCCTTCATGTCCGGGCCGTCGTAGAAGCTCTTGGTCCGCCAGTAGGTGGAGGCGTCGCCGTCGTAGGTGTGGGAGACACCTTCGAGGTCCTGGGGGTTGCCGTCGGGGTAGTACTCCTGGGCGCCCTTGATGGAGAGCGGTACCGGGTCCTTCTTGCTGGGTGCGTCGTCGCCCTTGGGCGCCGGGTTCTGGCTGTTGCCGCTGCCCTGCTTGCCGCGTTCGAGAAGGGTGTCGGCGAGCTGCCAGCTGCCCAGGCCGAGGGCGGCGATGAGCAGGGCGGCGACGCCCCACTTCAGGACCCTGCCGGTACGGCTCTGCAGCGGTGGCGGCGGAGGCACGACGGTGACGGACTGGGCGGGCGGCATGCCGGGCGGCGTGGGCCGGCCGTAACTGCCCTGCTGGTAGGTCGTGTGCTGGTACTCGAGCGGTGCGGTGAAGGCCGGCTCCGGCGGCCGGATGCGGGGCATCGCGGCTACCGCCTTGGCCAGTTCCTCCGGCGTCGTGCAGGCGGGCTCCTGCCGGGAGGCCGTGGCCCCGTCGTTGGCGAGCGCGCGCATGGCGAGTTCACCGAGGCCGCGGTGAACGCCGGCACGGACCTGGTCGGGAGCGATCAGGCCGACGCCCTTGGGCAGGCCGGTGAGGCCGTAGGCGTCCGTCTCGTAGGGCCAGCGCTGGGTGAGGGAGGCGTACAGGAGCGCCCCGATGGCCTCGGTGTCGGCGCGCTGCGGGGTTTCGCTGGTGATGCCGCGCAGGGCGGCGTTCACGGCGAGGCCGCGGATGCGGTACTGGCCGGTGGAGGTGCGCAGTATCGCGCTGGGCGTCAGCCGCAGATGGGCCAGGCCCTCACGGTGCGCCGCGGTCATGGCCTGGGAGACCTGGCTGACGAGTTGGTAGGCCTCGTGGGCCTCCAGGGGGCCCGCCGCGAGGAGCGCGGTGAGCTCGGTGGCGTCGGGCAGCCATTCGTGCACGACGTAGACGAGGTCGTTCTCCTCCACGGCGTCGAGGACCTGGACGAACCGGGGGTCGCCGAGCAGGGCGGAGGAGCGGGCCGCGGCCAGGACGGCGCGGGCCCGCGGGTGGTCGGCGGGCAGGAGATGGACGCCCACGGCGCGGCGCAGTTTCTCGTCCATCGCGCGCCAGCTGCTGAATCCGTCCAGACGGGTGACGCACTCTTCGAGGCGGTAGCGCCTTGCCAGCTTGTGGCCGCTGTGAAGTTCGGGTGCGGCCGCAGGGGCCGCGGTTTTGCGTTCGCCGTCCTCTTCGGGCATAGGTCCGTCCGCGGCTCGTCCGTTCTGGGTGTCCACCCCGTCGGCCGTGGCCTTGGCCGCATCTGCGGCAAGCGGCTCATCGCCGCTGTTGTCGGCCACGTCGACGGCAGCCGTGCTACGTTCCGCCACCGTCGTTCCTGCCTCCCCATCCGTTGCACGCTGTCGGCCAGTCTGCGAAGCCAAGCCAATTGTGCCCACAGTCCGGCGCTCTGCACGACACGCGATGGGGGTCTGGCAGGTCTACGGGTCTCCGCATTCAGCGCCCCATGCGTCCGCGGACCATCCCGATCATGGCGTTGAGCTCCTCGATGCGCATCCGCTTGGCGGCGATGAGGAACACGGCGGCGAGGGCCACACCCCCGGTGACCAGGGAAACAACGGAACCGACCACTCCGCTGCCCAGCCACTGGGTGACCAGGTAGGCGGCGGCGCCGGCCACGGCGGCGGCGGGGACGCAGGCTCCGACAAGTCGAGCGTAAGTCCGCATCACATGGGCGCCGTCGAGGTCTCCGCCGAGGCGTGTGCGCAGTCGGCGCCACGCGACGCCGACGCCGACGGTGTAGCCGAGGCCATAGGCGGCGGCCATGCCGACGACCGCCCAGCGTGCGGGCAGGACGACGAACGCGGCTGCGGAGACCGCCGCGTTGACGGCCGCGACGATGACGGTGTTGTAGAACGGCGTCCGGGTGTCCTCGTAGGCGTAGAAGCCGCGCAGGACGACGTACTGGACGGAGTACGGGATCAGGCCGAGGCCGAAGGCCATCAGGACGAAGCCGATGTTCTGCGCGCCCTCACCGGCACCGGCGTAGAGCAGGGTGGCCATCGGGACGCCGAGGGCGAGGAAGGCGAAGGCGCAGGGCACGATGGCGACGGCCGAGGTGCGCAGGCCGTAGGAGATGTCGTCGCGGACGGCGGCGGCGTCCCCGTCGTGCGCGGAGCGGGAGATGCGGGGCAGGACGGCCGTCATGACGGAGACGGTGATGATGGCCTGCGGCATCTGCCAGAGCAGCAGTGCGTAGTTGTAGGCGGTGATGCCGGTGCCGTGGTGGCCCTGCTTGTCCGCCACTTCGCCGGCCCAGGTGGCGAGCTGGGTGACGACGACGAGGCCGATCTGGTTGGCGAGGACGAAGAAGAACGTCCACTTGGCGAGCTTGGCGGCCTTGCCGAGGCCGTGGCCCTTCCAGTCGAAGCGCAGACGCGGCTTGAAGCCCGCGTCGCGCAGGTACGGCAGCATGGCGAGCGCCTGCACGGTGAGGCCGAGCAGGGTGCCGATGCCCAACAGGCGTACGCCGTCGGCGGTGACGGTGCCCTCGGTGATGCCGGAGGTGGTGAAGCCGCCGAAGGCCCAGATGAAGGCGCCGAAGGTGGCGATGACGACGATGTTGTTGAGGACCGGGGTCCACATCATCGCCCCGAACCGGCCGCGGGCGTTCAGGATCTGACCGAGCACCACGTGGACACCCATGAAGAACATGGTCGGCAGGCAGTACTGGGCGAAGGCCACCGCAACTTCGAGCCGCTGCGGGTCCGAGGCGATCTTCTGCGACATCATGCTGATGAACAGCGGGGCCGCGAGGACGCAGATGGTGGTGACACCGGCCAGCAGGACCACGACAAGGGTCAGCAGGCGGTTGGCGTAGGCCTCGCCGCCGTCCTCGTCGTTCTTCATCGCCCTGACCAGCTGCGGGATGAAGACGGCGTTGAGAGCTCCGCCGCCGACCAGCACGTAGATCATCGTCGGCAGGGTGTTGGCGACCTGGTAGGTGTCGTTGAGCGTGCTGACGCCGATGGCGCCGGCGATCACGAGGGTCCGCAGGAAGCCCGTGATGCGGGAGACGATCGTGCCGGCCGCCATGAGTGCACTGGACTTGAGGAGGCTGGAGGCGCGTCCGGCGGGCTTGCTCGGGGCCGGGGCGGCCACGGGGGCGTCCTCGGCGGGGGTGCGGGGCGCCGCCTCCTGGTCCCGGTACAGGTGGGCGAAGGCGTCGGGCCGGGGCTCCTGGTCGGCCGCCTTGGTGACGAGGGAGTCCACGCCCACGAACTGCGTGGTGGTGGCGTGATCGCCGTAGGGCAGGTGACGGGAGGGACCGTCCGGCTCGGGCGGCGGGGTCTGGGCCCAGACGCGCGGGTCCGGGGCGTAGGAGGGTGCCTGCGGCGCCGCGTAGAGCGGGCCGGGCTCCTGGTAGGTGCCGGGCGGCGGCGGGGGGTGTGCGGAGCGGTCGTAGAGGACCTCGGCGACGGGGTCCTGGGCAGACAGGTCCTGCGACCGGTACGGGTCGTAGCCGTAGGCGTCCTGGACATACGGGTCGTGATCCGGCGCGGGCGCAGGCGCGGGGACCTGCCCGGGCACCGGGGTGCCGGGAGCAGTGCCCTGGTAGGGCGCTGGCCCGCCAGTTCCCTGCGCGCGGTCACCGTCGTACGGCGCGTTCATCGAAACCCCACCTCATCGTCCCCAGGCCGACCGGCCACGGCATCGCTCAACGGTCCACTGTCTCACCCGGTCCGGACGCGTCGTTGCTTTGCGGTCCGGTGTCCGGGGACTCGTCACTCGGCTGCGTGCTCTCCTGGGCTGCCGCTCGGGCGGCGACCCGCTTGCGGGTGGCGTACATCTTGATACCAGCCAGAACGAGGAGCAGGACACCGCCGGCGATGACGAGCATGACGGTGGGGGTGATCTCGGTGGCCTCGACGGTGAACCGGCGTTCCTTGCCGTAGGCGACGCCGTCCGTGGTGAAGAGCTGGGCGGTGACCTCCACCGGCCCGCTCGCGGTGGCGTTGGCGGTGAACTTCACGGTCTGGCTGTGCCCGCCCTGGACGGTGACTTCCTGCTGGTCCTCGCCCTTGTCGCCGAACATCAGGCGGGTGGGGTTGGCGGACTTCACGCGCAGGACCAGGTTGTGGACGTCCTGGACGAGGCTGTTCTGGACGCTGACGGGGATGGTCGCGCTGTGGCCGGAGAGCGTGGCATCGGACTTGGGGACGACCTTGACCTTCTCGGTGAGGCCGATCAGGTACTGCTGCACCTGGCTCCGGTAGTCCGCAGCCGCCTCGGGGCGCCCGCGCCAGGACGTGGACATCTCGCGGTTGGTCGTGTTGCCGAAGGGGATCTCGACGCGGTCGGGCGCGCTGAGGATCACCTTGAAGTTGTCGAGGGTGGTCTGAGTCGTGCGGATCTTCTCGAATGCGGAGACCGGCAGCTCCTGCTTGGCCAGGGCCTCGGGGTACTGCCCGGCGCCCGGCACTTGGGTGGAGGCACCCGGGTCGGGCTTGGTCGCGGCTGCCGCCTCGAGGTCGGCGGGCACGGTCCAGCGGCCCGCCTGCAGGCCCAGGAGGGCGGTGGCCATCGTCTGCGCCTGGCTCGCGGACGGCATCCGGGCCGGGGTGACGACGACGCTGCGCTGGGTGTCGGTCTTCTGGAGGTTCAGTGCAAGGCTCTGGGCCAGGAACTGCTGCACCGCGAGGACGGAGTTCGTGGCACTGAGCATGTCGCCCTGGAAGGCGGTCGAGAGCTCGGCGTCGGCGACGACGGCGGTGGTGCCCGCGCCGATGGGGCGGGCGGCCGACGGGGTGTAGCCGAGGGCGCCGGTCTCCTGGAGGCTGTCGCTGCGGGTGAGCACGTTGTGGGCGCCGGCCGAGGTCGCGACGTTGACGATCGACGGGTCGATCGCGCCTTCCACGGGCCAGGAGAAGTCGGTGGACGCCGGGACGTGGAGGACCGTCTCGACGGCCTGCTTCGCCTTGTCGGTGGCGGGCCGCAGCTGGCCCAGGGTGCCGGAGACGTCCTTCCCGCGGTGGGCGAGGGAGGCGATGTCGGGATCGGCGAAGGGCAGTGCGACGACCTTCTTGCCCTGGACGGCCGCCTCCAGCGAGCTCAGCCACTGCTCGGCGACGGCCTTGTTCCTGCCCGGCAGGGGCTTGCCGGCGGGGTCGGGGTTGCGGATCCGGTAGCCCTTGGTCATGGCGTCGACCGACTGGAGCAGATCCGGGTCGATGACCCAGGTGATGGGCAGGTCCTTGCCGAGGGAGACCATCCGCTCCAGGCGGCCGCCGGTGCGCAGCTCATCAGCGAGCGAGTCGTCGAGGAAGACGGGGGTCTGCACGTCGTCCGAGCCGGTCTCCGCCGTCAGGTGCGTGGTGGAGATCAGCGGCCACACGTACGTCATCGTGTAGCGCTTGGCGGCGGCCTCGGGCTGCCAGGGCAGGAAGGTGCGCTTGATGCCGAGGACCTGCTCGTACTGGCGGCTCTCGGTCTCCCCCGACAAGGAGACGCCGAGCTGGTAGACGCCCTCCTTGTCCAGCTCCAGCTTGCTCACCGGGATCTTGAGCTCGAAGGTCTGGTGGCCCTTCGAGGGCAGTGAGGTGATCTTGACCGCGTACTCCGAGCCGATCTCGGCGGGGTCGGTGCCGGCCCGGAAGACGCCCCGCTCCGCCGCCTCCTCGATCGAGCTGCGGTCGCTCAGCGCCGGGCCGACCCGCAGGCCCACATGTGCGTCGGTGATCTTCTCGCGGCCGTTGTTGACCACGGTGCCGGAGATCGTGAGGGTGTCGCTCTTGACCGGGGCGCTGGGGGCGAATTCGGTGAGCTGGATGTCCACGGCCGCCGTCTCGGCGGCCTGGGCCTCGGGCGCGGGCGAATAGACGAGGCCGGCGAGCACGGGGGTCCCGGCGAGCAGGACCACGGCGCGGCGCAGCCAGCGTCGCCGGGCAGGGGCGGGGGGTGTCCCCTGGATGTCTGCCGCCTCGGCCACGCGCTCGCCCGTCCCTCGAAGTGTCAGTGGTCGTCGTCTGTGCGTCCACGCATGGTAACGAGACCCGCTGTGCGCGAGTGCCGCGCCTTGCTCCACATGATCGGGTTCGGGCTGTCGGCGCCGTGGGGCGGGGTGGCCGCAAACGGGGAAGCCCCCGGCGGGCCGGGCACGTACCCTTTTCTGTTGTGCCGAACGCCAACGAAGACAACCTCAGTGTCCTGAACCAGGTACAGCTCCGCGCGGTGAGTGAACTGCTGCGCGTGGCCCCTGTCGCCGACGAGCTCGGCCGCCGCTTCCAGGAGGCGGGCTTCCGCCTCGCCCTGGTCGGCGGGTCCGTCCGCGACGCGCTGCTCGGGCGCCTCGGCAACGACCTCGACTTCACCACCGATGCCCGCCCCGAGGACGTTCTCAAGATCGTCCGGCCGTGGGCCGACTCGGTGTGGGACGTCGGTATCGCCTTCGGCACGGTCGGCGCGCAGAAGGCCGGCTTCCAGATCGAGGTGACGACGTACCGCTCGGAGGCGTACGACCGCACGTCGCGCAAGCCGGAGGTCTCCTACGGCGACTCGATCGAGACGGACCTGGTCCGACGCGACTTCACGGTCAACGCCATGGCCCTGGCCCTGCCGGAGCAGGAGTTCATCGACCCGCACGGCGGTCTGGAGGACCTCCGGACGGGCGTGCTGCGGACCCCCGGCACCCCCGAGGACTCCTTCTCGGACGACCCGCTGCGGATGCTGCGCGCGGCACGGTTCGCCGCGCAGCTGGACTTCGAGGTCGCCCCCGAGGTCGTCGCGGCGATGACGGCGATGTCCGGCAGGATCGAGATCGTCTCTGCGGAGCGGGTGCAGGGCGAGCTCAACAAGCTGCTGCTCTCCTCGAACCCGCGCAAGGGCCTGGGCCTGCTCGTGGACACCGGGCTGGCCGATCACGTGCTGCCCGAGCTGCCGGCGCTGCGGCTGGAGAGCGATGAGCACCACCGGCACAAGGACGTCTACGACCACTCGCTGATCGTGCTGGAGCAGGCGATCGCCCTGGAGGAGGACGGGCCCGACCTGGTGCTGCGGCTCGCGGCCCTGCTGCACGACATCGGCAAGCCCCGCACTCGCCGGTTCGAGAGCGACGGGCGGGTCTCCTTCCACCACCACGAGGTGGTCGGCGCGAAGATGACCAAGAAGCGCATGACGGCGCTGAAGTACTCCAACGACATGGTCAAGGACGTCTCCCGGCTGGTGGAGCTGCACCTGCGCTTCCATGGGTACGGGGACGGGGAGTGGACCGACTCGGCAGTGCGCCGCTACGTCCGCGATGCCGGTCCGCTGCTGGAGCGTCTGCACAAGCTGACCCGCTCCGACTGCACCACCCGCAACAAGCGCAAGGCCAATGCCCTCTCCCGCACCTACGACGGGCTGGAGGAGCGCATCGCGCAGCTCCAGGAGCAGGAGGAGCTGGACGCGATCCGGCCCGACCTGGACGGCAACGAGATCATGCAGGTGCTGGACGTCCGCCCCGGTCCCGTGATCGGCAAGGCCTATGCCTTCCTGCTGGACCTGCGGCTGGAGAACGGTCCGATGGGCCGTGAAGCGGCCATCGTCGCCCTCAAGGAGTGGTGGGCCGCACAGGCCTGAGGCGCGGGCCTCGCTGTTCTCAGGCGCCGGGGGGGGGGGGGGGGGGGGGGGACGGGGGGGGGGAAATGCGCGCCCATAAGGCGCGTTCTTGTTGGTGGCGCGC
>NZ_JBVJUY010000027.1:0-111683 GCF_055604165.1 Streptomyces sp. NPDC037242
CAGAGGGGGGGGGGGGGGGGGGGGGGGGGGGGGGGGGGGGGGGGGGGGGGGGGGGAGGGGAGGGGTGTGGGGGGGTTGGGGGGGTGTCTCTGCCACCTCTCTCTTTTTTTTTTTTTTTTTTTTTTTCTTTTTTTTCTCTCCCCCCCCCCCCCCCCCCCCCCCCCCCCCCCCCACCCCCTAGCCCGCCCGGCGGCCCGGAAGGTCACGACCGGGCCCCGGTCAGGACGGGCGCGCCCCCGCGGGGGCGGGGCGGCAGCAGGGTCAGGTGCTCCTCGCCGACCAGGCCGAAGCGGAGTGCGAGGGCGACGAGGGCCTCCCGTTTGCCGTTGCGGCGGCTGCCGCGCCCCGGGTCGGCCGGCTCGGCGAGCCGGAGTTTGTCGCCCGCGAGGTAGTCGATGTGCGAACTGACCGCGCGGGCCGTCAGCTGCCCGAACTCCGGGTGATTGCGCAGGCGTTCGACGACCTGGGGCGTGGTCGGGAGGGCGATGGCCGATTCGTCGCGCAGCCGCGGCTCGCACAGTGCGACGAGCACCAGGAAGTAGGCGGCGGTCTCGTCCAGGGAGTAGGCCGTGAGGGTGCGGGTGCCCCACGGGCCGTCCACGCCGGGGCGGTCGAGGTAGAGGTGTCCGGGTGCGAACACCTGGAAGGCGACCGCCCGGCCGCGCCCGGGCAGCACGACCCGGGCGAACTCGAAGGGGATCGGGGCCGCCGCCCGGCGCGGCGGCACCCGTAGGTACTCCCCGGCCCCCTCCGGGTTCTCCACCAGATAGCTCTGGGTAGGGCTGTGGTTGGTGAGCTGCCAGTGGTCCTGGGTCACCCGGATCTCCCCGGCGAGCCGGGAGACCGCCGGGTCGTGGAGCAGCAGCTCGACCGGGACCGCGGCCGAGCCCCGGCCGAACCGGGCCACTTCCCCCGGTCCGAGCCGCATGGTCATCCCGTCGCCGTCGGTTCCGGTGTCCGGATCCGCCGGGAGGTGAATCACGATCCCGCTCACGCCGCCACCTCCATGGTCGCCGTATCCGCTGTCCGCCATGCGATGTCTGCTACGGCTACGGCCTGATGCCGTCGTACTGCAGGACCCGATAGGCCGACTTGCCCGCCACGTCCCACTGCGAGGCGATCAGGGTCAGCGACGTCGAGCTCGCGCTGCCGGGGTGGATGTACCCGCCGTAGAGGAAGGGGAGCTGCGGCCTGCCCCAGTGGTGCGGAGGCCTGGCGTCGCCGACGATCTGCGGGGTGGGCGCGCTCCACGCGGCGTCCGGCCGGGCCGCGGTGCGCGTGCAGATCGAGTAGTCGTCGACGTCGAAGTAGCTCATGCAGTACCGGTTTCCGATGCGCTTGACGGAGAACTCCCCGATGTTGTGCCCGGAGAGGATCACCGACGGGCCGACGGCGGTGGTCCACTGCCAACGCCCGTCGAGGAAGGCCCAGTTCTGCTGTGCGCCGAAGTTCCCGGCGCGGAAGTCGTCGGGCCAGATCCGGAACAGCTGGATCGCGCCGCCGTCGCCCCAGTTGCGGTGGCTGCCGTTCCAGCGCTTGGAGAAGATGTACAGCCAGCCGTCGGGGTCGATGCCGGCGAACGACCACATGCCGTACATGGACTGGTTGGCGCCCTGTACGTCGCCGGGCCAGTGGTACGGGTAGTCGTGCCACGTGATGCCGAAGTCGTCGGAGTAGGCGACGCCAGACATGAGGGAGCCGTCGTACCCGTGGGGCGGCTCCCAGGTGGTCACGGACGTGTACTGGATGTAGGTGCGACCGCCGAACTCGATGCAGTCGTTGGGGATGCGGCTGGTCTCGTAGCCGTACCCGTTGTCCTGGTTGTGCTGGTAGTCGAAGAGCTGCCTGGCGTCACCGCCGGTGGGCATGGCCCAGGTGAAGGAGATCGGGGTCCGGCCGGAGGCGTCGAAGCGGTCCTGGTTCAGCATCACGGGACACCCGAGGGTGGGCCCGCCCAGCGCGGGCTCCGGCCAGGCGTCACCGAAGACGTAGCCCCAGGTGTTGTCGTGTTCCCGGTAGTACGGGATGGCGAGGTCCCCGGAGCCGAGCCCCTGCCTGCTCGCCGAGTCGCCGGGCTGCTCGCACAGCGGTGTGCCGGTCTGGAGCAGGGCCGCCGGGGCCCGCCGGCCGTCGGCGGCGGCCGTGCCGGGAGCGGCGCCGAGCAGCCCGGCTCCCAGGGCGAAGCCCATGCCGGCCTTGAGGGCTCCCCGCCGGGTGGTTCCGTGGGGTTCCCGCTGCGGTGGGATGGACATGGATTGATCCTCCGTGTGTATCGGGGCCGGAACCCGGCGCAGGGTTGAAGCGTGGCCCCCACACGGACTGTTTGTAGAGTAAGTTTCTAGACAATAATTCTAGTTACTCGGCTAGGGGCCGAAGGCCGGTGCGACGCCGCAGACTTCGTACCGGGCCTGGGCGAGTGCGAGTGCGAGTGCGGGGTCCGGGCGGCGCGGGCCGCGCGGCGCCGGGCACCAGCGGTGTGCCGCGTGGTCCAGTGCCCACTCCAGCTCTCGGTTTCCCGTACTGGACGGCCACTCGGGCGCGACGCTGAGGTTCAGCCGGCGTGATCACGGTCGTGGCGGCCGGGAACCAGGGCGCGCTCGGGACCTCCGTGATCACCCGGCACCCGTGGACCGTCCCGGTGGTCGCGTACGACGCGCGGGGGCTGCCGATGAACCTGTCCAACCTGGGGGGATCGATCGGAGTACGGGGCATCGGCGCGCCGGGAGAACGCATCGCGGGCCTCGGCGCCGACGGCCGCCCGCTGGTGCTCACCGGTACGAGCGCGGCCGCCCCGTTCGAGGCGGGCACCGTCGCCCTCCTGCCGTCCGAGTTCCCCGCGGCCCCACCGGCCGAGGTGCGCTCGGCCGTCCTGCGCACCGGCTCCGTGAGGCGCAGGACGGTGGTCCCGCCCGCCCCTGCTGGACGCCTGGGGTGCGTACACCACGCTCGCCCGGAGCGTGCGGACCGCCCGGTAGTCCGTACGCCCGCAGGCGGGGCGTCACTCCCAATAGCCGCTCCCCGGCGCGGTTGAGGGCCCGGGGCCAGGCGCGTACCCGGGCCCAGGCGCGTACCCGGGCACAGGCCCCGGCTCCGGCTCCGGATCCCGCCCGGCGCGGTGCCTCGGCGCCGGCTCGGGCGGGTCCTGTGTCAGGCCCAGGCCGCGCCTGCGCAGCAGTACCAGGTCGGCCGCGCTCAGACCGATCACCGTCACCAGGCCGGCGAGGGCCAGCGGGTCGCCGAGGTTGTCCGGGGTGGCGATGACACCTCCGACGAACCGGTCGGTCACGACCGCCGCCACCGCCACGAACGGGGCCGCCAGCGCGGGGAGGGCGGGATGCGCGTTGGCCGCGTTGAAGACCGTACCGGCGACGCTGAACGGGACGAGCAGCAGGTACGCGACCGCGGGGGGGAAGAGCACGATGGCGCACAGGAGGCGTACGAACTCGGAGCCGTAGCCGCTGATGGCCTGCATCGACCAGAACAGGAAGCCGGCGGCCGCCAGCAGCGCCAGCAGCACCGTGACGGGCCCCGGAGCGGTTCCGCCCTCGTGCCGTACGAAGAACAGCCGCAGGAAGCGGGCGGTGCGCGCCCCGGGGCGCCCGACCGACACGTACACCGAGGCCAGGACCACCAGCGCGACGCCCGCCACGGCCGCCATGACGGAGTACTTGGCGGCGACCGCGTTCATCCAGCCCATCACCCCGTCGGTGGCGAAGCCGTACCGGTGGGCCAGCGTCAGGACCACCGCGGCGGTGGCCAGGGAGCGGGCCACCGCGAAGGCCGAGATGGACGTGCGCCGGAAGATCAGCACGATGCTGAGACCGACCAGCGCCCATGTGCCCGCCATCTGCACCAGCCAGACGATCAGGGCCCAGATGAAGCTCATATCGCGGCCTCCGTCCGCAGCGGCGCGGCAGATCTGACGGTCGGCCCCGGGGGCGTGGGGCGGCGTTCGTCCATCGGTGGATCCCTTCTGCGTTGCATGGCGGCCCGAGGAATCGGGGCGTGCTGCCGGTCATTCTCAGCACGCGGGGGAGCCGGGGGAATGCGGGGTCCGGGACGCGCCCGGAAGGCGCCCGGAAGGCGCCCTGGCGGCAACCGGCCGCAACAGTACGGCAGTTCCGCGGTTCTGCCATGCTCGCGCCATGCCTTCCTTGTTCGCCCTCTTCGTGGGCATCGACGAGTACCCCAAGAACGCGCTGGCCGGCTGCGTGAACGACGTGGCGGCCGCGCGCTCGCTCCTCCAGGAACGGCTGCGGCCCGGCTGGTCACCGGAGTTCGTCTCGCTGTACAACGCCCGGGCCACCCGCGACGCCGTCGCATCGGGCATCACGGACCACCTGGGCCGCGCCCGCCCGGGCGACACCGTGCTGTTCTGGTTCAGCGGACACGGCAGCCGGTTCCCCTCGGCCCCCGGCGACCTGCGCGAGGGCACCGGCGAGGACCAGGTCCTCGTCTGCGCCGACAGCCTCGCCGACGGGGGACAGCCGTACTTCGCGGACAAGGAGCTGGGCGCCCTCCTCGACGCCGCAGCCGGGCGGGGCGTACACGTACTGGCCGTCCTGGACTGCTGTTTCTCCGGTGGGGCGAGCCGCGGCGTCCGGCCGCGCGGAGTGGACTGGCAGCCGTGGTGGACACCCGCGCCGAGCGGATCGGCGACGCGCGACGCCCTGGACGCGGGCGGTGAGCGGCCCCGCCGGCACACCGTGCTCGCTGCTAGCAGGCTCAACGAGGAGTCCTACGAATCGGGGCAGTCCACCGACTGGGGCTACTGGCCCGACCCTGCAACCGTTCAACGGGAGCGCATGCACGGCGAGTTCACTCACGCGCTGCTTGCCGCACTGCGTACGGGCGGTGTCGTCGACCCGACCTACGGCGCCCTGCACTCCGTCGTCGAAGCCGCCGTCGCCAGGTCCCTGCGTGCCCGGCCCGGACCGGCCTTGGAGCAGCACCCCACCCTGCACGGCCCGGGCGGGGAGCGCTTCCTGTCCGGCGCCGCCGCGCCCGTCACCCCGTACCGGCTGCGCCACGACGGGGTCCGCGGGTGGGAGGTGGACTGCGGGGCCGCCCACGGACTGGCCTCGGTGGGCGCCGAGTTCGTGCTGACGGACGCCGGGGACAGCGGCGGCTACGCCGAGTGCGAGGGCCGCCGTGCGGCCCCGTCGCGGACCGTACGCGTCCATGAGGTCCAGGCCGAGCGGTGCCTCGTCAGTCCGGTCGGCTGGCTGCCCGGCCCCGGGGACCTGGTGCGCGCCCACCCGGTCACTCCCTCCGCCCTGGCCTTCGCCCCGGTGCGGGTACGGCTGAACGGGCAACCCGGCCTGGTGGAACCGCTGTTGCGTGCCGTCGGGGCCTCGCCGCTGCTGACCGCCGACACGGCGGCACACTCCCCGGCCGGGCTCGGCCTCGTCCTCGACGTAGACGTGGACGGGCATGCCGAGGCGGCCACCGGACAGGTCCGGGTGCGCGGCGCGGCGGGCCACCCCTCGGCCGCAGCCCCGCTGCCGCTGCACGGCCCCGAGGACGCCGCGGCCGTCGTCGACCTGCTGGAACACCTCGCGCGCTGGCACCAGTTGCGGGCCCTCACCAACCCGGACCCCTCCCTGTCCGAGCAGGTCCGCATCGAGGTCGCGGACGTCCACGGTCAGCCGCTGCCCGCACCCGGCGGAGAGGTCGCGCTCACCTACGACCGGGACGGGAACCCACCCCGGGTGCGCGTGGCGATCAACAACACGTCCGCGTACCCGCTGTGGTGCACCCTGCTCGACCTCACCGACGAATACGCCTGCGACCCCGGCCTGTACGCCGATTTCATCGGCCCCGACCGCTCCGTCCTCGTCCAGCAGGGCAAGCCGGTCTGGCTGTTCCTGCCGCCGGGCCGCCCCCAGGTCGGCGGTGCCTGCGTAACCGACTGGCTCAAACTGATCGTCGCCGACGCGGAACTGAACCTGGACCCCTTCCGGCTGCCCGTCTGGAGCCCCCCGGCCCGCCGCGCGCGCAACGTCTCCGCCCACTACTCGCCCTCGCTGCCCGCCGCCTCGCGGTGGGGCACCACCATGGTCGCCCTGCACACCCGGGTGCCCTGAGCGGGGGACGCGCCGCCGGGCCGGGCGGCGCGTCCCCACCCCGCCTCACCACCCCAGCGCGGTGAACCCCGCCCAGCCCGCCACGTCGTCCCGTACCACGTCGCGGACCAGGGCGGCGAGCTGATCCGGCATCCCCGGCGGGGCCACGCGCTCCTCGTCGAGCATCCACAGCTGGGCCCGGTGGACCGCGCGGGCGGGGGAGAGCTCCTCGCGGCACATCGCATCGTGGGTCATGTACATGAGCAAGGACGTGGAACCGTCCGGAACCGGCCACAGGGTGCCGACCACCGATCGGGCACCCGCCACCAGGAAGGCCGCCGCGAGGCTGTACGCCTCGTCGTGCCCGCGCCCCGACACCTGGGTGACGCACGCCGCGAGGAACACCTCGTCGGCCGTCGGCAGACGACCGGCCGACTCCGCGACCTCCTCGGCGCTCAGCCGTGTCCCGTGGGCGAGCCTGAGCAGCGCGCTGTGCCGGCCGCCCGGCTCCACCAGCCCGTGGCAGGCCAGGTGCAGGATGCCGCCCGGACTGCGGCGCAGCCGGGCCGCGACCTCGTGAGCCGTGCCCGCCGGGCCTTCCAGCAGCACCCCGTGCGGATGGAACACGCGGTGGACGGCCGCCGCTTCCCGGCCGGCGTGTTCGAGGTTCCCCTCGGGGTTGCCGACCACCAGGACCGGTCCCGAGGCCCGCTCCCGCGGGGTCCGGGGGCCGCGGTCCGCGATTCCGCACAGCATGCGGGCCGAGGGGGCGTAGGAGATGCGCAGGTCCTGCACGGCGTACCGGCGTGTCCGCCCGCGCAGCCCCGCCCGTACCTCCCGCCAGGCCGCGTGCCACGGCACCAGGCCCAGCACGCCCACGGGGATCAGCACGACCGACGGCTCCGCGGCCGAGGAGCCCAGGGCGTCGACGATGTGCCGCACCGCCACGTCCCACGCCCAGCCGCACAGCCGGTCCAGGGCCGCGCGCCGGATGTCGGGCGTCGCGGCCTGCGTCGCCGCGACCGCCGCCGCGTGGTCCTGCTGGGTCCCCGCGATCCTCCCGCCGCCGGCCGGGGCCAGGTCCAGGTACTCCCTGAACTCAGGGGCCTCGGGCAGCAGTTCGGGCAGTCGGATCGTGCGTAGGCTGCCGTCGGGCAGTACGCACACGGCCGCACCGGGCACCGGCTCGTCCCGCAGCCCGTCCGTGCCTCCGGGGATCAGGTAGACGAGCGCGCCCGCCTCCGTCTTGTCCAGGGCCGCGCCGATCTCCTCCGCGGCCGGCGGGTCCAGCAGCCGCCTGCGGTACGGGGAGTGCCCGAGGGCGTCGAGCACTTCGCGGCGCAGCGGTACGGGCCGCTCGTCCCCTCCCGCGTTCAGGTCCCCCACGCCGAAGGGGCCGCCGGCCGTGACCAGTCTCGCCGCGGGCGTGGTGCTGCTCCACTGCGCGGCCAGGTCCGCCCGCCCCAGCTCGGTGAGCATGTCCGGTACGGTCGCGGCGGTCCGGGCCGCGTGCAGCAGCAGGCCCCGGCCCGCGTCCAGCGCCTGTACCGCCTCCGCGGGGCGCTCGTCCTCCAGGCACCAGCGCGCGATGTCGAGGGCCCGTTCGGCGGCGCGCGAGCCCGCCTGCGTCGCATGGTCGGTACCCGACTGGAGGAGCACGCTCCAGGCGAAGCCCGGCAGCGCGGCCAGCCCGGTCGACCGGGCCCTGGCGCGCAACTGATCCCGCTGGCGGGCGGTCAGGCCGGGCAGCAGGGAGCGGTACCGGTACCCGCTGGCGAGGCTGGTGCCGATGGTCGCCCACTGCGGATGCGCGGGTCCGCCGCTCGCCGCCAGGGCCCGTTCGAGCAGGACGGTGCTCTGGACCATGTGGTCCACGATCTCCCGCGCGAGCGGCGTGCCGTCGGCCAGCAGCCCGGGGTGGGAGTCCCGCAGCAGCGCGGCCCGCAGCAGGTGCGCCGAGCCGAGGGCGGTGGCGCAGCGCACCCACGGGTCGTACGCGCCGTACGCGCCGTACGGGCCGTCGGGACTGGGGTCCAGCTGCGCGAGGCAGCCGGTGAGCAGGCCGATGCCCGTACGCGCCCGCTCGGGGTCGAGGGCCGCGACGGCGTCGGCGATGAGCGTCATCGCGTGGTCGAGCACCTCGTGGGCCGGCGCGCCGGGCGGCGGCGCGGCGCGTTCGGGCAGGGGTGCGGGCGCCGGCAGGGTGCCCGACTCGCGGGCTGCGAGCAGGCGTTGCTTCCCGAGGTCGTTGGTGAGCCACGCTTGCGCGCCCGCACGGTCCAGGTGGTCTTCGGGGACCCCGCGCAGTGCGTTCTCCTGGTCGAGGATGCACGTCGCCAGTTCGTCGGTGTCATTGCGACGGTAGGCGAGTTCGGCGCGAAGCGTGGCGTGGAAGGCCGTGAAGTAGGCGCGGTTGCCCGGATCGAGCTCGACCTGGGCGAGGGCGCTCGCGAACTTGGCCGCGGCTGCCTCCAGTTCGGCCTCGCCGCCGCTCTGCTGGGCGCGTTCGGCCTGCTGGGCGGCGTCCAGGAGCGCGGCCTTCGAGGGGTCCGCCGCCGGGAAGCGGGCGGCCCTGGAGAAGGCGGGGTCGGCCGGGTCGACGCTGCGGCCGGTGGTCCCCTCCCCGAGCGACGGCGCGGCGCCGAAGTCGGCGTCCTGGTCGCACAGTTCCAGGACCATCGCCGCGTTGTGCAGGACCTCCCGCCAGCGGGTCTCGTCGAAGGCGCCGAGCCCCGCGTGCAGGAGCTCCTGGCGGGCGGGCGCGTCCAGGTGGGGGCCGCGGTACCGGGCGACGGCCGCGACCTGGAGGAGGTCCCCGGCGAACTTGGCCCGCCTGAAGCCGGGTTCGAGCCCGCGGAACCGCTCCACGAACACGGCGAAGGCCCGGTCGGCGTCCGTCTCGCCGGCGGCCCGGGCGACGGCCGCCCGTACGGCGGCGAGCTCGCTGCGGCCGTAGGACCCGCTGCCGGCGGCGCCCTGCAACTCGTGCAGCAGCGGGGTGAGGTCGTACGGGTCGGGCAGCACGTCAGCGTCCCCTTCCGGCCGCGGGCGGGGCGACCTGCGCGTGGTAGCGGCGCAGGACGCCGTTCAGCCACTCCTCGCCCCCCGGCGTGTCGAAGTCCTGGGCCGCCACCCCGTACGGTTCGACGGCCGGACCGTCGCACCGGTCCTCGAACAGCACGGCCACCTCGCCCTCGGGCTCCCGCTTCGAGCGCCAGACGAAGCCCTGGGCCCAGGGCTTGGTCTGCTCGCGGATCCAGTGGCCCCAGTCCCGGGTCTGCGGGTAGTCGGCCGCCTCGGCCTGCACCAGCCAGGTGTCCTGCGCGACGGCGGCCAGATCCCCGGCGCTGAGGAGCGACACCACCTCCGTGTCGCGGACCAGCCGCAGGAAGGACAGGCTCCGCCCGGCGACGGCCGAGCGCGGGACGATCCGGTGCCCGCCGTCCGCCGGGAAGGGGAGCGAGCGCAGGAAGGTCTCGCTGACCGTCGCTCCCAGGTGCAGGCCGACGTACAGGAAGCCGTACGGGTGGTAGGGCGTGCTGTCGAAGCGCCCGCCGCCGTACAGGCTCCGGGCCGGGACGGGGTTGAAGCCGGCCGGCGGGCGGCGGGTGGAGTGGACGCGCAGTACGGGGGTCCCCGCCGGGTAGGTGATGCGCCGCGGAACCCCCGGAAGGAATTCCGGAGGCGGTGTGTTGGGCATCCTCAGAACCCCCCTTCGGCCGGGTCCCGCAGAGCCGCGGCCAGGGAGCGCAGTACGTCGTCCCGCCCGGAGCCGAGCAGCCGGGCCGGCGCGGTGCCCAGCCAGGTGTGCCCGGACAGCCACCACTCGGCCGCGCCCCAGGGGTCGGAGCCCGACTCCAGCAGGAGGTTGACGTCGAGGACCGCCCGGTAGGGCATGCCCGCGGCCTCGAACTGGAAGGCGGGGTAGCGTGCGGCGCCCGCGAGGTCAGTCAGCCGGATCAGCCGGTCGTCGTCGGGATCCCCGCCGAGGTCCTCGAGCTGCTCCGCGCCCAGGGCCGGCTCGCGCAGCAGGCGGTCGCGTACGGGGCCGAGGAGCGGGCCGACCATGGGGTTGCGGTCGACGACGAGCAGACACAGGTCGGCCCACTCGAACCCCGGGGGGCCGGGCGGCTCCTGCGGGCCGTCCCAGAAGCGCCCGCCTTCGCCGTACCGGCCGCGCAGGTGCGCCGCGTCGTCCTCCGGCAGGCCCGAGAGTACGGTTTCCACGGCCTGCCGGGCGAGTTCCTCGGCGGCCCGCGTCCCGGGGGCGAGGGCGCGCAGCGCGGCCAGTTCGGCGCCCAGCAGGGCGGTGGCCGCCTGGTCGAGCAGAGGCGCCAGGCGCTGCCAGGCGGCGGCGAAGGCGGACAGGGTCGTGAACGGGTTCACCGGGTCCCTCCGGGCAGGCGCAGGCGCTCGCCGGTGAGCGCTTCGGCGATGCTGTGGGCCACGCTGATGCGGCGGGTCACCAGGTGTACGGCGATGTCCCGCCGCGGGTGCGCGCAGAGCGCCGCGCCGAGCGCGTTCGCGGCGGTGGCGGGAGGCAGCCCGCCCCGGCCGGCTCCGATCAGAGGGAA
Source organism: Streptomyces sp. NPDC037242 (assembly GCF_055604165.1). Classification (NCBI taxonomy): domain Bacteria; kingdom Bacillati; phylum Actinomycetota; class Actinomycetes; order Kitasatosporales; family Streptomycetaceae; genus Streptomyces; species Streptomyces sp. NPDC037242. The sequence goes on from NZ_JBVJUY010000027.1 coordinate 10,640, forward strand.
GCACACGGAACGCAGCGGGCGGCCGCCGGGCACGGACCGCCCGGGCTCTGCGGCCGCCCCGGATTCTGCGGACTCTGCGAATTCTGCGGACTCCTCGGCCATCAGGTCGAGGACGCGCCTCGCGGCGGTGGCGATGTCCTGGGCCTGGACCCCGTAGTCGTTGGTACCGGCGTGCGGTACGGCGACGGCCGCGTGGTAGATGCGCCGGATGCCGCGCGTGATCAGGGCTCCGGAGCCGGTCGCGGCGACGGTTCCGGGGTGCACCGGCCGGCGGATCGCCCCGTACCGCTCGCGCCAGGCCCGGAGTTCGTCGTGGAGCGGGTCCTCCACGACGTCACCCGCGGCGTCCCGGCGGGCGGCGGCGCGGCGCAGGGCGGCCGCCACGGACCCCTTGTGCATGGGCGGCAGTTCCAGATGGACGTTGGACGGGGAGACGACGACGTCCATGTCGGTCAGCTCCGCTACGGACCGGATGTGCAGCGTGACGTCCAGGGGCCGGCCCTGGTCGCGGCAGTGCAGGACGTGCTGTCGAAACCGGGGCGGGAGCGCCGCTTCCGGCTCACGGACGGTCGGCCCCGCCGGCTCGTTCGACGCGGCCAGCCGGCAGATCTGCTGGGCAACCTGCTTGAGCACCTCGATCTCCTGCTTCTTGCGGAAACGCTCGTTGCTGAGGCGGTACACCTCGGCGGCCCGCCGCCGCCGTTCGTACGGGGGTGCGTCGCGCAGGTCCGGGGTGAGGCCCAGGGTGAGCGTCGCGGCCGCGTACAGGTCCCCGTCGAGCCCGGACACGGCACGCAGCAGCAGTTGCTCGATCGCGAGCGGCACCGGACCGGGCGCGAGGCCGGGCTGGGCGACGGTCACGGAGGTCAACAGCGGGAACTGCGCCTCGTCCAGCCCGACCACTCCGACCCGCCGTACCGTACGTAACTCCCCTGTGATTGACGGGACGTCATATTCTTGGATCTCTTGTGCCATGGCCCAAGAATCGGGCCGCGTGATCACGCCCGCAAGCGTTCTGACGGCCGTGGCCATGGGCACACCCTAGGCCCGCCGGCCAGGTGTCGCAGGGTCCTGCCCGGTCGCTTCCCGGTCGGATTCCGGTTGCTCCTGGGGTGCTTGGCGCACCTCCGCCAGGCAGACCCGCCCGTCCGGGTGCCGATCACCGAGTTGGACGCCGATCTGCTGCCGGTCGGCGAGCCGGTGTGCGGGGTGCGCTGATCGAGGTTCCGCTGGTCGTGCTGAGCGGCGAGCGGCGCGACACCCTGTTCGCAAGACCTCTGCCCGGCGACGAAGACGGCTCCTGTTTCCGGGAGTTGGGGCCGTTGCGGGCGATCGGCGCGCTGGCCTCCACCCGGACCGGGTTCCTGCTGGAGCACGCACCCGACTTCCGGGGCCCGGTCGCGGACCTGTGCCGGGCGGCTGCCGCGCAGTACGCCCGAGGGGATGCGGCCGCGTTCCGGGAGCGGTTCGCCTGCCGGGCTGCGCACCTGGAGCAGGACGCGGACCTGGACGTGGGCCGTGTGCGGCACGCCGGGCTGGTGCCCGCGTCCGAGGCGCAGCGGCTGCTGGCTCCGCTGGTCTACCTGAACCACATGTGGCGCCAGGGCGATCCGAACGCGGCGGTGGCGACCGGGCCGAGCCGGATGCCGGAACCGCTGGGCAGCCTGCTCGGCCCCGTGGCGGCGGCGGTGGGGCAACGACTGCCTGCGCGCCGCGGGCCGCACCCTGGACACGGGCGAGCGGCTGTACTCCCTGTTCCGGGAGGCCGGGCTACCGGGCCCCGAGCTCGCCGTGGCGGTGCCCACGCCGCAGGACAAGGAATCGGCCGTGGTGATGCTGGGGCAGACGCTGCTCACCGCGCTCCCCTTCGCGGAGGAGTCCGGCGTGGTCGCGCGGGGCGACTTCGACCCGGACACCCTGCTCGCCCGGCTCCGCGAGGAACTCCGGACCACCCCCTGCGCGGTCTACCTGGCCGAACTGGTCGGTGCGTGGACCCGCCTCCCCGCCTGATCCGCGGCCTGCCCGTCGGCGCGGTCCGGGTGCCGTCTGCGCCAGTCGGCATAGACCGGGCTGGCGGCGCAGGTGTCGAGGTAGCCGGCCGCCACCGTGCGCAGGATGTCCTCGCCGTGGGCGGCCAGCGGGCCGTCACGGTGCCAGGCCAGGACGTGGCGGTACCAGAGCGGGTTTCCCGACAGGGGACGGACGGCGATTCCGGGGGTTTGCGGGAAAGTGGCCTGGCAGAGGCTGACGGCCAGGCCCGCGCGGACCAGTTCGACCAGCTGGCGCCCCTCGGCCTCGTGCGGGGCGGAGGGGCGGCGGCCGGTCAGTGCGCACACGGAGGACCAGTACTCGCGGGTGCGGTCGCCGTCGGGCCGGGGCATCGCCCAGTCGTGATCGGCCAGTTCGGTCAGGGACACGGCCTCCTGGCCGGCCAGCGGGTGGGCCGCGGGCAGCATCGCGAAGACGGGCTCGGTGACCAGGGGGGTGAGAACCACCCCGTCGCGCGGCGGCAGGACCTGCTCCGGGTGGTCGCCGAGGACCGCCGCCTCCAGACGGCCGGCGGCGAGGTCGTCCAGGAGCGTGACGGGGGAGTAGTGGCACCGGGACGTCACCTCGGCCTCCGGCAGCAACCGCCCGACGGCCAGTACGAGGTGGCCGATGAGGGGAGCGCCGACCGATCCGACGCGGACCCGGTCGGGGGACGCCAGGTGGCGGGCCGCGCGGGCGGTGTCGGCGAGGAGCGCGTCGATGCCCGGCAGCACCGCGTGCGCCCGGGCCAGCACCAACTCGCCGAAGGCCGTCGGGGTGGCTCCGGCCCGGCGCCGGTCGAAGAGGACACCGCCGAGCATCGACTCGATGCGGCGCAACTGCGTACTGAGGCCCGGCTGGGTCATGGACAGCGTGGCGGCGGCCCGGGTGAGGCTGCCGGCCTCGGCGATCGCGCACACCACCCGCAGGTGCCGTACCTCCAGTTCCATGCCGCGCATGTTATGGAGCGGCGACGGCCTTCGGACAGGAGCCGGCTCCCATCAATCCTATGTGAAATGTCACACGCCATTACTCCGCCATCGCGAAGTCGCAGGAGCGGGGTCAGGTGCCGCTCTTCGCCGGGTCCTTGAGTCCGAGGGTGGCATAGTCGAGCTGGCCGCCGAAGGACGTGTGGCCGAAGGCGCCGGCGATGTTGGTGCCGAGCAGCAGCGGCATGCGCTCGATGACGGCGGGCGCCGTCGGGGCCTTGGCGAGGATCTCCCCGTCCAACTGCTGCCAGGCCTCGTTGGCCCGCGCCGTGTCCGTCATGGCGGCGATCTCGTCCATCCGCTTCATGGTCGCCTCGTCACGGAAGAGCGAGTGATTGCCGGAGTTCCCCTTCTCCTTGATGTAGCGGCCGTCGAAGAGGAAGGGCAGGAAGGTGGAGCCTGAGGGGTAGTCGGGGCACCAGCCGGTGTAGACGAGGTCGGCGCGGTTCTTGGTGTCGCCGATGGTGTCGTAGAAGGCCGAGGGGTCGACGGCGTCGATCGTGACCTTGATCCCCGCCCGGCCCAGGGACTGCTGGACCGCCTCGGCAACCCCCTTGTCACCGTTGGAGACGGTGAGGGTGGTCGTGAACCCTTCGGGCTTGCCCGCCTCCTTCAGGAGCCGCTTCGCCTTCTCCACGTCACCGGTGACCGGGATGCCCAGCGTGTCGGGCTGTCGGCCGCCGAAGAGCGAGCCGGGCATGAGCGCGGTGGCCGGGTCGTTGAGGGCCGGGCCGCCCGAGGCGGTCAGCACCGCCTCGCGGTCCAGGGCGTACTGCACGGCCTGGCGCACCCTGACGTCGTCGAAGGGGGCGCGGCCGGTGTGCATCTGCACCATCTCGGTGCAGTTGGTGTACTCGGCCAGCAGCCGCGCCCTGACGTCGGCCTTGGTGAGCACCTTGGGGGTGCTCTCGGGGCGCAGCTTGCCCCAGGAGACGGCGGAGGCGTCCACGTCCTCCGAGGCGATGAGCCGGTCGTCGATCTGGTTGGCCCTGAGCCCCATCACCACGACCAGCTTGTCCGGGTAGGCCTTGCGGACGGTGTCTGTCGCCGGGTCCCAGTGGGGGTTGCGGACCAGCACCAGCCGCTTGTCGCGGTCGTACGACTCGATCTTGTACGGGCCCGAGGAGAACGGGCGGCTGTCGTACTGGGCGCCTTTGTCCTGGGCCGCGGGCACGGGGGCGAAGGTGGGCAGGACGGTGGCGTTGGGGAACTCCGCGAAGGGCTTGCGGAGTTCGAAGACGATCGTGTGGTCGTCGGGGGTCTTGACGGAGTCGAGATGCTGCCCCTGGGCAGGGCCTCGGTAGCCCTCGGCGCCGGCCAGGTAGCGGGCGGCGTAGTCCGGGCCGCCGGGCAGGTCGGGGGAGAAGGACCGCTCCACGTTGTACTTGACGTCCTGGGCGGTGATCGGCGTGCCGTCCTCGTACGTGAGGCCCCTCTTGAGCTTGAAGGTCCATGTCCTGGCTCCGTTGGACGGCACACCGAGGTCCTCGGCGAGGTCCGGGACCAACTCTCCGCCCTGCCCGCCCGGTTCGGCCTTGTACGTGACCAGGGTGCGGTAGAGCAGCCGGGTACCGAAGTCCATGTCGCCGATCACCCAGTTGCGGGCCGGGTCGAGGTGGGTGAAGTCCTGGTTGGACAGGACGGTCAGCGTGCCGCCCTTCTGCGGAGTGCCGCCGACCGTGGCCCCCGCGTTGGCGAGTGCGGGGTTCTTCCCGTCCCTTCCGTTCCGCCCGTCCTTGTTCTGCTGACTGCCGCCGGAGTGGCCGTCGTCGGAACAGCCGGCCGTGCCGAGGGCGATGGTCGCCGCCAGGGCGGTGGCGACGGCGTGGAGCGTGCGCTTCTTCATCGGTGGTCACTCCGTGAGCAGTCGGGGTCCTGAGGACGGTGGAATGTGACCCGTAACATAGTTATGTGAAATGGCACCCACAAATGTCGCGCTTCCATAGCGCGGCGTTATGGGCAAGTGAGGGCTTCATGGCCCACGTTGACCGCGCCACGCTGTGATGCAACGTCACACGTCACTGTGCGGTCACCCCGGCCGCGAAAGGGACCCATGAACCCCGCCTACGCCACCGTCGACCACGTCTTCACCGTCCCCCTGGACCACGCGGCCCCCCACGGCCCGACCATCCAGCTCTTCGCCCGGGAGGTCGGCGACGTACGCCACGCGGGACGGCAACTCCCCTGGCTGCTCTACCTTCAGGGCGGCCCAGGCGGCAAGTCCCCCAGGCCTTCCGCTGGTTCGCCCGGCTGGCTGCCGCAGGCCCTCAAGACCCACCGGGTCCTGCTCCTCGACCAGCGCGGCACGGGCCGCTCCACCCCCGTCACCGCCCGGGCGGCCTCCCGCTTCGCCTCGCCGGACCGGCTCGCCGGCCATCTGGCCCACTTCCGCGCCGACTCGATCGTCGCCGACGCCGAACTGATCCGCCGCCGGCTGTGCGGGGACGAGCCCTGGGAGACCCTCGGCCAGAGCTACGGCGGCTTCGTCACCCTCACGTACCTCTCCCGGGCCCCCGAAGGCCTGCGGGCGTGCTACGTGACCGGCGGCCTGCCCGGCCTCTCGGCCACCGCCGACGAGGTCTACGCCCGCACCTACCCCCGGGTGCGGGACCGCGTCCGCGAGTTCTACGCCCGCTACCCCGAGGACGCCGCCCGGCTGCGCGACATCGCCCGCCTCCTGGCCGTCGCCGATGTCCGTCTGCCCGACGGAGACCGGCTCACCCCCCACCGCCTGCGCACGCTCGGCCTTGCCCTCGGCATGGGCGACGGCTTCGAGCGGATCCACTGGCTGCTCGACGAATCCCTCGACGAGGCCGGGAAACCGACCGACACGTTCCTGCACCAGGTGATGACACTGACCGGCTTCACCGACAACCCGCTCTTCGCCGTCCTGCAGGAGACCCTCTACGGTCAGGGCGCGGGACCGACCGGCTGGGCGGCGTCCAGGGCCATGGCCGCCTTCCGCGAGTTCGCCGAGGACGCCGACCCCCTCCTGCTCACCGGAGAAATGATCTACCCCTGGATGTTCCGCGAGATCAAGGGCCTGCGCCCCTTCGCTGACGCCGCCGATCTGCTCGCCGAACGCCCCGACTGGCCACCGTTGTACGACCCTTGCCGCCTCGCCGCCAACCGGGTCCCGCTCGCCGCACTCGTCTACCACGATGACATGTACGTGGACGCCGGGCTCTCCCTGCGCACCGCGCGCGAGGTCGGCGCCACCCGGGTGTGGGTCACCAACGAATGGGAGCACGACGGCGTCACCGCCTCCGGCGGCCGCGTGCTGTCCCGCCTGATGGACCTGGCCGCGGGCCGCGCGTAGGCCCTCGTACGCCCGCGTACTGGTGCCTCGCGCCCGGCGCGCCTGGTGCCTCGTACCACCCAACTCGCCTCCGACGGGAGAGACATGACCACTCCGCTCCACCACCACCTGCCGGCGCTCGCCACGGCCGTCGCCCTCATCTCCTGCCTGTCCGCCCCCACCGCGGCCGCTGCCCCCGGCTCGCCGCCCCCCGCCGCCGGCTGTGCGCTCCCCGGCCGGACCGGCTGGACGGACGAGGGCCACGACACCGACCGGACCCAGTTCCAGCCGGCCACCGGCACCCGCCGCGTCCTGACGCTGTACGTGGACTTCCCCGACGCCCCGGCCATCGACTCCACCGAGCCGTACGCCGCACACCTGGCCCCGGCCGCCGACTGGATGGGCCGCGCGAGCCACGGTCGTCTGCGACTGGAGAACACCCCACTGCGCCGCTGGATCCGGATGCCCGCCGACTCCACCTCCTACGGCTTCGCACGCGGCCTCACCTTCGAGGCCCACGAGAAGTACCTCCGCGACGCGATCACGGCCGCGGACCCCTACGCGGACTTCTCCCGCTACGACATGGTCTACGTCGTCCCCACCAGGAGGGCGACCGCCATCCCCTTCTCCCCGACCTACCTCTACGACCCGGCGACGCCCGGCATCACCGCCGACGGCACCCGCCTCAAATGGGCCGTCACCTTCGGGCAGGACATGTGGCGCTGGGGCCACAAGGTCGCGGCCCACGAAACCGCCCACACCTTCGGCCTGCCCGACCTCTACTCCTTCACCGGCGCCACCCACCAGTACGCGGGCGGCTGGGACGTCATGGGAGACATCGCCGGCCACGCCCCGCAGTACCTCGGCTGGCACTCCTGGAAACTCGGCTGGACCCGCGACGACCAGGTCGCCTGCCTGCCCGCGTCCGGCCGCCGGACGGTACGGCTGACCCCGGTGGAGCGGCCCGGCGGAACCAAGATCGCCGTGGTGCGTACGGGCGGGACGACGGCGTACGTGGCGGAGTCCCGCCGCGCCCAGGGCAACGACGCGGCCGCCTGCTCCACCGGCGTCCTCATCTACAAGGTCGACTCCGCCATCCCGACGGGCGAGGGCCCGGTACGCATCACGAGCCCGACCCCGACCTCTCCGACCGCCTGCGCCCCGGCTGCGTACGCCCCCGGGCAGAGCTTCACCGACCCCGCAACGGGCGTACGCATCGAAGTCCTCGCGGCCGACCGCACGGGAGACACGGTCCGCCTGACCAAGCCCTGACGCGACAGGGCGGGAGGGTCGTCGTTTCACCAGGCCCGCCGGTCGGGCCGGTTCAGGCCGGCGGGGCGGGCGGCCAGTCCGGGGCGGGGTCCTCGGAGAGCAGGGGGCGCAGGGCGCCGACCGCCGCGCCGATGCAGGTGTCCCGCAACTCGGTGCGGGTGCAGGTCTCGCGCGTGAGCCAGTCCACGCACAGCACCTGGACGAACACGAGCCAGGCCTGCAGTGCCGCGGAGACCGCGGCGTGCGTGCGTGCGTCGTCGAGCGGGAGCACACCGAGCAGGCGTGAGCGCAGGGCGTCGAGTTCGTCCGTCATGATCGTCTGGATGACAGGGTCGCCCGCCAGCACCCGGTTCGCGGCCAGGACGGCGTGGCGGTTGGGGATGAAGTAGTCGAGGTGGGCGTCCAGGCCCTGGGTGAGCTGCTCGACGAGCGTGGCGCCGGGGTCGAACGTGGTCGCCTCCAGCAGCCGGTCGCTCGCCTGCTGGTAGACCGCCGCGAAGAGGGCGTGCTTGCTCGGGAAGTGCTGGTAGAGCAGGGCGCGGGACACATCGGCCTGCCGGGCGACGTCCTCCATCAGTACGTCGTCGTACGGCGCGGCGGAGAAGAGCCGGGTGCCGACGGCGAGCAGCTGGGCGCGGCGGTCGGCAGGGGTCAGGCGTCGGCGGGGCGGCACGCACCCAGATTACTACTTGACACACGTCTATCAAAGAGGGCTACCCTGACGCCAAAGCTAAGTAGACACACGTCAACTAAGGGGGTGGAGTCATGGCCAAGGCGCTCCGGGTGTTCGCATGGGTGATGGGCGTCGCCTGCGTGGCGATCGGGCTGTTCCACGTGGCCGGCGGCAATGCCGCGATTCCGGGCGAGGCCGACGCCGGTCCCACTCTGGACAGCCTGGGCCGGTTCTTCGGCGCGATCTTCGCCGGGTACGGGCTGGCCTGGCTGTGGGCGGCCCGACAGGACCCCGTCCCGGCGAAGGTGGTGCGGTGGCTGGCGGCGGTGTTCCTGCTGGGCGGCGCGGGGCGGTTGCTGTCCCTGGCGGTGCACGGGTGGCCGCACTGGTTCCAGGTGGCACTGGCCGTGATCGAGCTGGTCTTCCCGCCGGTCTGGTTCTGGCTGGCGGATGCCGACGAGCGGGCGTCCCGGGAGCGGCGGCCTGCGCGTACTCCGGCCGCCGGGCGGTCCGTTCCGGATCCCGCCTGATCCGTGCCGCCCGGCACGGCACCGTACCCGCCGCGTTGTGGAGACACCGCGGTGCGGACTACTCCCGGCGGAGTAGCCGCACCGCCTCCCGCCGCGGGACGACCAGGGCGCCCCCGCAGCGGCATTCTGGCTGTCGCGCAGCGGGGTTCCGCGCCCACACCACCCGCGGGATCCCGCACGAATCGCCCTCACCGATGATCCAGGAGATGTCATGCATACATCAGTCCACGGGTCCCGCGCGGACTCGCTCCGGGGCGCGGCCCCGCGCCCGCGCGGCGCCGTCGCGCTGCTCACCGTCTCGCTCTCCTACGCCGTACTCACCGCCGCGTACGTCGTCACCAACCGCGCCACCCCGCAGCCGGACGCCTCCGGCCGCGACATCCTGAGCCGGTACGTACGCGACCACGGCACGGCGATCGACCTGGGCGCCTTCCTGCTGCTCGTCTCCGCCGTCCTCCTGGTGCCGGTGGCCGCCACCCTGGCCCGGCTGGTGCGGCGGGGGCAGGATCAGGGCGCCGCGGCGGCAGCAGTCCTCGCCGGCGGACTGCTGGCCAGTGGCGCACTGGCCTCCAGCGCCGCGCTCACCTGGACCCTCGGCCGGCTTCCGGAAGACGCACCCGCAGCCCTGGCACGTGCCCTGGCGGACCTGTCCTTCCTCGCCGGCGGTGTCGGATACGCCGTGTCCTTCGCGCTCCTGGCGGCAGGCACCTGTCTGGCGGCCCGCGGGAGCGGGACCCTGCCGCGCGCCTGCGCCACCACGGGGCTGGTCATCGCCGCCGCCGGACTGGCCGCCACCCTCACGCTCCTCGCCATCGGCTTCGGCTACCTGCTGCCCGTCGTCCGCTTCGGTGGCACGGCATGGCTGGTGTGGGCCGCGTTCGCACTGTTCCGCGCGCACCCGACCGCACCGCGGGCGAACGCATGACGGCGGGCGAGCACATGACGGGGGACGAACGCATCACCGCGGACGAACGCATCACCGCAACCTCGCCCGTGCAATCGCGCTGGGCCTGGCAGATCCCCGTCGGTGCGGCCCTGCTACTGCTCGCGTCGGCCGCCTTCCACACGGTCGTCCTCCTGCTCGCCGGCGGCCCGTGGGACGGCCCCGTCTCCTGGCGGAAGCCGATCACCTTCGGGCTGTCCTTCGGTACCAGCGTGCTGACCGTCACCTGGATCTGCCGGCTCCTCCCGCTCGCCGCGCGCACCCGTACGTTCCTCCTGGGCGCGTTCACCGCGGCGTCCCTGCTGGAGACCGGTCTGATCACCCTGCAGGCATGGCGCGGTGTCCCCTCGCACTTCAACACCGAGACCACCTTCGACACCTTCGTCACTCGCGCCCTCGCGGCCGGCGGCGTCACCCTCATCGCGGTCGTCGTCGCACTCACCGTCGCCGCACTGCGCCCCCACCCGACGGCCGCCCCCAGCATGCGGCTCGCGCTCCGCGCCGGACTGGTGGCGCTCACCGCCTCCATGGCGACCGGAGCAGTGATGATCGCCTACGGGCTGACACTGGAGGGCGCGGGCCGCGTGGCCGAGGCCTACCGGTCGGCGGGCTTCCTGCGCCCCGCCCATGCCGTCACCATGCACGCCGTCCTGCTGCTGCCCTCCCTGGCCTGGCTCCTGAGCCGTACCCGACGACCGGAGGCGGAACGGCTACGCCTGATCCGCCTCACCGTCGCCGCGTACGGTGCCGCCGTTGCGCTGGTCACCGCCGCCGCCGCGGTCGGCCTCACCTTCGCCACCCCGGCCACCGCAGCCGCGGTGAGCGCGGGGGTCACGATGGCTCCCGCGTTGGCGTTCCTGGCGTTCGGCGCATCGCCGGGCGTACGCGAGAACCGCAGTTCCACCGAGCCCGGCGACCGGGAACCCACCCCTGGCCCGCACCGCACCGCCCTCGCCGCCGGCCTTGCGGAGGGTGTTTCAGATGGTGGTGAGGTTCATGCTGTGGAAGCGAGCTGTCGTCAGCCTTTGAGGTAGGTGAGGACGGCGAGTACCCGGCGGTGCTGGGCGTCGTCGGGCGGCAGTCCGAGCTTGGCGAAGATGTTGCCGATGTTCTTCTCCACCGCGCTGGAGGAGACCACCAGTCGCCGGGCGACGGCCGTGTTGGAGCAGCCCTCCGCCATCAGCGCCAGGATCTGCCGTTCACGTACGGTCAGCGCCCCAAGGGCGTTGCCGCGGCGCTGCCCGGCCAGCAACTGAGCGATGACCTGGGGGTCGAGCACCGTCGCGCCGTGGGCGACGCGGTCCAGCGTGTCGAGGAACTCCTCGATCCTGGCGACCCGGTCCTTCAGCAGATAGCCGACAGCGCCGGAACCGTCCGCGAGCAGATCGGCGGCGTAGGACACCTCCACGTACTGGCTGAGCACCAGCATGGGGGTGCCGGGCAACTGTCTGCGGGCCGCGATCGCCGCCCGCAGACCATCGTCGGTATGGGTCGGCGGCATCCGTACATCGACGACCGACACGTCCGGGCGGTGTGCGAGCACCGCCTCGACCAGGGCAGGACCGTCACCGACCGCCGCCACCACCTCGTGACCGTCCTCAACGAGCAGGCGGACCAGGCCCTCGCGCAGCAGCACCGCGTCATCGGCGACGACGATCCGCAGCGGATCTCGGGCCGTTGGGTCCGACCCTGCTCCAGACCCTGTTTCGTCCGAGGTCAGCGACACGGGAGCTCCGCGGTGACCGTCGTCGGGCCGTCCTCAGGACTCTCGACTCGCAGTCGGCCACCGACCGCATGCACCCGGTCGGCCAACCCCTGCAGTCCGTGTCCCTTGGCCAGGGCCGCGCCGCCCGCCCCGTCGTCCGTCACCCAGACCCGCAGGATCCCCTCAGCGTGACGCATACCGATAGTGCACCGGCGAGCACGGCTGTGCTTGGCCACGTTGGTCAGCGCCTCGGCGACCACGAAGTACGCGGTCGTCTCGACGACGGCGTCCGGCCGACGACCCAGAGGACCGGCGTCGAGCTCGGCGGGTACGACGCAGCGCGCGGCCAGAGTGGAGAGCGCCTCCCGCAGTCCGCGGTCGGCGAGGATCGGCGGGGCGATGCCTCGGGAAAGGGCCCGCAGCTCGTCCAGCGCCTGCTGGGTCTGGACGACCGCGTCGGCGAGTGCGGCCCGGACGAGTTCCGGATTGCGGTCGAAGTGATGCTGCGCGCGACCCAGTTCCATCGCCAGACGGACCAACTGCTGTTGGGGCCCGTCGTGGATGTCGCGTTCGAGCCGGCGCAAGGCAGCCGCCTCAGCTGTCACCGCTGCGACGGCCTGTGCGACGGCGGTGTCGCGGTCCTGCTCCAGTCCGCTGATCCTGCGGTGCAACGCGGACATGTTGGACAACAGTGCCTGTCCGAGACCGGTCTGGGCCGCGACGCATACCCGGGTCACCAGCGGCAGGGTGAACAGCAGCAGCACGGCGACTGTCATCGCGAAGGCCAGCCGCTCGGCCGGCGACGTCAGCCCAAGACTCAATGCGATGTGGGACTGGTCGCTGCCCGCGTACAGAGTCAACGGCCGCGGCGACCCAGGGGTGACCTGACTGCGCAGGGGGTATGTGGCGGTCGCGACTCCCACGAACCACCACAGCACTGCCACCACCGAGGTGACCAGGACGACGGGGAGCACCAGCACCGTGTGCGCCAGGTCGAGCCACAGCCCCGGGTCGGCCGCGTCGGCCGTCCCCTTCGACCGCGGCCGCCAGCCCGTGCCCCGGGCCCCGCCCGCCCGGGAGCGCACCTGGCCGATCCGCCACCATTCCAGGTCGCCGGGCCACCGCGCCACTGCCAGAGCCCGGGCCGCGACGGGCGACCCGCTCTGCAACAACGAACCGACTGTTCCGACGCACAGGCCGCCGACCACAAGTGGCAGACCGACAGCAGCGCTCAACGGCGCGGTAACGAGGTACACCGACTCCATGACCGTGCGACGCGCGATGCGAACGGCAAACCCGACACGTGGCCGCCACCGCCCCGCGGCCACGGAAGGCAACGACTCAACCATGCCCCCAGCGTAATGTTCCTCCCGCCCAGAAGGCCGCCGTTTTCACCGCCCGCGGCTGACCGACTGCCACGGTGCGTCACCAGCTGCCATTGAAAAAGTTCAGGAGTCCTGGATCGGGATCCGCTGCGGTGGCCCTGTTTACCGCAAAGATCAAAATGAAGAAGAGCGACAACGCTGTCGACGAAAAAGCGAACGACACCAATACGCGCCTCGTTCGCCTGTCAGTCGATCCCTTTCGTGCAACCTTCTTCCACAACACCACGCCCGCAGCCATGAAGGCGAGTGCTATAGGCACCGCCGCGATCTCGCGGACCAGGTGGAACCGCACGTAGTCGCTGACTATTCCCTCAAGGGCGGGCCGAGCTTGTTCACTCCTGCCCGTGGAGTCGGTCAGGTGCTGCTTGATCTGGTCGACTGTATCGGCAAGCGCTCCGTGGGAGGCGCCCCCCAGTTGCGGCAGGATCGAAGCGAAGGGCGCTACCGCACCCTGGAGACTGGCCACCGCCGTCCACAAAGCGAACAGCGCGAAGCCCACGACAGATACGCCGGCCGACACGAGGGCGCCCCTCCTCGCCCTTCCAGGTCCGCCATCTCTCAGGAACGTCTTCCAGAGAAGAGAGCCGAGCGCAACGAGAACGATCAGCAGGACCGTAGCGATCACACCCTTGACCACGTTGTAACGGAACCAGTAGTCAACAACCCTCTCCAGGTCTGGAGAATATTGCTCTTTCCCGGAATTCCAATAACCGATGAACGCGTCGCGCAGGTCGTTGGTGAGGATGCGCCTATCGGCTAGGTCGCTGTCTCGACCACGTGCCGCCAGAAGGTCAGGCGCGAAGACGAGAGCCGCACCGAGAGCTCCAGCGAGGGCGGTGAGTACAGCAACTGTACGTGTGGGGAAAGCTGCGGATCTCGACGGCGATATGGGCCAGCGCAAGAAAGTTCCTTCGGCTCGGACGATTGCGTGCACCGCGCGTTGAGGGGCTCAGTCCGACCGGGTCTCAGAACCAGGATGTGCGGAAAGGGCGCGGTTCCAGCGCTCATCGTTGCGCACTCGTGGGTGCTGGTCACTGAGGTGTGCCACCCACTTGGGGGTGTGGCCTGCCATACCCTCCGGGCAGGGTGGAAAGGCTTCGGGGTAGCTCTCCGGCCAGGAGTGCCACGCTCCCGATTCTCATGAACGACGCTTTGTCAGACGGCCGGCGTGGTGCTGACCTACCCGTCGGTCCCGGGTGGTCGCCCTCTGCGCCAAGGGCGGTGCCCGCTTGTCGGCGACCGGCGTTGATCAGTGTCGTCGTCGGCTCAACGACGAGCGAGCAGGCGGACAGCTCGTAGGTGACGTCTTCGTCAGGTGCGCGGCACACGAGCCGGTTTCCTTCGATCGCGACCGAGGTGAGTTCGGTGCGTTTCCATGGGGACGTGTTCCTCACTTGCGCCAACGATCGCTCGCCGACCGGGTTCTGGTCGATGTGCAGCGACCGTGCGGAAGTGTCGAAGTACAACGACGGCTCGGCCGACACCCGGATCATGCCGGAGCGGTAATCCCACGAGAACACGGCGCTCTTCGGGTCTATGACGAAGTGCATTGGGTCTCCCAGTCTGCACAGAACAGCGATTCATTCGGTGAACCGGGCGGATACCGAGGCCGGGTTCGTCATGGCCGGCGTCGGCGCGACAGCCCAACTCGCCGGGCATCGACCTGAGCGGAAGCACGATGCGCCCCCGGCAGAGTGGTCGAAATCCGGCTCACCGCCGTCCTCGTACCAGAGTCCGGTGAACGTTGTGGTGGCGGACCGGCCTGACAACGGGACTTCTCGTGCCAGGGAGGCTGACTACACGGCATTGGTACTAGCCGATCCGGCGACGGGACTGCACAACGAGGACGACGGCCTCCTCCAGAACTTCGTCGTTCACCGCGATGCGGACCTCCGTGACCGTGCCGGGCCAGTCTGCGATCAGCTCCCGGCAGATCGCGTCGTTCTCCAGGATAGCCATGAGTTCGCCGCCCCGGACGGTCTGGCCGGGCTCCACCAGGACCTCGGTCACGCACCACGGCACGCCCATCACGGCCTGCGCGGTGAACACCACCGGCCCCAGCTCGCGCCAGACCGGCGGTGCCGGCGGCCCGCCGATGCGCTGCTCGACCTGGTCGAGGGCTACTCCGGCGCGCCGGGCGAACGGGGAGTCGTCTGCCAAGTGCTCACGCAGCAAGGGCCCGACCGCGCGGGCGTCGCCCAGCCGCGCCAGCGTGTTCACCGCTTCGGACCGCGACTCGGGGTCGGCCAGGAACGCGGCGACGGCCTCCGTGTGATCGGCCGTCCCGTTCTCGGCCAGACCCCGCAGCGCTCGACGGCGGTACTCCGGGCTACCGGTCCGCAGGTGGCGCTCCAGGAACGGCAGAGCTCGCGGATCCCTGATGTACTCCAGCGTCTCCAGGATCGCCCATGCGTGCACGGGGTCCTCCGCCTCGTCGAAGAAGGTGTCCGGGAAGGCGCGGGCAAGGTGTATCTGCGCTTCTCCGGGGCGCCGGCAGTCGTCCCGGTCGTGGCGCATGATCTCCGCCAAGTCCCATCCCGGCTCGGACCGGCCCGCCCGAATGGAGAGGAGCCGACGAAGACTCACCGGACCCGCAGCAAGCAGGCCGTCGAGGGCGCTGTCGTCCCCGCGCAGGTAATCCGTGAGGAGACCGTCGATCTCCTCGACTGCCACGTCCATGGGGAGTCGGCCAACTTTCAGTAGACCAGCGGGTCGTGGTGGGCGGCTTCTCCGTCCGGCCGACGACTCCGGTGGCCGCGACGGGCGTTGGCGCACGTCACCAAGGGAACCACCCACTACCGCGTGGTCTCCATCGTCGACCCCGAAGCCCGGCACATCCAAACGAACCGTACGCGCCACCATGGCCGGACGACCCTCAGACTGCGTTCGAGATCTTCCGAGGGCTTGGTGAAGAAACTGGTTGTGGGGGTGTGGGCGTGCCTGACACGGTGCGGTTTCCGCAACTTCCGCGAGGTTACCCATGACGATCTACTTCTACGGCGCCGACGAAGTCCCCTATGGTTGCTTCTCGAATTTTTCTGATCACGGCTTCGACCTCGACGGGGTCTGGTGGCCAACCTCGGAACACTACTTCCAGGCGCAGAAGTTCAAGGGCACCCGCCACGCGGATCTCATCCGGCGTGCTCGCACGCCGCTGCGGGCGGCGGAGCTGGGCCGTGACTCGTCCAGGCCTCTGCGGAGGGACTGGGAGCGAGCCAAGGGCGACGTGATGAGCCGCGCGGTGGCGATCAAGTTCCGCGCGCATGTCGATATCCGTGACATTCTGCTGTCCACCGGTGACGAAGAGATCGTCGAGGACACCACCACCGATCACTACTGGGGTCGAGGCAGGACCGGGACCGGCAAGAACGTGCTCGGGCGGATTCTGGTGCGCACCCGTAGCCAGCTGCGCGTCGAACTCGCCGAAGACCTCGACAGCGATGGCCGCAGCTCGACGAGGAGGTGAGTCGGGAAACGTGTGCGGCGAGTGTGTCGGGGTGGCGGCGTGCCCACGAGGCGTAGGTCGGGGTGAAGCTTCACCCCCGCCGCGATGAGCCGCCCGAGCACTTCGCGCAGCTGCCCGGCAGCGACGGTGGCGGCGCCGTCCCCGGTGCCAGGCGGAGCGCGTCCAGGGGTGCAGTCCACGAGCACATCGGCTTGCTCAAGCCTTGGGTGTCACCCTGAACCCGTGTCGTCCGTCGCCTCCAACTCGGGAAGCCCAGCGAGCCGTCGGGCTTGGATGATGTACACGATGTGCTTCTCCGAGTTCTGGACGTGGTGCTCCCGGAGATACCTGATGCGGTCCAGCCACCATGAGCCCCAGTCGCCTTCACCCGGTGCTGTCCCCGGTGGACGGTTGAACGGGAGCTGGTTCGGTCCCCGGGAGTCCACCTCGCAAGCGATGTCCCGGTCGTAGCCCGCGGTGCTGTCTGCCCAGTTGTTGGCCGTGTCGAGGAAGACCACACCACCGTGTTCATCGCGCCCGAAGTCGAGTCCCATGGTTCTGGTGTCCCGCAACCCACGCTTGTTGACGATCCTCCACGTCAGCCGTGCCACGGCCACGACCGCGACGCCCAGAAGAGCCCACAGCCACCAGCTCATCGCCACCGTCCCCCTTCGCGGGCTGCTTCCGGTCTCGCCCACCGCGATGGTGTCAGATCGCGCTGACATCGTCTTGAGGTCTCCGCCTGTGGGCGTAGGGCCCCGCAGTGCCAGGTGACGGGAGCAGTGGACCGGAGTGTGGCCATCCGCCACGAGTGGGTGCACCGCATCGCGGCGACGGCCGGCCGCGGCTGCCGCTCAGTGGTCCCGTTTGGTGGTGATGCTCGAACGCGACAGAGGGGCGCGGTGACTTGAGCGTTCCGTCATTCCCGTGATTCCGGCTGGTCGTGCAGGTGACGACGCTGGGTTCAGCGGCAGAGGTCCATGATGGTGTCGTCGAAGCCGGGGAACTCCCGGGTCGCCAGCTCGATCACGGCTGCCGCCGACCGGCGCTGGTGCGGTGCGAATCCTTCGGCGATGGCTGCCAGCTCCGGATTGGGCTGCGCCTTCCAGTCCGGCTCGTAGGACGTGGCGGCTTCCCAGGGGCCGAAGCCGTCGGCCAGTAGCCACAGGAAGTCGCCCAGGTCGCCTGCTACGACACCGGTCTCGCCCTCGGAGCCGAGGAAGACGATGGGCTGCTCGGCCAGAGGGCGGCTCGGGCGGATGAGCCAGATCGCCGCGTACCCGCCCGTGCCGTCCTGTCCGAACACGCGGAAGTCGTTGCCGTCCAGTTCGCTGTTCCCGGTCCATGCCTGGAACCAGTCGGTGGTCTCGGCAGCGGACAGGAAGGCCGGGAAGGGTTCGAAGTCGACCCCGCTCTTCCCGTCGGCGTAGTCGAATCGAACGGCCATCGCGGTGGCGAGCGCGGCGGGGAATTGGCGGTCATCGGTGCGGGAGGGCTGGCCCCAAGGTCTGGGGGAGCGCCCGCCATGGGCGGGCTGCGGATTCTCCCCAGATTCTCCCCAGGGGGTCCTGAGAGCACTCCCGTGCGTTCGCAAGGGCTAAGTTGATCAATGGTGCTGCTGTGCGGTCTACAGCCAGTCGCGCTTCTTGAAGATGACGTACAGGCTCACGCAGACCACTGCCATCAGCAGGATTGCGAAGGGGTAGCCGCCGGCCCACTTCAGCTCCGGCATGTCCTCGAAGTTCATGCCGTAGATGGTTCCGACCAGGGTGGGGGCGAAGAGGATGGCGGCCCACGAGGAGATCTTCTTGATTTCCTCGTTCTGTTCGAAGCCCGCTTCGGCCAGGGCGCGCATTTCCGCGTTCTGTTGTTGGGAGACCAGGGTGGCGTTGACCGTCAGGATTTCCGTCAGGGCCTGGCGGAAGCCGTCGACGCGTTCGCTGGTGTGGGTCACGTGGTCGGCTACGTCACGGAGGTAGCGCTGGAGTTCCTCGTCCGTGCCGTACTTGGCGAAGCCGGCCATCAGGGCGTGGAGCATGCCGACCAGGGGGCGGGTGGCGCGCTGGAACTCGACCATTTCACGGGAGAGTTCGTAGATGCGGCGGGAGACCTCCGGGTCTCCGCGGAAGACCTCCGTCTCGATCTCGTCCATGTCGTTCTGGACGCCCTCGACGACCGGGGCGTAGCCGTCGACCACTGCGTCGAGGATCGCGTAGAGGGCGGCCTCCGGGCCGAGGGAGAGCAGTTCCGGGGTTTCCTCCATGCGGCGGCGGACCGCCGAGAGGTCCGGGGCGGCGCCGTGGCGGACCGTGATCAGGAAATCCGGGCCTACGAAGACGTGGAGTTCGCCGAAGTCGACCTCCTCCAGCGCGTCCAGGTAGCGGGCCGCGCGTAGTACGACGAAGAGGGTGTCGCCGTAGCGCTCCAGCTTGGGGCGCTGGTGGGCCTCCAGGGCGTCCTCTACGGCGAGTTCGTGGAGGTTGAACTCAGCTGCCAGCGAGTGCAGTTCGGACTCCGTCGGGCGGTGCAGTCCGATCCAGGCCATGCCGTCGGGCTGTTCGCGCAGCTGCCGGAAGGTGTCGGCGAGGGTCGCGGGGGAGGCGATGCGGCGGCCGTCGCGGTAGACGGCTGAGTCGATCACGCTGCGGTGGTTCGCGGGGGAGGGGGCCTGCGGCGTCGGCCGTGCGGCTCCCGGGGGCGTGGCCGGGGGCCCCGCGGGCGGAGCGGCGGGGCGACGCCATCCCGTGCGCTTCTCGGGCGGCGGGGGGCGGCGGTCTGGACGCTCCGACATCGCAGGTCAGCTCCCGGGCGGCGAACGTATGTTTACGGGCAAGGTGCAGGATATATGGATGAAAGGATTGGGAAGGCTGCTCTCCGTCCCCGGGGCTTTCGAGTTGCGGACAGTGGGTGTCCGCAAGGGCGGATAGTTTGCTGTCATGGCCTCCAGGACGACGCACCCCGTACTCGACACCCGCTCGCTGAACCGTGCCACGCTCGCCCGCCAGCTGCTCCTGAGCCGCGCCGAGCTCTCCGCGCGGGACGCCGTCGAGCACCTGCTCGGGCTCCAGGCCCAGAACGTGAAGCCGCCCTACTTCCAGTTGCACGCCCGCCTCGCCGGATTCCGCCCGGCCGAGCTGGCCGGACTGATGGAGTCCCGCCAGGTGGTCCGCATGGTCACCATGCGCTCCACCATCCACACGCACACCGCCGAGGACGCGCTCACGCTGCGCCCGCTCGTCCAGCCCGCCCGCGACCGGGAGGTCAACTACTTCCGCAAGGGCCTCGTCGGAGTGGACCTGGACCGGCTCGACAAGACCGCGCGGTCCTTCGTCGAGGCCGAGCCGCGCACCATGGGGGAGATCCGTGAGGAGCTCCTCAAGCAGTGGCCCGACGCCGACCCGCAGTCGCTGGCCGTCGCCGCGCGCTGCCGGCTCCCGCTCGTCCAGGTCACGCCCCGCGGCGTGTGGGGGCGCAGCGGGCAGGTCCGGCTCACCACCCTCGACACGTGGCTGGGCGGGGCGGCCGCCGGGCACCCGGCCCCCGGAGACCACACCGCCCCCGCCGGCCCCGCCGTCGACGAGGTCGTCCTGCGCTACCTCCGCGCCTTCGGCCCCGCCTCCGTCAAGGACATGCAGACCTGGGCCGGCCTGACGAAGCTCCGCGAGGCCTTCGAGCGGCTGCGCCCCGGGCTCGCGGTCTTCCAGGACGAGAACGGGGTCGAGCTCTTCGACCTGCCCGACGCGCCCCGCCCCGACGCCGACACGCCCGCGCCGCCGCGCTTCCTCCCGGAGTTCGACAACCTGCTGCTCTCGCACGCAGACCGCTCCCGGGTGCTCGCGCCCGAGCTCAAGGGCCGTAGCTGGCGCGGCAACCAGGCCTTCTGCACCCTGCTCGTCGACGGGTTCCTCGCCGGCCTGTGGAAGCTGGACGGGGCGGGCCTCACCGTGGAGCTGTTCGGTACGGCCTCCAAGGCGCAGCGGGACGAGATCGTCGCGGAAGGTCAGTCGCTGCTCGCCGCGATGACCGAAACGACAGAAACGCGAGCCGCGGGCGGGGCCGCCAACCCCGGTTCAGGCCCTGCCACCGGCTCCGTACGCTTCGGGTCAATCCACGACTGACCCCAGCGCCGCGTGCCAGACTCCGCACCAGGTGATGTAGTCGTCCCGGTACAGGAGATAGCTATGCGGGTTCCCATGACTGTCGCGGACTTCCTCGACCGGGCGGAGCTGGGGTTCTCCTCCAGCACCGGCGTGGTCGACGAGCCGGATCAGCCGGGCCCACCCGTGCCCGTGTCGACGTACGGGCGACTCGGCGAGCGGGTACGGGCCTGGCAGGCGGGGTTCGACGCGCTCGGCGTCGGCGAGGGCGAGCGGGTGGCGGTGGTCAGCCACAACTCGGCCCGTCTGCTTGAGCTGTTGTTCGCGGTCCCGATGAGCGGCCGGATCTGCGTACCCGTCAACTTCCGCCTCAAGCCGGAGGAGATCGACTACGTCGTCCGGCAGAGCGGGGCATCGGTACTGCTGGTCGACCCGGAGCTGAACGGGGCCCTGGCAGGGGTGAAGGCGCGCCACCGGTTCGTGCTCGGTGAGCAGACCGATGCTGAGCTGATGCGGTTCGGCGTCGAGCCGCGCCCGTGGTCGAACCCGGACGAGGACGCCACCGCGACCGTCAACTACACCTCGGGCACCACCGCCAGGCCCAAGGGTGTGCAGTTGACCCATCGCAACATCTGGGTCAACGGGCTGACCTTCGGGCTGCACACCCGTGTGTGGGAACGCGACGTCTACATGCACACGCTGCCGATGTTCCACTGCAACGGCTGGGGCATGCCGTACGTGATGGCCGGACTCGGCGTGAAACAGGTGGTGTTGCGCAAGGTCGACGGCGCCGAGATCCTGCGCCGGGTCGAGGAGCACGGAGTCACGCTCATGTGCGGCGCGCCCGCCGTGTGGAACGCGGTCCTCGACGCGGCGGCGACCTGGGAGGGCGAGATCCCGGGCCGCGACCGCGTACGGGTCGTCTGCGCCGGCGCGCCTCCGCCGACCAAGATGATCCAGCGGATGGACGAGGAACTGGGCTGGGAGTTCACCCAGATCTACGGCCTGACCGAGACCTCGCCGCTGCTCACCTTCAACCGGGGACGGGCCGAGGACGCGCAGCTGCCGGCCGCGGAGCGGGCGCGCAAGCTGTCCCGCGCGGGGCTGCCCGCGCTCGGCGTGAAGCTGCGGGTATCCGGCTCGGGCGAGGTGCTGGCCAGGTCGAACGTCGTGCTCGACGGCTACTGGGACAAGCCGGAGGAGACGCAGGAGGCGCTGACGGACGGCTGGTTCCACACCGGCGACGGCGGCACGGTCGACGAGGCCGACGGGCACCTGACGATCTCCGACCGGAAGAAGGACGTGATCATCACCGGGGGCGAGAACGTCTCGTCGATCGAGGTGGAGGACACGATCTTCAGTCATCCGGCGGTCGCCGAGGTAGCGGTCATCGGCGTGCCGCACGAGAAGTGGGGCGAGACGATCAAGGCCCTCGTGGTCCTCGCCGAAGGGGCGACGGCACAGGAGGCCGACATCATCGCCCACTGCAAGCAGCGGATGGCCGGCTACAAGGCGCCCACGACCGTCGAGTTCCGCGAAGCGATCCCGCGCACGGCCACGGGCAAGATCCAGAAGTTCAAGCTCCGGCAGCCGTACTGGGCCGGCCTGGAGCGGGAGATCAACTGATCGGTCGGGGTAAGGGAACGGCGGTCCACCGAGTGATGGGGTGGCTCACCGTTCCCGTCCCGCCGCTCGGTCAGCCGGACGTCGCGGCCGTCGCGGCCGTCGCGTGCTGCGCCGTCCGCGTCTGGAGCGCGCCCTTGATCGCCTGGAGGAACTGCACGGCCTCCCGGCCGTTGACGACCCGGTGGTCGAAGGCGAGCCCCACGTGTACGTACCGGGCGGCGAAGATGCTGCCGTCCGCGGCCAGTTCGAGGCCGGTCTGTACGCCGCCCAGCGAGACCATGCACGTCTGGCCGGGGAAGACGATGGGCTGGGTCAGCAGCATGTCCTCGTCGTTGTTGAGCGACAAGGTGATGGCCGCGCCCATGAGTTCGCTGCCGCGGAAGTCCCCGCGCAGCGCGGAGAAGCGGAAGTCCTCCAACCGCTCGGCGACTTCGACCTCGGAGAGCCGGTCCGCATCCCGTACGACCGGGATGTAGAGCCCCTTGCCCAGGTCGACCGTCACCCCCACGTGGGACTGCTCCGCGAGCAGTACGTACCCGTCCTCGTGGTAAGTGGCGAAGAAGGCCGGGAAGGCCTCGCGCAGGGAGGCGAGCCGGTTGATCAGCAGTGCGGGCAGGCCGACCATCGTCCCCGAGGCGGCCGAGAGCTCCCTGGCCTCGGCCTCGGCGGCGTCGATCCTGATCCGTACGACGGTGAAGGACGCGGGGACAGTACGGTGCGACTGCGTGACCACCGCTCCGATGGCCCGCTGGTGCTGGCTCAACTCAAGCCGATTGCCCGGGACTTCTGCGAGCGATACCGCAGCAGCAGCCGCTGTCGCCGCGCGCCGCTCCGCGAGGGCCTCGATGTCCGAGCCCTTGATGATCCGCTTGCCGAGGGAGCGCAGCTCGTCCTCGGTGATGCCGGACTCGGCGGCCTGGGCGCGTGCCGACGCGGTGAGCACGAAGTCCGTGCCCTCACCGAGAGCCTCGGCACCGGACCCGGACCCGGACCCGGACCCGCTACCCGCGGCCAGGAAGGCGTCGCGGGCCGCCGCATCGGCGAAGATCCGGCCGATCACGGCGCCCGGCGCCACCTGCTCCCCGGCCCCGACCGCGTGGTGCAGCACTCCGTCGTGCTCGCTGACCAGGTCCTC
Source organism: Streptomyces sp. NPDC037242 (assembly GCF_055604165.1). Classification (NCBI taxonomy): domain Bacteria; kingdom Bacillati; phylum Actinomycetota; class Actinomycetes; order Kitasatosporales; family Streptomycetaceae; genus Streptomyces; species Streptomyces sp. NPDC037242. Next base: position 33,766 of record NZ_JBVJUY010000027.1, read on the forward strand.
GGCGGCCTTGGAGGTCTCCAGCGTGACGAGGTCCTCGTCCTTCGCCACGGTGGCGCCGTCCTCGGCGAGCCACTCCACCAGGTCGTACTGGGCGTCGTTGTTGTTCAGCTTGGGAACGGTGATCTCGATCATTGAGCCAGCTCTTTCAGGGCCAGACCCAGGGACTCGCTGCTCACCAGGACGTCGCGCTCCAGATGGAGGGCCGTCGGGATGACCGAGTCCGCGGAATGGACAAGACGGACGGGGGCGCGGAGGCTGTCCCAGAGGTTCGAGTACAGCTGGTGGGCGACTTCGGCGCCCCAACTGCCGCCGGGCGGCGCGTCCTCCACCACGCAGACGCGGCCCGCACGCGCGACGGGCTCCGCCAACAGCCGCGCGTCGAAGGGGTACAGCGCCGAAGGTACGTAGATCTCGCAGGCGATCTCGTGCTCCAGGAACAGCTCGCGCGCCGCTTCGACGGCCCGGTGCGCGAGGCCGCCGGGCGCCACGAGGACGAGTTCCGGGTCGGTGTCCTCGATGAACAGCCGCGCCACGGGGAAGGGTTCCTCGCCGATGAACTCCAGTGAGAACAGGTCCGCGACCGGGCCGCCCTGGTGTCGACGCTCGGTGTAGAGCACCTTGTCCTCGAAGAAGATGCAGGGCTTGCCCAGTTCGACCATTCCCCGCATGACCGTCGCGTTGTCATGGAAGGGCGACAGCTCGAACAGGTGCAGGTCCGGCACGCCGAGGAAGTGCTTCTGGGGGCTTTGGCTGTGCGTCGGGCCGTAGCCGCGCCGGCCGCCGACCGGGCAGCGTACGACCAGGTGCATCGGGTGGGCGGCGCCGTACATGGAGACGGACTTGGCGGAGAAGTTCACGATCTGGTCGAACGCCAGCGTGATGAAGTCCCCGAACATCATCTCGGCGATCGGCTTGTTCCCCGTGAGGGCGAGGCCGTTGGCGATGCCGAGGATGGCGTTCTCGCTGATGGGCGTGGTCAGCACCCGGTCGTGGAAGCGGTCCGAGAGCCCTTTGGTGATGTTGAAGGCGCCGCCGTACGGGTCGAGGACGTCCTCGCCGATCAGGTAGACGTCCTCGTGGGAGGCCATCACCTGGTGCAGGGCCTGGTTCAGGTTCTCGCCCACGCGCTCGTTGCGCTTCATGCGGTCTCTCCAGCCACCAGCGGACGCGCCAGGACATCGGCGGCCACCCGGGCGATCAGTTCTCGTTGCTCTTGGTCGTGGCGGTCGAAGCGCTCGGGGTCCTGCGCGCGCAGCGCGCCGTACCAGTCGTGCGCGCGCGCCGACTCGATGTCCTGCTCCGGGCGGGTGTCGTCGCCCTTGCTGTGCGGGCCGAGCCGCACGGTGTCGAACTCGACTACGAGCGGCTGGTGTTGATGGCGCACCCGGTCGATGAGGGGGGTCAGCTCGGCGCGGATGCGGCGTACGTCGTTGCCCGTCACCCGGTGGTGGTCGACGTCGAAGGCGCGGGCCCGGCCCGCGATCGTGCCGGCCATGTTGACGCTGTTCGGCGTGGTCTGGGAGATGCCGTTGTTCTCGACCACCACGAGCAGCGGGAGCTCCCACAGCCGGGCGATGTTCAGGGCCTCGTACACCGAGCCCTCGCCCCAGGTCCCGTCGCCGATGTAGACGACGGCGATGTGGGGCAGGCCGGCCCGCTTGAAGTGCAGTGCCGCACCGGCGGCGACCGGCAGGCTCTCGCCCTGGATGCCGGTGGACAGGTAGCTGTCGCGGAAGATGTGCTGGCTGCCGCCGACGCCTCCGCAGACGGCGCCCTCGCGCCCGGTGATCTCGGCGAGCAGCCCGGCGGGGTCGGCGAAGCGCGCGAGGTAGTGGCCGTGCCCCCGGTGGTTGCTGAAGACGAAGTCGCCGGTGGACAGCATCGGGTCGAGGGAGACCGGCACGTACTCCTGGCCGAGGCAGGTGTGGGTCGTACCGTTGAGCTTCCCTTCCGCGAACAGGTCGAGCAGCTTCCACTCGAAGTGCCGGATCATCAGCAGGGAGGCGAGGTCGGCGTCCCCGAGGGGACCCGGCGCCATGCCCTGGGGGGCTCGGGGGGCCTGCTCGGTGAGCGTCACGCCGCCACCCCCTTGCCCAGCAGTACCTCGCGCACGGCGCCCACCGACTTCATCGCGCGAAGGTCCTGGCGCGTGAAGTTGACCTTGTACTGCTCTTCGAGGGTGACGATCAGCTGCATCTGCTTCAGGCTGTCCCAGCGGTCGTCGCGCGCGGGGCCAAGGCTGTCGTCGACCTCCCCCAGGGGTATGGCGAGCACATCCGAGATGACCGCTTCAAGCTTCATATGGCAAGCACTCCAGAGATTGCGATGGCAACCGAGTCTCTCGGGCCGACCACCACTAAATCCAACCTTCGCGAAGGTTTCAAATGAGATCGGGAATCTCGATGGAAGGCTCTCCGGCCACCCGCCGCACGGTCCTCGGCGGGTGGGGTCGGGTTTCGGGCGACCGTACGTCGGACCGGGTGCCCGGCCGTACGTCAGGCCGTGACGCCGGTGAAGACGATGTCCCGGAGCTCGGCGTAGCGCTCCATCAGGTCGGCCCGGCCGGTGAGCACGTCGGAGATGTGCTGGGTGCCGAAGAAAGCGGCGACGATCACGCGGGCGAGCGCGGCGGGCGAGGTGCCCGGGCGCAGCTGGCCGGCGTCGAGCGCCGCGGAGGCCAGCGTGGTCATCAGCTCCTGCCAGCCCACGTACGGCTGGGGGAGGTCCGCCTTGATCAGTGAACGCTCGATCTGCAGTCGGGCGCCGGCCTGGACCATCGTGTCGTCGCGGAAGAGCTCGGCGGTGCGGTCGAGCACGGTCAGCATGATGTCCAGCGGCGCGCGCTCGGACTCCTGCACCTCGGTCACCAGGGGTGCCCAGCGGGCGTAGTGCTCCTCGACGACGGCGACGGCGAGGGCCTCCTTGTTGGCGTAGTGGAAGTAGACGGCGCCCTTGGTCAGCCCGGTCCGGGTGGCGACGTGCTGAAGGGTCACCGCCGGGTAGCCCTTCTCCTTGAACTCCTCGGCGGCGGCCCACAGGATCTGCTCCCTGGTCCGTCGGGCGCGCTCCTGCTTCAGCTCGCGCCCCGCGTGCTGCCGGGTCGAGCCGATGCTGGTCGTGGTGTCGCTGGTGCTGCTCATGGCGTGTCCCCGCTGATCTCTGGTGTCCCTGCTGCCGACCCTCCGGTATGGCAGTTTTCGGAAACTTTCAAGGGTTGCAATATACCTTCCGGCAGGTTTATTTTCGATCCGATAATCGGACGCACGTTGCCGAGGATCGATCTATCGGGGGGTTCTGTCTTGCTGTCCAGTCCTTCACTCGCGCCCGGCCCGGTCTCCCGCGCCGACCTGCCGCGCATGCCCCGGCAGTTGCCGTCGGGGTCCGCGGCCATCGAGGGCGCCCTGACCTTCGACCGGACGGTCCCGCGTTCCCTGGTCCACCGCGCCTCGGTGGCCGAGGTCTTCCTCACCGACGGACGCCGTGGTGAGGGCAATCGGGTGCGCATCGCCGCGCAGTGGCCCCGCCAGCACGCGCTCTACCAGCCGGACGCCGAGGGCAGCAGCGACCCGCTGCTGCTGGTCGAGACCGTGCGGCAGGCGGCGATCTACACCGCGCACCGCTTCTACGAGGTCCCGCTGGCGCACAGCTTCATCTTCCGCGACCTTGACTTCCACATCGTGGACCCCGGTGCGCTGGTGGTGGGCAGCGAGCCCCTCCAGCTCGTGCTCGACGGCCGGTTCGTCCCGGAGGCCCACCCGTCCGGGAACCGGATCGGGGCGCGTTTCGAGGCATGGGTGGAGTCGGGCGGCCGCCGCTGCGCCCGGGTGTCGGTACGCCTGCTTGCGGTCGGCGCCGAGTTGTACGGGTTGCTGCGCAACCGCCGTGCTCCCGCGCCCGCCGCGGCGGCGGTGGCGCTCGGCCCGCTCGCCGCGGAGCTCCGTATGCTCGACGCCGCCGAGGCCGGACGGCAGCGGCAGGAGAACGTCCTGCTCTCCGTCGACCGGACGGGGACGGCCACTCCGGGGCGGTACCTGATGCACGTGGACGGCGACCACCCGGGCTACTTCGAGCATTCCTGCGATCACGTTCCCGGCATGGCGCTCGTCGAGGCGTTCCGCCAGGCGGGCTGCCACCAGGTCGGTCAGCTCGGTCAGGTCGGTCGGCTCGGCCGGGACGGGCGGGATCCGGTGGAGAACGGTTCCGGTCAGCGGCCCGCGGCCTGGTCGCTCGCCTTCTCGGAGGTGCGTTTCGACACCTTCGGCGAGCTGCGCGAGCCTACCATGATCAAGGTCGTGGACGGCGTGTCGGCCCTGCCGACCACGGGGCGGCACGGGCTGCGCCGTATCCAAATGGCAGCCGTTCAGGGGGAGCGGACGATCGCGCGCTGCACGGCCCTCTACCGTCCCCGTGTTCCCGTGGCACCGGTGGGGGAGGGGAACTCGTGGAACTCCAGCATCTCCGGGCCTTCCGCGAAGTAGCGCGGGAGCTGAGCTTCACCCAGGCGGCGAAGAACCTGCACTGCGCGCAGTCCACGGTCACCGGCCAGATCAAGCTCCTGGAGCAGGCCCTCGGTGTGGAGCTCTTCCACCGGCGGGGCCGGCTGCCGGTCGAACTCACGGCAGCGGGAGCACTGTTGCAGCCGCGCGCGGAGCAGATCCTGTGTGCCGTGGAAAGCGCGGTCAGCGAGGTGCGGTCGAGCCGGCCGCCGACGCGGCAGGGGCGGACGGCCGGAACCCGGCTCCGCCCGCTGATGCGGGTCTAGGGGGTGCCTGCCGGGCGTCGCGACGCCGCGGACATCCGTCAGACACCCCCTAGTGCGCTCGCCTTTGTCCTCCACGCCTCGATGCCTCGACGCCTCCCGTGCGCCGCGCCTGTCCCGTGCGGCCCGCGGGAGGCGTTCAGTTGGCGGCGGGGCGGATGAGGAGGAGGGTCAAGTCCCATATGGCGAGGACCTGCTGGGGCGTCGGATCAGCTGCCGCGGTGGACGTGACCTGGTGCACGCCGAGCACGAGGGCCAGCAGCAGCCGGCTCACGGACTCGGCGTCGAGCGCGGGATCGACGACCCCGTGCTCCTGCGCGCTCCGCACGAGGCGGGCGATCGTGTCGCCCAACCCCGCGATGAAGGCGGGTGTTTCGCCCGTCGCCCGGGCCTCCTCGGAGGCGAGGCGCAGGCCCGCAGTGAAGCGGACGTCCTCCTGGGCGTGCCGGGTCAGCTCCAGCAGCAGCGTGCGCAGGCCGGCCGGGGGTGCGGTTCCGGTCTGTTCGGCGCTGCGCAGCAAGTCCCCCCAGCTCTCCTCGAAGAGGCGGACCAGCTCGTCGGCCAAGGCCTCCTTGGAGGAGAAGTGACCGTACACCGCGCCCTTGGTCAGTCCGGTGTGCCTCGCCACGATCTGCAGATTGGTACGGGCGAATCCGTGAGCGGCGAACTCCGCGGCGGCTGCGTCCAAGACCAGGGCGTGTGTGCGCCGCGACCTGTCCTGTTTCATCGGAGGGCCGCCTCCTTGCCTACCTGAAGTGCCGCAGAAGTGCGGGGGTATGAACCTACACCCAAAAACATTCGTCTGTGAATTCTTTCTCTGACAGCCGCCGAGGAGGCGCCGCTCATGTCCAGTCACCTGTCGTCCGGAGCAACAACACAGCTCGCGAGCCGAGTTGCCGCAGCGGAGGCGGCCCGGCACGCGAAGGGGTCCGAACGGGACAGGGACCTGAGCCCCGCCGTGGTCTCGGCCCTGTCCGATGCGGGATTCCTGCGGCACTTCGTGCCCCGGCGATGGTCGGGCTCGGCCGGTACCTTCGCCGAAATCGTGGAGGCGGTCGCTGTGGTGGGGGAGGAGTGCCCGTCCGCCGCCTGGTGCGCCGCACTGCTGGCGGCCCACGGTCGACTCGCCGCCCATCTGCCGCGGGAGGCTCAGAAGGAACTGTGGCAGGAGTCGCCGGATGTGTCCATAGCGGCCGCTGTTGTGCCGCCGTCCGGTGAACTCACCCCAGTACCCGGCGGCTGGCGGCTTTCGGGCACTTGGGCCATGGCAAGCGCGGTGCGCCACGCACGGTGGGTACTGCTGGCCAGCGTCGAGGGCGCCCCCCAAGGCCCCCGTCAGCGCATCCTGGCCGTGCCGGCCGACGACGTACGGGTCCACGACACCTGGCGCAATGCCGGGCTGCGCGGCACCGGGAGCCACACGCTGAGCGTCGACGGCGCCTTCGTCCCCGAACACCGCGCCATGACGCGCGAGGACCTGCTGGCCGGCTCGGCGGACCCCGAGGCGGCCCGCTGCCATCGCATCCCGTTCCCCCTGGTTGCCTCCCTGCTCTTCGTCGCGCCGGCACTGGGTGCGGCCCGGGGGGCGCTACGGGCCTGGATCGCGATCACCCGCGAGCGGCGGACCCCGGACGGCCGTCCGGCCTTCGAGGACGGCACCTGCCAGCAGGTGCTCGCCCGCTCCTCGGCCGAGATCGACGCCGCCGGGCTGCTGCTCGCGGGAGCGGCGCAGCGGGCCGACCGGGCCGAGGACCCTGCGGCGCAGGTGCCGCTGAACCTGCGCGACTGCGCCGTGGCGATCGATCTGCTGGTCGCCGCCGTGGAGCGGCTCTACCGCAGCGCCGGTGCCCGCGGCCAGGACGAGGACGGGGAGCTCCAGCGCTTCTGGCGCGACATCCACGCCGTCGCGAGCCACGGTTCGGTGCAGCTGGGCCCGGCCGCCGCGGCCTACGCGCAGCGGGTGATGGCGACTCCGGACGCCTGAAGGCCGCCTCCCCGCGCCACCGATACGCCCTGCCCCTGGCCGACGCCGGGGGCAGGGCGCGTTTCGATCAGGGTCGCCGATTACATTTGAAACCTTTGCGAAGGAATGATTTTAATGGGTTTACCGCCGGTGCCGCCCGCATACCCGTGAGGTCTTCCTGTGCAGAACACCCAGATTTTCCCGGTGACCGAGGCCCAGCTCGGGCTGCTCGTCATCGACCGGTCGGTTGCCGCCCGCAACCTCTACAACATCGTCCTGGAGTTCCGGCTCGACCCCGGGACAGCGGCGCGCGACCTGCGCGCCGCACTCGCGGCGGTGACCGCCGTGCAGCCCACGCTCCGACTGGGGCTGCACGAGGCGCCTTCACCGCACGCCGAGCTGCTCGCCCCGCTCCCGCCCGAACGCCTGCCGCTGGACTCCGAAGAGACGTCCGCGGCCGAATTCCCCGGGCGGCGCGACGCGTTGCTCGCGCAGCTGTCCGACCACGTCTTCTCCCTGGACGATCCACCGCTCTTCCGCGCGGCCCATCTGCGCTGCGAAGACGAGTCCGCGGCGACGCTGCTGCTCGCCGTCCACCACACGGTCTTCGACGGGTTCTCCGCCGGGCCGTTCGTCGGTGACCTGACCGCCGCGCTCGGCGGCACCCTCGACGTCGAGGCGCTGCGCGCCGGCCGAGAGGGCGCGCTGCGCGCCGAACTCCAGGCGCAGCTCGCCGCCGCGGCCGACGAGGAGACCGAGGAGGAGGCCGCAGCGCTGGCCGCCCGTCTCGCCACCGTCCGGGCGACCGAGCTCTACCCCCGGCCGGGCCGTCCGACCGAGACCGACTTCGCCGGTGCGCGGATCGAACTCCCGCTCACCGCCGCGGAGTCCGCGGCCGTCGATGCGACGTGCCGGAAGTTGGGCATCACCGCCTTCACCTTCTACGCGGCGGCGTACGCGACGGTCCTGGCCCGGCACTCGGGCGGCGACCACGCGACGCTCGGCGCCACCCTGATGTCCCGGCGCACCCTCGGCTCCTTCGGCCTGTGCGGGTTCTTCGTCAACACCCTGCCGATGTCCGTGCCGGTCGACTGGACCTCCCCCTTCGACGAGTTCGTCGCCAAGGTGGTGGACGAGGAGGTCGAGGACACGAAGTTCCGTTCCCACATCCCCTTCAACCGGATCGCGGCGCACGGCGCGCCGGACCGCTCCAGCAACCGCAACCCGGTGTTCTCGGCGCTGCTCGCCATGCAGGACAGCACCGTGGTCGAGCCCGGGGGTCCCGTACGGTCGGTGCGCCAGCACGGCAACGGAACCGCCAAGTTCGACCTGCTGCTGTTCGCCACCCCCACCGCCGAGGGCTGGCTCCTGGAACTGGAGCACGACTTGGCGCTGCTGCCGCCCGTCGTGGCGCAGGGCATCGCCGACTCCCTTCGCGAAGCCGTGGGCAACGCCGCCCGCAACCCCGGTGGCACCCTCGCCGAACTGTTCCGCGACGCCGGGCCCGTCCTGACCACGGCGCCGGCCCGGTCCGGTTCCCCGTCCCCGTCCCCGTCCACCGAGTACGCCACCGTGTACGAGTGGGTCATGGCCACCGCGGCCGAACACCCCGACCGGACGGCCATCGTCGCCGACGGCTCCAGCACGACGTACGGCGAGCTCGCCCGGACCGTACGCGCCATCGCGGCCGGCCTCGCCGACCGCGGCGTCGGCCACGAGAGCGTCGTCGGCGTCGCCACCCGGGGACTGGCCGCGACCGTCGCGAGCGTGCTGGCGATCCTGGAGCGCCGGGCCGCCTACCTCCCGCTCGACCCCCAACTCCCCGCCGAGCGCCTCGACATGATGACCGCCCAGGCCGACTGCCGGCTCGTGGTCGGCGAAGGCGTCTTCGGCGCCGCCACCGTCCTCACCCCGGAGCAGCTGGCGGCCCCGCGCCCGGAGGGCGACCGGCAGGCACATCGGGTCCCGGCCGCCGAGCGGGGCCCCGGGGACCCCGTCTACGCCATGTTCACCTCGGGCTCCACCGGCCGCCCCAAGGGCGTGCTCATGGGCAACGGGGCCCTGGTCAACCTGACCCGATGGCAGCTCGACGTGCTCGCCATGGACGCCACCACGCGCTTCATGCAGTACGCGCCGATCGGCTTCGACGTCTCCTTCCAGGAGATCTTCCCGACGCTGGCCGCCGGAGGCACGCTGATCTCCCGCGACCCCGTGGACCGGCGCGACCTGCCCTCCCTGGTGCGCCGGGTGGCCGAGACCGCGGTGACCCACCTCTACCTCCCGGTGGCCGCGCTGCGCCCCTTCGCCCTCGCCGCCGACGAACTGGCCGAGGAACTGCCGACTCTCCGTCACATCTGCGTCGCTGGCGAGCAGTTGCAGGTCGAACGGGCCGTCCAGGAGTTCTTCGCCCGCCGCCCCGGCATCGGCCTGTTCAACATGTACGGCCCCACCGAGACCCATGTCGTCACGGCGCAGGAGCTGTCCGCCGACACCCAGCCCTGGCCCTCCCACGTACCGATCGGCCTCCCGATCCCCGGCGTCGGCGCCCAGGTCGTGGACGTCACCGGACACCTGGCCCCGGCCGGCGTCCCCGGCGAGCTGCTGCTCGGCGGCGACTGCCCAGCCCAGGGCTACGTCAACGACCCCGAACGGACCGCGGAACGCTTCGTCCCCGACCCGTACGGCGCCGGCCCGGACGCACGCCGCTACCGCACCGGCGACGTCGTGTTCCGCGACGAGCACGGGGTGCTGGTCTATGCCGGACGGGACGACCACCAGGTCAAGATCCGCGGCCACCGCGTCGAACTCGGCGAGCTGGAGAACGCGGCCCTGGCCGTACCCGGCGTCCGCGCCGCGGTCGCGGCCGCCCACAAGGAGGGCGCGCAGCGGGAGTTGGTGCTCTTCCTGGTCCCGGCCGAGGACCACCCGGCCCGCCCCGCGCAGGTGCGCGCCGCGCTCGCCGCGACACTGCCCTCCTACATGGTCCCGGCCCACGTGCTGACCGTGGCCGCCATCCCCACCAGCCACAACGGGAAGCTGGACCGGGCGGCGCTGCTGCGCGCACTGCCCGAACTGCTCCCCGCCACCACGCCGGCCGACGCCGACGCCGACGCCGACGCCGACGCCGACCCCGAGACCACCGAGGGCCTCGACCCGTGGCTCGTCGAGGGGCTGCGCGGGATCTGGAGCACGCTCCTCGACCGGCAGGTGACGGTGCACGGCTCCCTCTTCGACCAGGGCGCGCACTCCCTGAACGTACTGACCGCCCTCACCCGGATCGAGAACCGGTTCGGCGTACGGATCCCGGTCCTCGACTTCTTCAAGGCGCCGACGGTGGGCGCCCTGGCCGAAGCCGTCACCGCACGGAGGAACCAGGCATGACCACAGTGACCCCGCACCAGCCGCTCCTCATCCCGCTCGGCGAGAGCGAAGGCGGCGGCGACCAGACCGTCCTGCTGCCCGCGGCCGGCGGCGGCATCAGCCCGTACTTCCAGCTCGCCGGCGAACTCGTCCGCCGCGGCCCGGTCCACGCCATCCGCGCCTCGGGACTGCTGCCCGGCGAGCGGCCCGACCGCGACGTACCCGCCATGGTCGAGCGCTACCTCGCCGAACTGCGTACCCTGCCCCGTCCGCCCCGGTACCTCGTTGGCTGGTCCCTCGGCGGCGTACTGGCCTGGGAACTGGCCGGCCGCCTCGCCCAGGACGGCGACGTCCCCGCCCCGGCCGTGGTCATGGTGGACAGCTACGCCGAGCTCGCCGCCCGGCCCGGCACCGACCGCGAGGCGTTCTTGGACCGCATCGGACGGTCCATGGGATCGCAGCCCGACGGCGAACAGGGCGAACGGCTGCGCGAAGTCGCCGCCGCCCACCTGGAAGCCGCCTACGCCCACCGCGCGTCCGACGCCCACCGCGGACCCGCGCTGCTGGTCTCCTGCACCGCCGACCGGCACTCCGACCAGCTCGGTCAGTGGGCGCGGCGCGCACCGCAACTGCGCGTACGGGAACTGGAGTGCACCCACTTCGAAGCACTCGACGCCACCCGCGCACCCCTGCTCCACCACCACATCGACGGCTTCCTGACGGATCTCGCGCAGGACTCCGAGGGCTGACACGGTTCGACAAGGAAGAGCGACATGGTTACCACGGACACCAGCCCCCTCGACGGCGACATAGCCGTCCCCCTCGACGGCACCCCCTTCGCCCTGCTGCACCGCCCGCACGCGACCGGCCCCGACCGGCTCGAACTCCTCCTCGGGGACGTCACGACGGTCGAGCAGCTGGCCGCGATCCCGCTGGACGAGGACCCCGGCGCCGGGGCCGCGGCCGGTCACGACCTGCTGGCCCTGCTCCCGTACCGGCAGATCGCCGAACGCGGCTACACCTGCACCGACGACGGCGCCCCGCTGACCGTCCTCAAGGTGCGCGAGCAGCACTCCCTGTCCACCGGCCGGTTCCTGGCCACCCTGCCCGACGCACCGCTCGCCCTGCGCGACGAGGCGTTCGACATCCCGGACGCCGAGTACGCGCAGATCGTGCGCAAGGTGATCGCCGAGGAGATCGGCCAGGGCGCGGGTGCGAACTTCGTCATCAAGCGCGCGTTCACCGCCACCATCGAGGGCTACGGCCCGGCCGCCGCCCTGACCTTCTTCAGCCGGCTCCTCGCCCGGGAGGCCGGCGCGTACTGGACCTTCCTGGTCCACACCGGGGACCGGACGCTCGTCGGGGCCTCGCCCGAGCGGCACATCAGCCTGGAGTCGGGGACGGTCACCATGAACCCGATCAGCGGCACCTACCGCTATCCGGCGACGGGCCCCACCGTCGCCGGAGCCCTCGGGCTCCTCGCCGACCGCAAGGAACGCGAGGAACTGCAGATGGTGGTCGACGAGGAACTCAAGATGATGTCCCGGATCTGCGAACCGGGCCTGCGGGTGGAGGGTCCCTTCCTCAAGGAGATGGCCCGGCTCGCCCACACCGAGTACTTCATCAGGGGCGAGAGCCGCCTCGACGTACGGGACATCCTGCGCGAGACGATGTTCGCCCCGACGGTCACCGGCAGCCCGGTGGAGAGCGCCTGCGAGGTGCTGCACCGCTACGAACCCCGCGGCCGCTCGTACTACAGCGGGGCGCTGGCACTCGTCGGCCGGGACGCCGCCGGCCGCCGGGCCATGGATTCCGCGATCCTCATCCGCACCGCCGAGATCGATACGGACGGCCGGCTGGAGATCGGGGTGGGCGCGACCCTGGTACGCCACTCCGACCCGCAGAGCGAGGTCGCCGAGACGCACGCGAAGGCCGCCGGGCTCCTCTCGGTGCTGCGCGAGCAGCCGACGGCGGCCGCGGCCGCGGCCGCGGCGACCGCCGTCACCGCCGGAGCCGTCGCCGACCGCCCCGCTGCCGGCGCGGCCCGGCGGCTCGGCGAGCACCCGGAGGTGCTGAGGGGCCTCGCCTCGTACAACGAGCGGCTCGCCCGGTTCTGGCTGGACCCGATGCCCGCCGGGGCGTACGCCGTACCCGAGCTCGCGGGGCTGCGGGTGGCCGTCGTGGACAACGAGGACACCTTCACCGCGATGCTCGCCCACCAACTGGGCTCCCTGGGGCCGTCGGTGACCGTACACCCCTGGCGCGAGGTCTCCGACGAGGACCTGAGCCGGGCGGATCTGGTGCTCCTGGGCCCCGGGCCCGGGGACCCGAGGCGCACCGAGGACCCCAAGATCGCCACCTCGCGCGCTCTGGCCCGGCGGCTGCTCGACGCCGGGACCCCGCTCGTCGCCGTGTGCCTCGGGCACCAGGTCGTTTCCTCGCTGCTCGGAGTCGAGCTGGTCCGCAAGGAAACCCCCAACCAGGGCCTCCAGCAGGAGATCGACTTCTTCGGCCGCCGCGCACGAGCCGGGTTCTACAACACCTTCGCGGGCCGGTCAGCCGGCGACCGCCTGGACACCGCCACCGGCGTGGAGGTCAGCCGCGACCCGCACACCGGCGAGGTGCACGGACTGCGCGGCCCCGGCTTCGCCACCGCCCAGTTCCACCCCGAGTCCCTGCTGACCGAGGACGGGCCCGCACTGCTCCGCCAACTCGTCACCACGGCCCTCGCCGCCCCGACCGCCCCGACCGCCACGCCCACCCCGACCGGGAGCAACCGGTGAACACCCTGACCCGTCCCCGCCACACCGACGCGGCCCTGCTGCCGCTCGCCGCCGCCGAGCACGACGCGCTGCGCGCCCTGCCCGCCGCGCAGCAGCCGCACTGGCCCGACCAGGACCTCCTGGCCAAGGCCGTCCGCGAGATCCGCGACAGCCCGCCGCTCGTACCCTCGCGCGAGATCCTGCGCCTGCGCAGCCTGCTCGCCGAGGTCGCGGCCGGCAACGCCCTGATCGTTCAGGCCGGCGACTGCGCCGAGGACCCCGCCGACCGCACCCCCGAAGCCGTGGCCCGCAAGGCCGGCCTGGCCGAGTGCCTCGCCGGCGTCCTCCAGGCGCGCTCCGGGCTGCCCGTACTGCGCGTCGGCCGGATCGCCGGACAGTACGCCAAACCCCGCTCCCAGCCGACCGAGCGGCGCGGCGGCGTCGAACTCCCCGTACACCGCGGCCCGATGGTCAACGGCCCGGAGTTCGACCCCCTGCTGCGCACACCCGACCCGCTGCGCATGCTCGACTGCCACGAGGCGGCCGGAGACGTCCTCGGCCTGCTGCGCGAACGCCAGGACGGCACCGACGGCGCTCCGCTCTGGAGCAGCCACGAGGCCCTCCTGCTCGACTACGAGCTGCCCCAACTGCGCCGCGACGCCTACAACCGGACCTTCCTCACCTCCGCCCACTGGCCGTGGATCGGCGAACGCACCCGCCAACTCGACAGCGCCCACGTCGCACTGCTCTCCCAGGTCGCCAACCCGGTGGCCTGCAAGGTCGGGCCCGCCATGGAGCCCGCCGAACTGCTCGCGCTGTGCGAGCGCCTCGACCCCAACCGGCAGCCCGGCCGGCTCACCCTGATCCCCCGGCTCGGCGCCGACCTCGTCGCCGACCGCCTCCCCGCCCTCGTCGCGGCCGTACGGGACGCCGGGCACCCGGTGATCTGGCTGTCCGACCCCATGCACGGCAACACCGTCACCGGCCCGGCCGGCCACAAGACCCGCTCCGTCGCCACCGTCGTACGGGAGGTCCAGGGCTTCCACTCCGCCGTGCTCCAGGAGGGCGGCGTACCGGGCGGGCTCCACCTGGAAGCCACCGCCGCCCCCGTCGTCGAGTGCTGGGCGGACGAGGCCGAGCTGAACGCGCTGGGCGAGGCCTACACCACGCTGTGCGACCCCCGTCTCAACCTCGGACAGGCCATCACGGTCGCCGAGTCCTGGCCCCACCAGTGAGAGGTTCCCCAACTCCCGTGTCACTGCCAGCAATCCAGCCCTACCCCATGCCGGCCGAAGCCGAACTCCCGGCCAACAAGGCCGACTGGAGGGTCGACCCCGCACGTGCGGTGCTGCTCATCCACGACATGCAGCGGTACTTCGTCGACGCCTTCCCGGCCGCCGCCGACCCCGTGCTCTCCCTCACCGCCAACGTCCGCGAGCTGCGCGAGCGGTGCGCCGCACAGGGGATTCCGGTGGCCTACACCGCCCAGCCGGGCGGCATGAGCGAGCAGGACCGCGGCCTGCTGCGCGACTTCTGGGGGCCGGGCATGTCGGTGAGCCCCGAGCAGCGCGAGGTCGTCGACGGCATCGCACCGCGGCCGGGCGACCAGGTGTACACCAAGTGGCGCTACAGCGCCTTCCACCGCACCGGCCTCCTCGGCTTCCTGCGCGAGCAGGGCCGCGACCAGCTGGTCATCTGCGGGATCTACGCCAACATCGGAGTCCTGGCGACCGCCGTCGAGTCGTACACGAACGACATCCAGACCTTCCTGGTCGCCGACGCCGTGGCCGACTTCACCGCGGAGGACCACCGCAGCGCCCTGCACTACGCGGCCGGCCGCTGCGCCGTGGTGCTGCCCACCCAGACCGTCGCCGACCAGATCGAGCGGCTCGAAGCAACCGTGGAGACTCGATGAGCACCCTGTTCATAGCCAACAACCGCACGGCCCAGATGGTCGGCGACCTGGCAGAACTCACCGCGGAGCACCGCAGGACCGCGGGCGTGACCGCCCAGCGCATGATCTGGTACGCGTCCGAGGGCGACGTCCTCGTCGTACCGCACGTACCCAGCGAGGAGTTCCTCGCCTACGTCACCGCCCTGACCGGCGCCGACCGCGACCGGATCACCGTCCTGGCCCCGCCCGCGGGCACCCTGGGCGTCGACGTCCTCACCCCGGACCGCTGGGACGACCGGCCGTTCGTCGAGGAACTCCGCCGCAACGCCGAGGAGTCCGGCGTCGACCGGGTCTTCCCGATCTACTACGACAGCCCGGTCGTGCGGCTGGCCCACTCCCTGGAACTCGGCCGAACGACCCCCGGATTCCGCTACATCCACCAGGGCGGGGGCCAACTCCTCAACAGCAAGGCGACGTTCCGGGCACTGGCCGCCGGCATCGGCAACCCCATCCCCAGGGGCGTGGTGGCCTTCGCCCGGGCCGAGGCCGAGGAGTTCCTGTGGGAACTCCTCGGACGGGACCGCCACGCCATCGTGAAGAAGGACTTCCACGTCGCCGGCTACGGCAACGCCATCCTCAGCCGCGACGGCGGCGTCACCCCCATCGGCGCCCCCGAAGTCACCGTCCTCAGCAGCCGGGAGGACCTCGCCCGCCATCTGGACCAGCGGTGGTCCTGGTACTCGGACGACGACAGCCGGCCGGTGGTCGTCGAGGACTACACCCCGGACAGCGTGCCCGTCTACGCCGAGTTCCGCATCGGCGAGGAGGAGACCGAGCTCTTCGGGCACGGCGAGATGCTGATGGGTCCGATCTTCAACGGTCTGGTCATTCCGGCGAAGTCGGCCGACCACCCGGGCTTCCCGCAGTTCCTCGCCGAGGCACACCGCCTCTGCGAGACGGTCCGCGCCATGGGCTACCGCGGCCCGATCAGCGTGGACGCGATCGTCACGCCCGGCGGCGACATCCTGATCAACGAGTTCAACGGGCGCGTGGGCGGCTCGACCCACATCAACTACCTGGCCGAGCAGCTCGTGGGACCGGACTTCCTCCGGGAACGCATCCTCATCCAGCGCCACCACTGGCAGGTGCCGTCCTTCCGGGAAGCCGTCGACAGGATCCGGGAACTGGGCCTCGCCTTCGACCCGCAGACCCGGACCGGCGTCGTCATCACCTCCGACGACAGCACGCACGGCGGCACGGTCGAGTACTGCCTCGTCGCCGAGGACATGGCCGCCGCGGAGAAGACCGAGGACCTCCTGTCCGGGCTGTTCGTCTGACGAGCGCTTGCGGCCGACCACCACCCGCCACGGCCGACGACCCGCAACAAGAAGCGAAGAGAAGAAGGACCATGAGTTACCGGAAGATCCTCAAAGGGAACGTCCTGCTGTGGATGGCCGCCGCCTTCGTCGGCAGGCTGCCCATCGCCGTAGCCCCCCTGGGCCTGGTGTTCCTCGTCCGCGACACCGCGGGCGGCTACTCGCTGGGCGCGACGCTGGCCGCCGCCTACGTCCTCGGCGAGGTGCTGGGATCAGTGGTGCTCGGGGCCTGGATGCGCCCGAAGCGGCTCCACGTCCACCTGGCCGTCGGCATGGCGGCCGGCGCCGCCGCCTTCGCCGGTCTCGCCCTGTTCCCCGAGGCCCCGGTGGCCGTGACGGCCGCACTGGCCTTCGCGGCCGGCGCGGCCCCGGCCGCGGGCCCCGGCGGAATGCGGTCGATGCTGATCGCCCTCGTGGACAAGGCCGACGAGCCCCGGGCGCTGAGCGCCGAGACGGTCCTGACCCAGATCACCTGGGGCGGGGCCCCCGCGCTCGTCGTCGTCCTGGCGGTGAACGCCTCGCCGAGCGCGCCGATGGCAGTCGGCGCGGTCGGGTTCCTCGCGGCCGCGGTGATCCTCTTCCTGCTGCCGGCCTACCGGCCCGAGGCCGAGGCCGACGCAGCGGCCGCGGGGCAGACGGACAAGAAGGCCAAGACCATCGGCCGGGGCCGGGTGCTCGCCTCCGCCTGGCCCATCTACCTGACCAGCGCGGGCGCGATGTCCATGCTGGCCACCGCGGAGCTCGCCCTCACCCCGCTCCTCGAATACCGGCAGCTCACCGTCAACTGGGCCGGGGCCCTGCTCGCCCTGTTCTCCCTGACCAGCGCGGCCGGCGCGTTCCTCTACGGCCTGCGGACCTGGCCGGGCACGGTACGCGGCCAGAGCCTGGTCTTCCTGCTGATCACCTCGGTCTGCGTCGCGCTGTCCGCGGTGTTCACCAACCTGGTCGGCATCGCCCTCGCCTTCCTCGCGGCCGGCGTCTTCCAGGCGGGCGTGATGGTCACCCGCAGCATGAGCCTGCGCGAGCGCCTCCCGGAGCACGCCCACACGGCCGGGTACTCCATCCAGTACGCCGTCCAGGGCGTCGGCTACACCATCACCGCGTCCGTGGCCGCGACCGTCCTCTCGGGCTCCACCCCCGTGGTCGCCATCCTCGGTGGCGTGGGGATCACCCTGCTGCTCACCCTGGTCAGCGCCGCCGCCGAGCTGCGCCGCCGTCCCGCACGCGACCCGGAGCTCCCGGCCGTACGCGAGGGGGCCCTCAGTTGAGCAGGTGGCGCTGGCTCACCGCGGGGGAGTCACACGGACCGGCACTGGTGGGGATCCTGGAGGGCGTTCCCGCAGGCGTACCGATCACCACGCAGGCGGTGGCCGACCACCTGGCGCGGCGGCGCCTCGGCCACGGACGCGGCGCCCGGATGAGGTTCGAGCGCGACGAGGTCACCTTCCTCGGCGGTGTCCGCCACGGCCTGACCCTGGGCTCGCCCGTCGCGGTCATGGTGGGCAACACCGAGTGGCCCAAATGGGAGCAGGTCATGTCGGCCGACCCCGTGGACCCGGACGTCCTCGCCGACCTCGGCCGGGCCGCCCCGCTGACCCGGCCCCGCCCGGGCCACGCCGACCTGGCCGGCATGCAGAAGTACGGCTTCGACGAGGCCCGCCCGGTCCTGGAGCGCGCCAGCGCCCGGGAGACGGCGGCCCGGGTGGCGCTGGGCGCGGTGGCGAGGTCGTACCTCAGGGAGACGGCCGGGATCGAGATCCTCTCGCACGTCGTCGAACTGGCCGCGGCCAAGGCCCCGCACGGCCTGTACCCGGTCCCCGGCGACGTGGACCGGCTGGACGCGGACCCGGTGCGCTGTCTCGACGCGCAGGCCTCCGAGGCGATGGTCGCCGAGATCGACCGGGCCCACCGGGAGGGGGACACCCTGGGCGGTGTGGTGGAGGTCCTGGCGTACGGAGTGCCGGTCGGTCTGGGCTCGCACGTCCACTGGGACCGCCGCCTGGACGCCAGGCTGGCCGCCGCCCTGATGGGCATCCAGGCCATCAAGGGCGTCGAGGTCGGCGACGGCTTCGACCTCGCGCGGGTGCCCGGATCGCGGGCCCACGACGAGATCGTGCCGACCCCGGACGGCATCCGCCGCACCTCCGGCCGCTCCGGAGGCACGGAGGGCGGCCTGACCACGGGCGAGCTGCTGCGCGTACGGGCCGCGATGAAACCCATCGCGACCGTGCCGCGGGCCCTGTCCACCGTCGACGTGGCCACGGGCAAGGCCGCGGCGGCCCACCACCAGCGCTCGGACGTCTGCGCCGTCCCGGCCGCGGGCATCGTGGCCGAGGCCATGGTCGCGCTGGTGCTGGCCGACGCGGTCGCGGAGAAGTTCGGCGGCGACAGCGTCCCCGAGACGCGCCGCAACGTACGGTCCTACCTCGACGCCCTGACCGTCAGATAGTCCCCGTGATGCACACAGCCCGGGCCGGAAACGGCCCGGGCTGTCGGTGTTCGTGGCCCTACGCGGGCAGCAGCGCCTCGATGGCCGCGATGACCTCGGGGGACTCGGGCTCGGTGCGCGGCCGGAAGCGGGCCACGACCTCGCCGGCGGGAGAGATCAGGAACTTCTCGAAGTTCCACTGGATGTCGCCCGCGGCGCCCTCCGTGTCGGGGGTCTGCACCAGCTCCTGGTAGAGCGGGTGCCGGTTCTCGCCGTTGACCTCGGTCTTCTCCAGCATCGGGAAGGTCACGCCGAAGCCCGCGGCGCAGAAGGTCTGGATGTCGTCGGCGGTGCCGGGCTCCTGCTCGCCGAACTGGTTGCAGGGCACGCCGATGACGGTGAAGCCCTTCTCCTCGTACTTGAACTGCAGCCGGGCCAGGCCCGAGTACTGAGGGGTGAGCCCGCACTGCGACGCGGTGTTCACCAGCAGGATCGCCTTGCCCTTGTGGGCCGCGAGGCTGGTGGGCTCGTCGGACAGAGTGGTCAGCGGGATGTCGTACAGGCTCATCGAGCTCTCCTCGGCGGGAAAAGGCAGCTAATGCCTCCGAGCTTAAGGGGACGGCCCTCAGGCCCCGCCGCCGACGAGCGCGTCCGCCGGGTCGTTGACCGGCTGCGGCATTCCGGTGAGGTCCATGACGAACAGGGGTATCCCCAGGTCGTCCGCGCGCGTGCGCGCGTCCTGGGTGTACCCGGCGAGCGCGAAGTAGACGCTGGTCGCGGAGGCGGTCAGGCCGTTCAGCCAGACGCACTCCACCGCCCGCAGCCCGGCCGGCGCCGTGGTCGGGTCCACCTGCGCGACCAGGCCCGGAGCCCGCAGGTCCACCGCCGCCGACGGGATCGGCCGCCCGTCGGGCTGCCGTACGTCCTGGAAGCCGAGCCAGCGCAGGTACAGCGCGGCCGTGGCCACCGCGTCGCGGGCCGTACGGATGGTCACCGGGCGGAAGGCGGGCCGCGGCACCGGAGCCGTCGGCGGCGCGGGCGGCGTCGCGGGCGCGGCGTGCGCCGGTCCGGGCTCCGGCGGAGCCTCCGGCAGCAGGGGCGGCGCCGCGGGCGGCCGCGGCCGTACCCCGTCCGTACGTCCCGGGCCCGGACCCAGTGCCGCACCCAGTTCCGATTCGGAGTCCGGGGTCTCCAGCGGATGCACCGGAATCCGCACCACCGTCCCGCAGGACCCGCACCCCAGCTCCGGGTGCGGCCACTCGCTCTCCCGCCCGCAGGCGGTGCACCGTACCGCCACCCAGCTGTCCGACCACGTGCGATGGGTCAGCGGCTCGGGTGGTCCCGCCAGGTCCAGCGGCGGGGTGACCGGGCTCCCGCAGGCGCAGGGGAAGACCGGGGCGATGTAGCTGTTCTCGCGCAGGCACGCCGGGCAGCGCACCGGTACCGCATCCGCCATGAGCCGTGGATCCCCTCCGTCGCCGTGCGTAGCTCCATGCTCCACCACGAGCTACCACCGGGGCGAGGCCGTCCTCGAATTTCCGTCGAGCGCTGGACATTCGTACAGCTCACCGCCCAAGACGCGGCTTTTGGTGGGTTCCTGGCAGCCGTATCGCCTTGACGTGCGCGGAGTCGCCGCTTAGCTTGTTCCGTATAGCAGAACAAAACTTCCGGATTACGGAAAAGCCTGACCGCCAGACCCGCAGGAGAACTCGATGCCTCGTATGACAGCCGCCGCCGCTGCAGTGGAGATCCTCAAGCGCGAGGGCGTTTCGCAAGCGTTCGGCGTGCCCGGCGCTGCGATCAACCCGTTCTACCGCGAGCTCAAGAACGTCGGTGGCATCAACCACACGCTGGCCCGCCACGTCGAGGGCGCCTCGCACATGGCGGAGGGCTACACCCGCACGACCCCGGGCAACATCGGCGTCTGCATCGGTACCTCCGGCCCCGCCGGCACCGACATGATCACCGGCCTGTACTCGGCCATCGCGGACTCGATCCCGATCCTGTGCATCACCGGTCAGGCCCCGGTCTCCAAGCTCCACAAGGAAGACTTCCAGGCCGTCGACATCGCGTCGATCGCCAAGCCGGTCACCAAGAAGGCCACCACGGTCCTGGAGGCCGCGCAGGTCCCCGGTGTGTTCCAGGAGGCCTTCTACCTGATGCGCTCCGGCCGTCCGGGCCCGGTCCTCATCGACCTGCCGATCGACGTCCAGCTGACCGAGATCGAGTTCGACCCCGACCTGTACGAGCCGCTGCCCGTGCACAAGCCGGCCGCGACCCGCAAGCAGGCCGAGCGCGCCATCCAGTTCCTGCTGGCCTCCGAGCGCCCGCTGATCGTCGCCGGCGGCGGCATCATCAACGCCGACGCCTCCGACCTGCTGGTCGAGTTCGCCGAGCTCATCGGCGTCCCGGTCATCTCCACCCTCATGGGCTGGGGCACCATCCCGGACGACCACGAGCTGGCCGCCGGCATGGTCGGTGTCCAGACCTCGCACCGCTACGGCAACGCGACGTTCCTGGAGTCGGACTTCGTCCTCGGCATCGGCAACCGCTGGGCCAACCGCCACACCGGTTACAACCTGGACGCGTACCTCGGCGACCGCAAGTTCGTCCACGTCGACATCGAGCCCACCCAGATCGGCAAGATCTTCGCCCCGGACCTCGGCATCGTCTCCGACGCCAAGGCCGCGCTGACCGTCTTCATCGAGGTCGCCAAGGAGCTCAAGGCCGAGGGCAAGCTGCCCGACTTCAGCGCCTGGGTCGCCTCGCACCTGGAGCGCAAGGGCTCGCTGCAGCGCCGCACGCACTTCGACAACATCCCCATGAAGCCGCAGCGCGTCTACGAGGAGATGAACAAGGCCTTCGGCCCGGAGACGCGCTACGTCACCACCATCGGCCTCTCCCAGATCGCCGGCGCGCAGATGCTGCACGTCTTCAAGCCGCGCCACTGGATCAACTGCGGCCAGGCCGGCCCGCTCGGCTGGACCATCCCGGCCGCGCTGGGTGTCGCCACCGCCGACCCGCAGACCCCCGTCGTCGCCCTCTCCGGCGACTACGACTTCCAGTTCATGCTGGAGGAGCTGGCCGTCGGTGCGCAGCACAAGATCCCGTACGTCCACGTCCTGGTGAACAACGCCTACCTGGGCCTGATCCGCCAGGCGCAGGGTGGTCTCGGCATCAACTTCGAGGTCAACCTCGAGTTCGAGAACATCAACGCCCCCGAGCTGGGTGTCTACGGCGTCGACCACGTCAAGGTCGTCGAGGGTCTCGGCTGCAAGGCGATCCGCGTCCAGGACCCGAACGAGCTGGGTGCCGCTCTGGAGGAGGCCAAGAAGCTGGCCGCCGAGTACAGCGTCCCGGTCGTCGTCGAGGCCATCCTGGAGCGCGTCACCAACATCTCGATGAGCAAGACGGTCGACATGAGCGACGTCACCGAGTTCGAGGAGCTGGCGACCGAGCCGGGTCACGCCCCGACCGCGATCCGCCCGCTGACCGTCTGACGGTCCCCGCGGTAGCAGTACGCACGACCCCCGTGCCTCCTGGAGGAGGAACGGGGGTCGTTCTGCGTCCCGGGCGTTTGCTCGGTCCGGGGCGGTCCGGGGCGACCGGCTACTCGGGGCGGGGGCCGAGTTCCGCGTCCACGGCGCCGGTGAGCAGTTCGCGGGCCCGCTCCAGGGTCAGGGAGCCGCTCAGCCAGCGCTCGCTCAGCCCCTCGACCAGGGCGGTCAGCCGGTCCGCGGCGTCGAGCGGGCTCACGCGCAGGTCGGCGAGGCCGGCGGCCTGGGCGTCCGAGACTGCCTCGGCGGTGTCCTGGGTCCAGCTCCGGGTGGACTCGGCCAGGGTCGCGCGCAGCTCGGTGTCGAAGATGGCGCTGGCCCGCAGCTCGCCCCAGGCGATGCTGTTCTCGCGGACCCGGTCGGTGTCCTGGAGCTCGCTCAGCAGCAGTTGGAGCAGGACGGTGCGGGCGTCCTCGGTGTCGGACACGGCCTCGTCGGTGTAGCCGGTGGCGCGGTCGCTGATGAAGGCGAGGGTGCGCTGGATCAGGCCGGCGCGGTCCTTGAAGTGGTAGTAGAGCAGTGCGGTGGAGACCTCGGCCTCCGCGGCCAGCTCCTCCACCCGCAGCCCTCTGACGCCGCTGCGCGCGATGACTCGTACCGCTGCTTCCAAGATCAACGTTTGACGATCGGCCACGCCGGCTCGCACCTTTCGGTCGGATACCCCTTGACTGATCTTTCAGTCAGGTCCCACGATAGCTCCCACCGACCACCTGACTGGATTTTCAGTCCATCTGGTCCTGACTGAAATTTCAGTCAGGCTGCCAGGGTGGTGGGTGTACCGCCCCGACCGCACCAAGGGAGCCACCCCCGATGTCCAAGTCCACGCACATGCCCGCCGAGTGGGCCGAGCACGAGGCCTGCCTGATGGTCTGGCCGACCCGCGCGTCCCTGTGGGGGCCGGCCTACGAGGCGGCCAAGCGGGAGTACGCGGCCGTGGCCCTGGCCGTCGCCGGCTTCGAGCACGTGATCATGATCGCCGCGCCCGGCCTGGCAGACGAGGCCCGCACCGCCTTCGGCGACGCCGCGGCCGAGGGCCACGGTGTCGAGGTCATCGAACTGCCGGTCGACGACTCCTGGCTGCGCGACTCCGGCCCGATCTTCGCCCACGACGAGCAGGGCAACCGCGTCGGCGTCGACTTCCGCTTCAACGCCTGGGGCGAGAAGCACTACCCCTGGACCGCCGACGACAAGCTCGCCTCGCTCCTCCTCGACCGCCTCGGCGTGGAACGCGTCCACTCCTCGATGATCCTCGAAGGCGGAGCCCTCACCGTCGACGGCGAGGGCACGCTCATCACCACCGAGCAGTGCCTGCTGCACCCCAACCGCAACCCGCGCATGAGCCGCACCGAGATGGAGGACGAGCTGCGGCGCCGCCTCGGCATCGAGAAGGTCATCTGGCTGCCGTACGGCGGCCTGGAGGACACCGAGACCGACGGCCACGTGGACGGCGTCGCCGCCTTCGTCGCCCCCGCCAAGGTGGTCGTCTCCCTCCCCGAGGACCCCGCGCACCCCGACTACGCCCGGATGCGCGCCAACCTCGCCGTCCTGGAGGCCTCCACCGACGCCCGCGGCCGCGCCCTGGAGGTCGTCCCCGTACCGCAGACCGCGTACGGGGAGGTGGCGGGCACCCCCGTCGAGGTCTGCTACCTCAACTTCTACCTCGCCAACGGCGGCTGCGTGGTCCCCGTCGGCGGCGCCGACGACGGCCGGTCCGAGACCGACGCGGCGGCCCTCGCCGTGATCGCCGCCGCCCTGCCCGGCCGCAAGGTGGTCGGCGTACCGACCCCCGTCCTCGCCTACGGCGGCGGCGGTATCCACTGCATCACCCAGCAGCTCCCGAAGGCGGCCCGCGCGTGAGCACGTACGAACTCCTCACCTCCTACGGCTCCCCGCTCGGCTCACCGGCCCGCATGGAGCCCGCCGAGCGCGCCCCGCTGCGCGTCGGCCTCGTCCAGATGCGCTGGTACGCCGACGCGGACGAGCACGACGAGCGGCTGCGCGAGGGCGCCCGGCTGGCCGCCGCCGAAGGCGCCAAGGTCGTCTGCCTCCCGGAACTGACCCGCAGCCCGTACTTCTGCAACACCGACGACCCGATGGCCGACGGCGCCGCCCGGTACCTGGAGGACCTGGAGACCGGGCCCACCGCCCGGCTGGCCGCCGGCCTCGCCGCCGAGCTCGACATCACCGTCCACGCCTCCCTCTACGAGCGCGCCGAGGACGGCGGCCTCGGCTACAACACCGCCATCTGCGTGGACCGGGACGGCAAGCTGATCGCCCGGACCCGCAAGAACCACATCCCCGCCTTCCCCGGCTACCGCGAGGACCTGTGCTTCCGCCCCGGCGACAGCGGATTCCCGGTGGTCTCCCACGAAGGGGCCCGGTTCGGCTTCCCCACCTGCTGGGACGAGTGGTTCCCCGAGCTCGCCCGCGCCTACGCCCTGCACGGGGCCGAGATCCTGGTGCACCCCACCGCCATCGGCTCCGAGGTGGACCTGCCGGACTTCGACACCCGGCCCCTGTGGGAACACGCCATCAGCGCCAACGGACTCGCCAACGCCCTCTTCATGATCGTGCCCAACCGCGTCGGCACCGAGGGCCGCTCCACCTTCTACGGCTCCTCCTTCATCTCCGACCCCTACGGCCGCATCGTGCTGCGCGGGCCCCGGGACCGCCCCGCCGTACTCGTCGCCGACCTCGACCTCGACCAGCGTCGCGACTGGCTGGAGTTCGGCCTCCTCCAGACCCGCCGCCCCGAGCTGTACGGCCAGCTCACCGAGCCACTAGGGGGTGTCTGACGGATGTCCGCGGCGTCGCGGCGCCCGGCACGTGCTCTCGCCGCACCGACCGAAAGCCCAAGTACGTCCAGTACGCGGGCTTCCGGTCGGCACGCCGAGAGCACGCACCGGACGCCGCTCCTTCCCCACGGACATCCGTCAGACACCCCCTAGCCCCGTAGGGCCCCGGCCCTCCAGGCCCCACCCGGGGCCCCTTTGCCAAGGAGCGTGCATGCCGATCCCCTCACGGCACCGCCTGGCCGGTCCCGCCGCCGCAGTCCTCGCCCTGATCCTCACGGGCGCGGGCTGCGCGGCCCCGGCCGGTGGCGCCGGCACCACCGGAACACACCTCTCCACCGCCACACCCCCCGCCCGCGGCGACATCGACGGCTTCACCTGGGCCCTCTACGCCGAACCGCCCGTCCTCGACTACATCTACGCCTTCGACTACCCGCAGAACACCGTCCTCGCCAACGTCTGCGAATCCCTGATGCGCTGGACCCCGCAGCTCACCATGGAGCCTGGCCTCGCCGAGCAGGCCACGAACCCCGACCCCACCACCTGGGTCTACGACCTGCGCCCGAACGTGCGCTTCCACTCGGGTGCCGTCCTCACCGCCGACGACGCCGTGGCCAGCCTGAACCGGCACCTCGACCCCGAGCTGGGCTCGTACTGGACCGAGGACTTCAAGAACGTCGACTCCGTCGAGAAGACCGGCCCGCTGCAGGTCACCGTCCACCTCAAGCGCCCCGACGCGCTGTTCGCGCAGGCCATGGCCAACTCCGCGGGCACCGTCGCCCATGCCGCCACGATGGCGGAGCAGGGCGAGACCTTCGGCACCGCCGACGGCGGCCTCGACTGCACGGGCCCGTACCGGCTGGGGGAGTGGGAGCAGGGCCAATCCCTGCGCCTGGACCGCTTCGAGGGCTACTGGGGCCGGCGCGCCAAGGCCGGACACGTCACCTTCAACTTCCTGCCCGACTCCGCCGCCCGTACCAACGCCCTGCTCACCGGCGAGGTGGACGGCTCCTTCGCGGTCCCGCCGGAGTCCCTGTCGCGGCTGCGCGCCGCCGACAACGGCCGGCTCTACGCCGGGGAGGGCCTCACCACCGTCAACCTCGCGGTCGCCGACCTCGGCGCAACCCTGGGCGACGTCCGGGTCCGCCGCGCCCTGATGCTGGCCCTGGACCGCGAGGGCTTCACCAAGGGCGCCATGCGCGGCGCCGCCTCGCCCACCGGCTCACTGGTGGCCAAGGAGACCTGGCGCGGAGTCCCGCCGGAGCAGGTGGCCGGCCAACTCGCCGCGCTGCCACCGGTCCACCGCGACCTGGAGCAGGCGAAACGCCTCGTCGAGGAGGCCGGTGCGCGCGGCAGGAAGGTCACCGTCGCCTCCAGCCCGGTCGGCCCGGACGTCTCGCTCCTCGCCATCGCGGTCCAGGACGCCGGCCGCCGGATCGGCCTGGACGTGGAGATCCGCACCATCGCGCCCGACGCCTTCACCGCGCTGTTCTCCGACGCCGAGGCCCGCAAGGGGCTCGACCTCTTCCCCTATACCTACTACTTCTCGATCACCGACCCGCTGAGCCTGTACTCCAACTTCCGCACCGACCAGTTCGAGAACTACGGCGGCTACAGCAACCCGGAGTACGACGCCGTCGTCGACGAGGCGAGCGCCGAATACGACCCGGCGAAGCGCGGGGCCGTCACCGCCCGGCTCGCCAGGATGGCCGCCGACGAAGCCGTGTGCCTGCCCGTCGCCGAATACCCGGGCACCGTCTTCCTGAACAAGCGCATCACCGGCGCCCCGACGACGATCTCGTACATGTACTCCCCGTGGGCCGCGGAAGTGGGGGCCTCCTGATGCACACGGGCCTGATCCGCTTCCTGCTGAGACGTCTCGGCGAGCTCCTCGCCACCCTGCTCATCGCCTCGTTCCTCGTCTACGCCTCCATCCGTCTCGCCCCCGGCCGGCCCGAGACCTTCCTCCTCGGCGGCCGCGGGGCCAACCCCCAGGCCCTGGCCGCCATCCGCGAGCACTACCACCTCGACGACCCGTTCTTCGTGCAGTACGGGAAGTGGCTCGCCGGGGCCGTCACCGGAGACCTCGGCACCTCCGTCCAGTACCGCAGCGATGTCCTGGAGCTGGTCTCGGCCCGCATCCCCGTCACCCTCGCCCTGATCGGAATGTCAGCCTCCCTCGTCATCGCCGGCGGGCTGCTGCTCGGCCTGCTCGCCGCCGTCCGCGGCGGCCGCACCGACCGCGCCGTCCTCGTCGCCACCTCGGTCGCCGTCGCCACGCCGTCGTTCATCGCCGCGATCCTGCTGCTGTCGCTCTTCTCGGTGCGGCTCGGCTGGTTCCCCGTACTCGGCAGCGGAGACGGCTTCCTCTCCACCCTCCACCACCTCGCCCTGCCGGCCGTGGCGCTGGCCCTGCCCTTCGTCGGGGTCCTCGCCCGCGTCACCAGGGCGGCCCTGCTGGAGCAGTTCGCCCAGGACCACGTCACCGTCGCCCGCAGCCGGGGCGTGCCCGAGCGGACCGTCGTACGCCGCCACGTGCTGCGCGGCGCGCTCGGCACGGTCGTCACCCAGGCCGGGCTCGCCATCTCCGGACTGATGGTCTGCACGATCCTCGTCGAGTCGGCCTTCGGCCTCGGCGGGCTCGGCGAGTTCCTCGCCAAGTCCGTGACCGTGAAGGACTTCCCGGTGGTCCAGGCGATCTCCCTCCTCACCATCGGCCTCTTCGTCCTCGTCAACCTCGCCGTCGACCTCGTCCACCCGCTCATCGACCCCCGGGTCCGGCTCGGCGCGAGGAGCTCCGAATGACCGCTCTGCTGCTCCGCTCCACCACGAGACCGGTCCGCAAGGCCCCAAGCGGCGGCTCCTGGCTCCACCGCACCTGCCTCGGCTTCGCCGCGCTCGTCGTCCTGACCGCCCTCGCCGCGCCCTGGCTGGCGCCGCACGACCCCAACGCCGTCGACTTCGCGGCCTCCCTCGCCAACCCCACGCCCGATCTTCTGCTCGGCGGGGACATCAGCGGGCGCGACACCCTGTCCCGCCTGATCACCGGCGCCCGCACCTCGCTCCTCGGCCCGCTCGGCGTCGTCGCCCTGTCCACCCTGCTCGGCGTGGCCATCGGGGTCACCGCCGCCTGGCGCGGCGGCCGGCTCGACACCCTGCTCTCCCGCACCAGCGAACTGCTGCTCGCCTTCCCCGGACTGCTGCTGGCGATGCTGCTCGTCTCCCTCTACGGGCGCGGGCTGATCGCCCCGGTGGTCGCGCTGTCCCTCGCGTACACCCCCTTCGTCAGCCGGCTCGCGCGCACCCTCGCGCTCGCCGAGGCGGGCAAGCCGTACCTCGCGGCGTACCGGGTCCAGGGCTTCTCCGGGCTGCGGATCTGCGTGCGCCACCTCGTCCCGAACATCGCCCCGGTCGTCCTCGCCCAGTCCACGGTCAACTTCGGCTACGCGCTCCTCGACCTCGCCGCCCTGTCCTTCCTCGGCCTCGGCGTGCCACCGCTCACCCCCGACTGGGGAGCCATGATCAACGACGGCCAGTCCGCGATCCTCGAAGGGGCGCCGCTCTCCGCGCTCGCCCCCTGCCTCGCGGTGATCCTCACCGTCGTCGCCTTCAACGTCGTCGGCGAGCGCTTCGCCGACCGGGTCGCAGGGAGGACCGCATGAGCACGAGCCCCGCCCCCGTGCTGGAGGTGGAGTCGCTCCACCTCACCCTCCCGGGCCTGCCGCGCCCCGTCCTGGCCGGGGTCGACCTCACCGTCCGGGCCGGCGAGACCGTGGCCCTCGTCGGGGAGTCCGGCTCCGGCAAGTCCCTCACCTCCCGCGCCGCCCTCGGCCTGCTGCCGCCCGGCGCGACGGCCACCGGAACCGTACGGGTGGCCGGCGAGGACGTACTGGCCATGGCCCCGGACCGGCTGCGCGGCCTCCGCGCCTGCACCGCCTCGATGATCTTCCAGGACCCCCGGGCGGCCATGGACCCGCTGCGCCGCCTCGGCGACTTCCTCACCGAGGGCGTGCGGTACGCCTCCGCGAAGGCGCCCGACGGCCGACTCGCCGAACTCCTCGACGCGGTGGGCCTGCCCCCGCGCATCCTGCGCCAGTACCCGCACCAGCTGTCCGGCGGCATGCTGCAACGCGTCATGATCGCCGCAGCCCTGCTGCCCGGCCCCCGGCTGCTGCTCGCCGACGAACCCACCACCGCCCTCGACACCACCACCCAGGCCGAGACCATCGCCCTGCTGGCCCGGCTCCGCGAACGCGAGGGCTGCGGGCTGCTCTTCGTCACCCACGACCTCGAACTCGCCGCCGCCATCAGCGACCGCGTCTACGTCATGTACGCCGGCCGCATCGTCGAGACCGGCGCGGCCGCGACCCTCTTCGAGCACCCCCGCCACCCCTACACCCGCGCCCTGCTGGCCGCGACCCCGCGCCTGGAGGCCCCGCCCGGCCCGCTCCCCGCGATCCCCGGCCGGCCGCCGGACCTGCGTACGGTCCTCACCGGATGCGCGTTCACCCCGCGCTGCGCCCGCGCCACCGACCTGTGCGGCGCCGAGGTCCCGGCCGCGCGCGCGGGCGTCGCCTGCCACCACTCGGAGGTCCCGCGATGAACCCGGCACTGGAAGTCCGCGGCCTTCGCCGCGCGTACGGCGCCACGCGCGCGGTGGACGACGTGTCCTTCACCGTCCCGGCGGGCGGCTCGCTGGGCATCGTCGGCGAGTCCGGCTCGGGCAAGACCACCACGGCCCGCATCGTGACCGGCCTGGAACGGGCGGATGCGGGCGAGGTGCGCGTACGGGGAACCGTGCGCGAGCCCGCTGCCCGCGGCCGCGCCGCCCGGCTGCGCAGGGCGCGGGAGGTCCAGCTGGTCTTCCAGGACCCGCTGCTCTCCCTGGATCCTCGGGTGCCAGCGGGAGAGGTGCTGCGGGAGACCCTGCGGCTGCACTTCCCGGACCGCGACCCGCGCCCGCGGGTACGTGAGCTGCTGGACCAGGTGGGCCTGGGCGAACGGGAAGCGGCGGCGCGCCCGCGCGAACTCTCCGGCGGCCAGCGCCAGCGCGTCGCCATCGCCCGGGCCCTGGCCGTGGAGCCCGCGGTGCTGGTGCTGGACGAGGCGGTGGCGGCCCTGGACGTCTCCGTGCAGGCGCAGATCCTGAACCTGCTGGCCGGCATCCGGGCCCGCACGGAGATCGCGTACCTGTTCATCACGCACGACCTGGGCGTCGTACGGGCGGTGACCGACTCCCTGGTGGTCATGAACTCCGGCCGGATCGTCGAGCAGGGCCCGACGGCCTCGGTGCTGGCGGCCCCGGAGCACGCGTACACGCGACTGCTCCTGGACTCCGTACCGGGGCCCGGCTGGGACCCGCAGGCCATCGCGGCCCGTCGGTCAAGCCGGACATGACAAAGCGCCGAGTCACGGGACCGTCCGTGACTCGGCGCTCTGGTCTGTGGGGATGGGTCGTGCTGTTACCGCCCGACGGAGCGAGGCTGGCGCGACAGGACGTTCGCACCGCCGGGCGGAGACTGTGGAGAGGTTTCCGTCCCTCTGTACAGGGGGCTCTGTGCGTAGCCCCTGGACACGGGGACGGAGATTTGGCTGGGACCGTGGCGGGCGGCGACGAGAACTCCGGCTTCGTCTCCCTCAGGTCAAGAGACGGGCCTCGGAACCCATTACCACCGCACTGGCTCGCACGCTCGCCACGGTCCTCGTCCTGCCCTTACCGCGTACCACCCCTCATCCGGGTCCGCAGCTCGGGCTCAGCACCCGGAGCCTGACCTCCCGTCAGGCTCCCGGCGCAGCTTGGGGCTCTCAGGCGTCGCGCAGGGCGCGAACGGCCTCCTCGACGCGCTTGCCGTAGTCGGCGTCCGCGGCGTGGAAGTGAGCCAGGTTCTTCTCGATGACGTCTTCGAGGGTGACCTGAGACAGACCGCCGGCGATGTTCGCCACCAGACGCTGCTTCTCGGCCTCCGACATCAGGCGGTAGAGCTCACCGGCCTGGAAGAAGTCGTCGTCCTTGGTGTGGGCCGGGGCCTCGTGGGTGCCCGTGTAGCCGGAGACGGCCTTCGGGGCGCCGAGGGCCAGACCGGTCTCGGCCGGGCCCTGGTACGAGTTGGGCTCGTAGTTCTTGTCGTGGCGCGAGCCGTTGCGCAGCGCCATGACACCGTCGCGGCCGTAGTTCTCGGCCTTCGTCGCCTTCGGGGCGTTGACCGGCAGCAGGGTGTGGTTCACACCGAGGCGGTAGCGCTGGGCGTCGGCGTACGCGAAGAGACGGCCCTGGAGCATCTTGTCCGGCGAGGCGGTGATGCCCGGGACGAAGTTGTTCGGGGAGAAGGCGGACTGCTCGACCTCGGCGAAGACGTTGTCCGGGTTGCGGTCGAGGACCAGGCGGCCCACGCGCTGCAGCGGGTAGTCGCTGTGCGGCCACACCTTGGTGAGGTCGAACGGGTTGAAGCGGTAGTCCGCGGCCTCGGCGGCGGGCATGATCTGGACGTAGAGGGTCCAGCTCGGGTTCACACCGCGCTCGATGGCCTGGAGCAGGTCGGTCTGGTGCGAGTTGGCGTCGGAGCCGACGAGTTCGGCGGCCTGCTCGCCCGACAGGCAGCGGATGCCCTGGTTCGTCTTGAAGTGGTACTTGACGAAGAAGGCCTCGCCCTGGGCGTTGGTCCACTGGTACGTGTGGGAGCCGTAGCCGTTCATGTGGCGGTACGACGCCGGGATACCGCGGTCACCCATCAGCCAGGTGATCTGGTGCGTCGCCTCGGGGGCGTGCGCCCAGAAGTCCCAGACGTTGTCCGGCTCCTGCTTGCCCGTGAAGGGGTCGCGCTTCTGGGAGTGGATGAAGTCGGGGAACTTGATCGGGTCCTTGATGAAGAACACCGGGGTGTTGTTGCCGACGAGGTCGTAGTTGCCCTCTTCGGTGTAGAACTTCAGCGCGAAGCCGCGCGGGTCGCGGACCGCGTCCGCGCCACCCAGCGAGTCGGCCACGGTGGAGAACCGCAGGAAGGTCTCGGTCTTCTTGCCGACCGTGTTCAGGAACGCGGCGCTGGTGTACGCGGTGACGTCGTCGGTCACCTCGAAGTGGCCGTACGCGGCGGAACCGCGGGCGTGCACCACGCGCTCCGGGATGCGCTCGCGGTTGAACCGGGCGAGCTTCTCGAGGAGCTGCTGGTCCTGGACCAGGAGCGGGCCACCGACGCCGGCGGTAGCGGAGTTCTGGTTGTCGGCGACCGGGGCGCCAGACTCGGTCGTCAGCGTGCGCTTCGACATGGTGACCTTCCGTACGGGGAACTGCTGACGGAAATCGTCTTCCGTCATGCGGAACAGCCTAATTTCGGCATGAACGCATCGTCAACAGTTTGTTGAAATGAAAGATGGCGGAGAGGTGATCCGGACGGTGCCGGCGCTTGGGCGCGACAGGACAGGTGTCAGCACCGGCACCATCCGGAAACTCAGGCCCCCCGGATAGCAGGGGGAGGGGGTGCTCAGACCTGGGCGCCGGAGAGGCGCTCGACGGCACGGAGCAGGGCCGAGTGGTCCAGGCCGCCGTCACCCTGGGCGCGCAGCGAGGCGACCAGCTGGGCGACGACCGCGCCGACCGGAAGGGCGGCACCGACGTTGCGGGCGGCGTCGGTGACGATGCCCATGTCCTTGTGGTGCAGGTCGATCCGGAAACCGGGCTTGAAGTCGCGGTTCAGGAAGTTGTCCTTCTTGCGGGTCAGGACCGTGGAGCCGGCCAGACCGCCGTTGAGGACGTCCAGGGCGGCCTGGAGGTTCACGCCGGACTTCTCGAGGAAGACCACGGCCTCGGCGCACGCCTGGATGTTCACCGCGACGATGAGCTGGTTGGCAGCCTTCACCGTCTGGCCGGAGCCGTGCGGGCCGCACAGGACGATGGTCTTGCCGAGGGCCTCCAGGACGGGCAGGGCCTCGTCGAAGTCGGCCTGCTCGCCACCCACCATGATCGACAGCACGGCCTCGATGGCGCCGGCCTCGCCGCCGGACACCGGGGCGTCGATGACGCGGATGCCCTTGGCGGCGGCGTTCTTCGCGAGGTCGATCGAGGTCTGCGGGGTGATCGACGACATGTCGATGATCAGCGCGCCGGACTTCGCGTTCTCGAGGATGCCGTTCTCACCGTAGGAGATGGCCTCGACCTGCGGGGAGGCGGGAACCATCGTGATGATGACGTCGGCGTCCTTGACGGCCTCGGCGATCGAGCCGGCCGCGGAGCCGCCGGCGGCGGCCAGGCGGTCCAGCTTGTCCTGCTCCAGCGTGAAGCCGGTGACCGAGTAGCCGGCCTTCAGGAGGTTCTCGGCCATGGGGGAGCCCATGATTCCGAGACCGATCCAGGCAATCTTGGGGAGGGTGCTCATGATGAGGGTCCTTCTCTTAATGCTTTGTACGAAAAGTTCGTGACGTGCCTGGCTGATCGCCTGGACTTTGTCCGCTTACTTGGCGGCGCGGGCCTCGGCCGGCAGCCACGCGAAGGAGGCGGCAGCGTCGGCGGCCTTGTACTCCAGGCCTACGTAGCCCTCGTATCCGGCCTTCTTCAGCTGGTCGAGCAGCTCCTCCAGGGGCAGCTCGCCGGTGCCGGGGGCACCGCGCCCGGGCTTGTCCGCGATCTGGACGTGCCCGGTCTTGGCGGCGTACTTTTCGATGACCTCGGAGAGGTCCTCATCGTTCATCGCCAGGTGGTACAGGTCGAGCAGGAACTTGGCGTTGCCGAGGCCGGTGGCCTCGTTCACCTTGTCCACTACCTCGATGCCGGCCGGGGCGCTCACCAGCGGGTAGAGCGGCGACTCGGGCTTGTTGAGGGTCTCGATCAGGAGGATCGCGCCGACGCGGTCCGCGGCCTGAGCCGCCACGACCAGGTTCTTCAGCGCGAGCTCGTCCTGGACGGCCGGGTCCACGCCTTCGACGCGGTTGCCGTACAGGGCGTTCAGCGCCTTGCAGCCGACCGAGGCCGCGAAGTCCGCGGCCACGTTGATGTTGGCGTTGAAGCGCTCCGACTCCTCGCCGGGAACCGATACCGCACCGCGGTCCGGGCCCGGCAGCTGGCCGGCGTAGAAGTTCAGGCCCACCAGCTGGGTGCCGGCGTCCTCAAGAGCCTTCTTGAGGGCGTCGAGCTCCGCCTGAGCGGGGGTGGGGGTCTCGATCCAGGGCCACCACAGCTCGACCGCCGTGAAGCCCGCCGCGGCGGCAGCCGCGGGGCGCTCCAGGAGCGGGAGTTCCGTGAAGAGGATCGAAAGGTTCACATCGAAGCGCTGGTCCGTGTATCCCATGAGGGGTGTGCGCTCCTTCCGTATTGCGGAAGTTAGTTTCTGCTTGATGGAAGACTGCATCGGGCTTGTCCTGGATGTCAAGTGCGGACTGCCGGAAAAACGTGACCGGGAGGTAGCTTGACCAGCGTGCGATTGAGAGTGGAGTTCACGACCGAGCCCTTCGATCTCGAAGAGGCCCCCGCCCATGCCGTGGCCGCTCGCGAGGTCATCCAGAAGGCGCAGCTGGACGCGGTGGATGTCGGCCCGTTCGGCAACACCGCCGAGGGTGGCGCCGACGAGGTGCTGACCGCGGTGGCCGCGCTGCTGCGCCGTTCGCTGGAGTCCGGGGCCACGCGCGTCTCGCTCCAGGTCAACGTGATCGGGGAGGACACCCCATGACCGAGCCCCGTGACCACCCGTTCGTCACCGCGGTCAAGCCGCTGGTGGACG
Source organism: Streptomyces sp. NPDC037242 (assembly GCF_055604165.1). Classification (NCBI taxonomy): domain Bacteria; kingdom Bacillati; phylum Actinomycetota; class Actinomycetes; order Kitasatosporales; family Streptomycetaceae; genus Streptomyces; species Streptomyces sp. NPDC037242. The sequence goes on from NZ_JBVJUY010000027.1 coordinate 68,364, forward strand.
CGATGGGCGGCGAGCTGATGGATCCGGCGCTGGCGCAGCCCGACGACGTGGTGCTGGCCTGGGAGGGCCAGGACCTGCTGGCCGTACGGCTGCCGCAGCTGTCCGACTCGCTGGACCACATCCTGGCGGCGCTGGAGCGCCGGCACGGCGTACCGTTGTCGCAGCTCGACCGGAAGTCCAAGCAGGACGTCGTGCGGATACTGGAGGCGCGCGGCGCCTTCTCGGTCCGGCACGGAGTGGAGACGGTCGCGGGAGCCCTGGGTGTCAGCCGTTTCACGGTCTACAACTACTTGAACAGGGACTCAAACACTCCCAAAGGACCCGCCAAAACCAACCAAGAGTGAAGCCACTCTGACCCACTGTGACGAGCCGCCGCCCAATTCACCCGGGCGGCGGCTTTTGTGTACGGGAAGTTTCAACAAAGTGTTGACGCCGTGTTGTCGAGGGCGTTAGCTATGCGCAGCCCGTCAAAGCAACAACAGGCCACGGAGGCCTACCGTGACTTCGAGTCCGACCCCGGGTCTCACCCGGTTCAACGCCTTGGACGACAGCGCGGCCACGGCCGAGCTCCACGAGGTGTGCGCCAGCTCGGCATGGGGGAGCAAAGTCCTCGCCCAGCGCCCCTTCGCCAGCGCCGAAGCCCTGTTCTCGGCCAACGAGTCCGCCATGGCGGAGCTCACCGCCGAGGACCTGGGCGAGGCGATGGGGGGCCACGCGCCGATCGGCCGGCCGAAGCCGGGAGACCCGACCTCAGCCCGCGAGCAGCGGGGCATGGCCGGTGCCTCGGAGGAGCTCAAGAACGAGCTCCTGGAACTGAACCTGGCCTACCAGGAGAAGTTCGGCCACGTCTTCCTCATCTGCGCCACCGGTGCGACCGGTGAGTTCATGCGGGACGCGGTCAAGGTCCGGATCGACCACTCGCCGGAGCAGGAGCGCGAAATCGCCCGCGGCGAGCTCGTCAAGATCAACAAGATCCGCCTTACCCGCCTCGTGGAACTCGCAGAAGGAGCGTGAGCATGAGCACTGAGACCGCGGCATCGCCGAGAAATTCGGTGTCCACGCACATCCTGGACACCAGCATCGGCAAGCCCGCCGAGGGCGTCGCCATCTCGCTGTCGGCCCGTACGGGCCTGGACGGCGAGTGGGCGGCCCTGGGCGGCTCCGCCACCGATGCGGACGGGCGCTGCAAGGACCTGCCGGCCCTGCCGGAAGGCACCACCCACGTACGCCTCGACTTCGAGACCGAGACGTACTTCTCCAAGAAGCAAGCCGAGGCGCAGCAGGACGCCCCCCGCGTAAGGGACAGCGGTGCGTTCTTCCCCGAGGTCACCATCACCTTTGCGGTGAACCCGGGCGAGCACTATCACGTACCGCTGCTGCTCAACCCGTTCGGCTACTCCGTTTACCGAGGGAGCTAGCATGGCCACGATTCTGGGCCAGAACCAGTACGGCAAAGCAGAGAACCGCGTCGTAAAGATCACGCGGGACGGCGACACGCACCACATCAAGGACCTGAACGTCTCGGTCGCCCTCTCGGGCGACATGGACGACGTCCACTACTCCGGCTCGAACGCCAACGTCCTTCCGACGGACACCACCAAGAACACGGTGTACGCGTTCGCCAAGGAGTACGGCATCGAGTCGGCCGAGCAGTTCGGCATCCACCTGGCGCGCTGGTTCGTCAACAGCCAGGAGCCGATCCAGAAGGCCCGCATCCGGATCGAGGAGTACTCCTGGTCCCGGATCGCCACCTCGGACGCCAACTCCAAGTTCATCGGCTCCGACGAGGTGAACCACTCCTTCGTCCGCCAGGGCATGGAGACCCGCGTCACCCAGATCACGTACGACGGTCAGAACTGGGAGGTCATCTCCGGCCTCAAGGACCTGGTCGTCATGAACTCCACGAACTCCGAGTTCTGGGGTTACGTGAAGGACAAGTACACGACGCTGAAGGAGGCCTACGACCGCATCCTGGCCACCCAGGTGTCGGCTCGCTGGCGCTTCAACTGGTCGGACGACGAGCAGCGGATGCCCAACTGGGAGAAGTCCTACGCCGAGACCCGCAAGCACATGCTGCAGGCCTTCGCGGAGACCTACTCCCTGTCGCTGCAGCAGACCCTGTACCAGATGGGTTCGCGCATCATCAACCACCGTTCGGAGATCGACGAGGTCCGCTTCTCGCTCCCGAACAAGCACCACTTCCTGGTCGACCTCGAGCCCTTCGGCCTCAAGAACGACAATGAGGTCTACTTCGCCGCGGACCGCCCGTACGGTCTGATCGAGGCGACGGTCCTCCGCGACGGCGTCGACGCCCGTATCCCCGTGGACATGACCAACCTCTGACGCGGCACGCGCGTCCCGGGGCTCCGCAGTGGCCCCGGGACGCGCGACACCCTCAACTTCCTGAATCGGCACCCGGACGCAACGCACGGGGCGGCAGTACTGTCAGCTGTCAAGGCCCCCGGCTCCGGCACTCAAATCCCCAGGGCTTTGCCGTGCCCGCACCGCCACTGAAAGCACGAGGAAGTCCCATGGCAGCATCGGCAGCCCATGACAGCGCCGTAGAGCGCATCGTCATCGAGAACTGTGCGATTGCGACCGTCGACGCGAACGACACCGAGTACGCCTCGGGCTACGTGGTCGTCGCCGGCAACAAGATCGAGTCGATCGGTGCGGGCAAAGCCCCCGAGAAGCTCGACAACGTGGTCCGCCGCATCGACGGCACGGGTCACCTCGTCACCCCCGGTCTGGTCAACACCCACCACCACTTCTACCAGTGGATCACCCGCGGTCTGGCCACCGACCACAACCTCTTCAACTGGCTCGTCGCGCTGTACCCGACGTGGGCGCGCATCGACGAGCAGATGACCTACACCGCCGCGCAGGGCTCGCTCGCCGCGATGGCCAAGGGCGGCGTCACCACCGCCATGGACCACCACTACGTGTTCCCCAAGGGCTCCGGCGACCTCTCCGGCTCGATCATCCGCGCCGCGTCCGAGATGGGCGTACGGTTCACCCTCGCCCGCGGCTCGATGGACCGCAGCGAGAAGGACGGCGGCCTGCCGCCGGACCACGCGGTCGAGACCCTCGAAGGTGCGCTCGCCGACACCGAGGCGACCGTGAAGAAGTACCACGACGCCTCCTTCGACGCGATGACCCAGGTCGCCGTCGCCCCGTGCTCCCCCTTCTCGGTCTCCACCGAGCTGCTGAAGCAGGGCGCCGAGCTGGCCCGCCGCCTGGGTGTGCGCATGCACACGCACGGCTCCGAGACCGTCGAGGAAGAGCAGTTCTGCAAGGAACTGTTCGGCATGGGCCCGACCGACTACTTCGAGTCGACCGGCTGGCTCGGCGAGGACGTGTGGATGGCGCACAGCGTCCACATGAACGACTCCGACATCGCCGCGTTCGCCCGTACCAAGACCGGTGTCGCGCACTGCCCGTCCTCCAACGCCCGTCTGGCCGCCGGCATCGCCCGCGTCCCGGACATGCTGGCCGCCGGCGTGCCGGTCGGCCTCGGCGTGGACGGCACCGCCTCCAACGAGTCCGGCGAGCTGCACACCGAGCTGCGCAACGCGCTGCTGATCAACCGCCTGAACCCGGTCCACCGCGAGCGCGCGCTCAACGCCCGCCAGGCCCTGCGCCTCGGTACGTACGGGGGCGCCCAGGTCCTCGGCCGCGCCGACAACATCGGTTCGCTGGAGGTCGGCAAGTGCGCCGACCTGGTGATGTGGAACCTGAGCACGTTCCTGCACTCCTCGATCGCCGACCCGGTCACCGCGCTGGTCTTCGGCGCCGCGGCCCCCGTGACGGCTTCGTTCGTCAACGGCAAGCAGATCGTCGAGAACAACCGACTGCTCTTCGCCGACGAGGACGCCATCGCCGTGTCCACGCGGGAAGAGGCCCAGCGCCTCGCGCGGATCTCCGCGCAGGCCTGATCCCAGTGAGTCCGGCCGGGGGGGACGGCCCCCGGCCGGCGGCCGCGGACCCGAGCGGGGTCCGCGGCAGCTGTTCCCGGGTAGCGCCTGAGGAAATCCGAGGGCGCCCCCGGGAGCGGTGACTCGTGCCACTGCTTGCTCTCCTCTGCCGAAACGCCTCTGACGGAACGCCTTTGACGAAACGACTCGGGCGAGTCGTTTCCGCATGCCCTCACAACTGAACAAGAGCCCGACTCGCACAGCTTTCGCACCACCTCCAAGACACCCACGTCCCTGCCGACGTGTTACCCGACCGGAGGAAGCCGTGGCCATGGCGCCCAGGTTTCGCAAAGACGCTGTCGCAGTACCGGAGGAGAAGCACCCGGTCGATGAGACCCTGCCTCCTCTGAAGATGTTCACGAGCGGTCTCCAGCATGTGGCCGCCATGTACGCGGGTGTCGTTGCCCCGCCCATGATCGTCGGCCCCGCCGTCGGACTCTCCGCCACCGAGACCGCCTTCCTGATGGGCGCCTCGCTCTTCACCGCAGGACTCGCCACCCTCCTCCAGACCCTCGGATTCTGGAAGATCGGCGCCAAGCTCCCCTTCGTCAACGGCGTTTCCTTCGCCGGCGTGACCCCGATGATCGCGATCGGCAAGGGGGAGGGGGCGGACGCGATCCCCGTCATCTTCGGCGCGATCATCGTCGCCGGAGCCATCGGCTTCTTCGCAGCCCCCTACTTCGGCAAACTCGTCCGCTTCTTCCCGCCGGTCGTCACCGGCACGGTCATCACCCTGATCGGCGTCTCGCTCCTGCCCGTGGCCTTCAACTGGTCGCAGGGCGGCACCCCGACCGCCACCGACTACGGCTCGATGAAGAACATCGGCATGGCCGCCGTCACCCTGGTGATCGTCCTGCTGATGCGCAAGTTCCTGACCGGCTTCCTCCAGCAGATCTCCATCCTGCTCGGCCTGGTCGCCGGCACGCTCATCGCGATACCGCTGGACATGACCTCGTTCGACGCCGTGCGCAACGCGTCCCTCGTCGGCTTCCCGACCCCGTTCCACTTCGGCGCCCCGCAGTTCCAGGTCGCCGCCATCGTCTCGATGTGCATCGTCATGCTCGTCTGCATGACCGAGTCCACCGCCGACATCCTGGCGCTCGGCAAGATCGTCGGCCGTCCGGCGGACGCGAAGATCATCGAGGGCGGCCTGCGCGCCGACACCCTCGGCAGCGCGCTCAGCCCGCTGTTCAACGGCTTCATGTGCAGCGCCTTCGCCCAGAACATCGGGCTCGTGGCGATGACCAAGGTCCGCAGCCGCTTCGTCGTCGCCGCCGGCGGCGGCATCCTGATCCTGCTGGGCCTGTGCCCGATGGCCGCCTCCGTCATCGGCGTGGTCCCGCTGCCGGTCCTCGGGGGCGCGGGCATCGTCCTCTTCGGCTCGGTCGCGGCCAGCGGCATCCAGACCCTGGCGGGCGCAGCCATGGAGCGGGGCGAGAACGCCCTGATCGTCGCCGCCTCGGTGGGCATCGGCCTGATCCCGATCGCCGCGCCGGACTTCTACCACGCCTTCCCGAAGGACCTGCTCGTCGTCCTCGACTCGGGCATCAGCACCGGCTGCGTGGTGGCCATCGTGCTGAACCTGGCCTTCAACCACCTCGGCGCCAAGAAGGGCGCGGCCGCGGCCGTCGGCCCGGATCCGGTGCCGGTGCACTGACCGGCGCTCCGGCGCCCGGAGGTGCGGATCGTGCGGCGGTGCGTACGCCACCCACTGCGGGTGTGGCGTACGCACCGCCGCATCGCTCCAGGCAGCGTGGCCGGATCAGGCCCCGGTGTCGGCCTGCGGGTCCCAGAGCATCAGGTTGCTCATCAGCTCGGCCTGCTCGATCGCGTCGTCCAGCGCGTGGTGGGTGTGCGGGCGGCGGGAGAGGAGCTGGCGCGGCATCCGGCCCTTGACGGCCGCGCGCAGCGGGACCCGCGCCTTGGAGGCGTAGAGGGTCTTCATGTCCAGGCAGCCGGAGTGGCCGAAGGGGCTGTCCCCGCCGAACCGGATCAAGTACCAGTACAGGAAGGTCCAGTCGAAGGAGGCCGGGTATCCGCACATGACGGGCTGCGCCCCGGCGGACACCTTGCGTACCCAGGCGCGGAACTCCGCCATCGCCGCCGCCGGGTGGGCGCCCTCGCGCAGCAGCCGGTCCCGGTCCAGGCCGCTCACGGCCAGCGCCTCGGGCACGTACTCCTCGCTGATCGGCCGCAACTCCCGGTAGAAGGTACGCTGTTCGGGATCGGCGGCCGTATACGAAGCGCCGTCCTGCCGCCCGGCGACGGCGGCCCCGAAGCTGATCATCGAATACGGTCCGGGGATCGGTCCGTCGGCCTCGATGTCGACGGAGATGTAGAGACTGGGACGTGCGGTACGGGCTGCCATGGGCCAGAGCATGTCAGCCGGCGCCGCCCCGGCCCACGGATTTTCCGGTCGCCGGGCGGCGCGGCTGGGGGGAGGATGGTAGCGGGGGCGCGTCCGACCGAAGGAATGGTCATGTTCGAAGACGCCAAGGCATTCAGCGGATTCTCGGTCGACGACATCGGCAGGGCCAAGGAGTTCTACGGCGACACCCTCGGCCTGCGCGTCTCGGAGGAGAAGGGCATGCTGTTCCTGCACCTCGCGGGCGACACCAAGGTCCTGGTCTACCCGAAGGACGACCACGAGCCCGCGAGCTTCACGATCCTCAACTTCCAGGTGGCGGACGTGGAGCGGGCCGTCGACAAGCTCGGCGCGCGCGGTGTCGGCTTCGAGCGGTACGAGGGCTTCGAGATGGACGCCAAGGGCATCGTCCACGGGGACGGCGAGATGCCCAACATCGCCTGGTTCAAGGACCCGGCGGGCAACGTCCTGTCCGTGCTGGACGGATAGATCCTGCGTCCGGGTCCGGCGTCCGGGCCCAGCGTCGCTTCGGCGGCGCGACAGGGTCGCGCCGCCGAAGCGGACGGTTAGCCGACGGGCGTCAGGAACATGCCCGTCTGGTCGGTGCCCGGCGTGTTCTTGCAGCCGAAGCTGGACGTGGCCGGCTGGGCCGTGACCAGCGCCAGGCAGCGGCCCGCCGCGAGCTGCCCGAAGTAGTTCGGGTGCATGGACTCCTGGATCAGGCTCTGGGTCTCGCTGCTGTCGATCCAGCGCGCCCACTCGCTCGTCTGCGCCGACGCGGGCGCCGAGGTGGTGACCTGCTTGCTCGCCTTGGCGCACACCTCGCGCCCCTGCATCATGTCCCGCAGGTCCATGAACTGGACGCCCTTGCTCGCGGCGACCCCCTTGAGGCGGTTCGCGAGCTGCGGTACCAGCGAGTCCCGCGCCCAGTCCGAGTCACGGTTCCAGAACGGGCATCCGCCGGTGTTCAGGCGGCTCCAGTCGCTCTGCGTGTAGCGGTTCTCCGCCCCGCGCGGGATCGGCGAGGGGTAGGACTGCAGCACGATGCGGTACGAGGAGTCGCTGTAGCCTGCCCCGCGCATGACCGTCCGTATCTCGTCCACGGACTTGCCGACCTTGCCCATCACGGCGTCGATCTTCGCGTCGACGCCCTCCTGCTGGTCGTCGTAGCAGTAGGAGTTCCAGATGATGAAGTCGAGCGCGCAGTCCTTGATGATGTCGGCGAAGCCGAGGTCGTTGCCGCCGATGGACAGCGCGATGACCTTCACGTTGTGGCTCGCGGCCACGGCGGCGAGCTGGTCGGCCTGCGGGGCCTCGCCCTTGTAGGCGACGCCGCCGTTGGAGGCGCGGAAGACGTTCTCCGAAGTCGCCCCGGAGCAGGCCAGGTTCACGGCGACATCGGCGATGGGCCCGGCGCTCTTCACCTCGGCGGAGTCCGAGCGGTGGCACCCGCCGACGGTGGTCCCGTACACCTTGCCGGGGTCGTAGGTGCTGCCGCTGACCCATGCCCGGTCGGTGCCGGTCCGGTTGCCGGTGTTGGTGAGGCTGTTGCCCTTCCAGCGCCCGGCCTCGCCGGAGATGTAGCTGTCGCCCATGGACACCACGGCCGTGGGTCCCGTCCCGGGGCTGGCGGCGGAAGTGCCGGCCCCGCCGGCCAGCAGCGCGCTGACGGCGAGCGGTACGACCATCCCGGCCCCGGCCAGTCGTCGCACTCGACTGCGGGTCGGGCTGTTGCTGTCGTTGCGGAATCCGATCACTGCGGAACTCCTGCTGTTGGCCATGCGGGAGTCGGGAACAACTCCGCCGCATGGCTGGGGAAGTGGGGGTACCTCCGGCCGGTGGCAACCGGAAAGGTGACACGCCGCCGCTTGTTACCGCTAGGTACAGGCAAGTTACGAACAAGTAACAACCGATCGGTCGTTCGGCCACCGAGTGGCCCCGTGGTCGAGTCCGAGGGTTCTTCGAGTGCCTATACCGCGGCTATCCCATGACGGGCGCCGGGCGAATCCCGCCCTGCGCCCAGGAGTTCCCGTACGCGAATACAGCTCCGCCCCCGGGGCCTTGGGCCGCGGGGGCGGAGCTGTCGGTCTCCGGCTGCTGTGCGATTCAGCCGGGGGTGGGGTCTCAGCCGATGAGCTGGTCGTACGCAGGGAGGGTGAGGAAGTCCGCGTAGTCCGCGTCCAGGGAGACCTGGAGCAGGAGGTCGTGGGCCTGCTGCCACTTTCCGGCCGCGAATGCCTCCTCGCCGACCTCGGCGCGGATGGCGGCCAGTTCCTCGGCGGCGACCTTGCGGGCCAGGTCCGCGGTGGCCGTCAGACCGTTCTCGAAGACGACGCCGGCGTTGATCCACTGCCAGATCTGCGAGCGGGAGATCTCGGCGGTGGCCGCGTCCTCCATCAGGCCGAAGATGCCGACGGCGCCCAGGCCGCGCAGCCAGGCCTCGATGTAGCGGGTGCCGACCTGGACGGCGTTGCGCAGGCCCTCGTAGGTGGGCCGGGCGTCCAGGGAGTCGATCGCGATCAGGTCGCCCGGGGCCACGGCGACGTCCTCGCGCAGCCGGTCCTTCTGGTTCGGCCGGTCGCCGAGGACCGCGTCGAAGGAGGCCATCGCGATCGGCACCAGGTCGGGGTGCGCGACCCAGGAGCCGTCGAAGCCGTCGCCCGCCTCGCGGTCCTTGTCGGCCTTGACCTTCTCGAAGGCGACCTTGTTGATCTCGGCGTCCTTGCGGGACGGGATGAAGGCCGCCATGCCGCCGATGGCGTGCGCGCCGCGCTTGTGGCAGGTCTTGACCAGCAGCTCGGTGTACGCCCGCATGAAGGGGGCGGTCATCGTCACCGCGTTGCGGTCCGGCAGGACGAACTTCTCGCCGCCGTCACGGAAGTTCTTGACGATGGAGAAGAGGTAGTCCCAGCGGCCCGCGTTCAGGCCCGCCGCGTGGTCCTTGAGCTCGAAGAGGATCTCTTCCATCTCGTAGGCGGCGGTGATGGTCTCGATCAGGACCGTCGCGCGGACGGTTCCCTGCGGGATGCCGACGTAGTCCTGGGCGAAGACGAAGATCTCGTTCCAGAGGCGGGCCTCAAGGTGCGACTCGGTCTTCGGCAGGTAGAAGTACGGGCCCTTGCCGAGGTCGATCAGGCGCTGGGCGTTGTGGAAGAAGTACAGGCCGAAGTCCACGAACGCGCCCGGCACGGAGCGGCCGTCGACCTGGAGGTGGCGCTCCTCCAGGTGCCAGCCGCGCGGCCGCATCACGACGGTGGCGAGCTGCTCGGCGGGCTTGAGGGCGTAGGACTTGCCCGAGCGGGGGTCGGTGAAGTCGATGCGGCGCTCGTAGGCGTCGATGAGGTTGAGCTGGCCGAGGACCACGTTCTCCCAGGTGGGAGCCGAGGCGTCCTCGAAGTCTGCGAGCCAGACCTTGGCGCCCGAGTTCAGGGCGTTGATGGTCATCTTGCGGTCCGTCGGACCGGTGATCTCCACGCGGCGGTCGTTCAGCGCGGCCGGCGCCGGCGCCACCTTCCAGTCGCCCTCGCGGACCTGTGCGGTGTCCGGGAGGAAGTCGAGGTGGGAGGTGCGGGCGATCTCGGCGCGCCGCTCGGCCCGGAGGGCGAGGAGCTCGTCGCGGCGGGGGGTGAACCGCCGGTGGAGCTCGGCCACGAAGGCGAGGGCCGCATCGGTGAGGACTTCGTCCTGCCGGGGCAGGGGCTCGGCGTCGACGATGGCCAGCGGGGACGGCGCTGGTGCGGACATATCTGTCACTCCTTCAGCGGCGGTGCCTTGCGTCCGCGGGGGAATGCTCGCGCGAGACGGCACGCAGTGCCGTCGGGTGTGGAGAGTTCCGGGATACGGTCGCGGGCGCCGTCTTGGGGTTCAGGGCGCTTCTGACCAGTGGATAGTAATTTCCTCATGGTGGAAGTTCAATGGTTTGTTGATATCGAGATTCTCCGGGTCGACAGATTCCGATGCCCGGTGGCCCTCAGTGCCATGCCCGTTACGCCCTGCTCAGGCCGGACCCGAGTCCCGCTCAAGCCAGACGTGCCAGGTCGGGCGGCGTGTCGATGTCGAAAGCCTCCGCGACGTCCCCGCACTCGACCAGCGTGAGCTCCGCCGCGTGTGTGCTCAAGTGCACTCGCGCGCCCTTGTCACCCGTGGCCGTCGCCGCGATGTCCGCCCAGCGGTCCGCCCCGAACAGCACCGGATGCCCGCGCTCCCCCTCGTAGGCCGCCGCCACCAGGCTCGCCGGGGAGCGGTACGCCTCCAGGACCCGGGCCACCGCCGCCGGCCCGATGCCCGGCTGGTCCACCAGCGACACCAGGGCCGCGCGGGCGCCCGTACCGGCCAGTGAGGCGAGGCCGACCCGCAGGGACGAGCCCATGCCCTCGGCCCAGTCCGGGTTGTCGGTCACCACGCACCCGCTCAGGTCGGCGCGCTCGCGGACCTCGGCCGCCGAGGCGCCGAGCACCACGTGCACCGGGCCGCAGCCGGCCTCGCGCAGCACCCGTACGGCGTTCTCGACCAGCGGGCGGCCGCGGTAGGGGAGCAGGGCCTTGGGCCGCCCGCCGAGCCGGCGGCCACCGCCGGCCGCCAGGAGCAGGCCGGCGATCACGGGCGCAGCGGCGGGGGCGGGAGGGGGAGAGGTGTGGGCTGGCATGCCACCGATTCTCGCTCCTGCGCCGAAGCCCGCGTCAGGACCCGGCGTACGGCGGCCAGCGCGGCCCCGATCCGCAGGGGCGCGGCGATCCGGTTCTCGGCGGCTGCCAGCAGGGCTCGTTCGTCACGGTCGGTGAACACGTCCGCATCTCCTTGCCAATCGAGGGCCAATGCAGCGAGTCTGGACCTTGATTGGCCTGGCTGGCAGAGCCAATCGGGGGAGGTTGGCATGGCAAACGGGCGAGTGGTCCATACGGCGGACAGGACGATCGGCAGCCGCCAGCTCGCGGCGCTGCTCCCCGCCGAGGTGCTGGCGCGCCCCGGCTACCGCGGCCTCGCCGACGCCGTGCGGACCCTGGTCCTGGACGGCCGGATCCCCCTGCACGTACGGCTCCCCGCCGAACGCGAGCTGGCGGAGGCGGTCGGAGCCAGCCGGGCCACCGTCACCGGCGCCTACGACCTGCTCCGCGAGAGCGGCTACGTCCGCAGCCGCCGCGGCTCCGGCACCTGGACCGAGCTCCCCGACGGCCACCTGCCGGTCGGCTCGCCCGCCATCCTCGGCGGCGGCACCGGCGGCCGGCCCGACGGCGACCCCGGCATCGACCTCGCCATCGCCGCCATGGGCGCCCCCGACGGCAGCCTCGCCGAGGCCTTCGCCTGGGCCGCGCCCCGGCTGCCCGCACTCGCCCGCAACCCCGGCTACCACCCCTTCGGCCTGCCCGACCTGCGCACCGCGATAGCCGACCGGTTCACCCGGCGCGGACTGCCCACGCGCCCCGAGCAGATCCTCGTCACCGCCGGCGCCCAGCAGGCCTTCTCGCTGGTCGTCAGCCTGCTCTGCCGGCCCGGCGACCGGGTCGTCACCGAGAACCCCACCTACGCCAACGCCCTCGACGCCCTGCGGCACGCCCGGCTGCGCACCGCGTCCATCGCCGTCTCCGACGCGGGCTGGGACATGGAGATCGCCGAGTCCACGCTGCGCCAGACCGTGCCCAGGCTGGCGTACGTGATCCCCGACTTCCACAACCCGACGGGCGCGCTGATGCCGCCGGAGCAGCGCCTGCGGCTGCTCGCCGCGACCCGGTCCACCGGGGCCTGGCTGGTGGTCGACGAGACCATCGCCGACATCGCGCTGGACGTCCCCGCGCCCGCGCCCCTGGCCTCGCTCGCCCCGCGCGGCGGCGCGGAGCACGTCATCACCATCGGCTCGCTCAGCAAGACCCACTGGGGCGGCCTGCGGGTGGGCTGGATCCGGGCCACCGCGAAGATGATCACCGAGCTGACGGCCGTACGGGTCTCGGCCGACATGACCGGCTCGGTCCTCGACCAGGTGGTCGCGCTCCCGCTGATGGAGGCCCTGGACCGGTCCCTGCCGGCGCGGCTCGCACAGCTGCGCGTCCAGCGCGAGGCCCTGGTCCGGTCGCTCCAGCGGCACACCCCGGAATGGTCCTGGCAGCTCCCGCCGGGCGGGCTCTCGCTCTGGGTCGACCTGGGCGAGCCGGTCAGCTCCGCCCTGGCCGAGCGGGCCTCGGCCGCCGGGGTGCACCTCGGCCGCGGGGCCCGGTTCGGGGTGGACCCCGGAACCTTCGAACACCGGCTGCGGATCCCGTTCACCCTGCCCGCCGACCGGCTGGACGAGGGAGTACGGCGCCTCGCGAGCGCCTTCCACGACGGGGTCCCGCTGCCGTCGGCGGTGGACCGCCCGCACTGGGTGGCCTAGCGGGTGTCTGCCGGGTGTCCGCGACGCCGCGGGCATCCGTCAGACGCCCCCTAGCCCATCAAGGCGGCCCTACGGCGTGCGGATCAGGCGGCGGGTGGCGGCCGCGGCCACGGCCGACGTGCGGGAGTCGACGCCGAGCTTGGCGTAGATGTGGACCAGGTGGGACTTGACCGTGGCCTGGCTCAGGAAGAGCTCCTTGGAGATCTGCTGGTTCGACAGGCCGTCCGCGACCAGCTGGAGCACCTCCAGCTCGCGCTTGGTCAACGCCTCCGCGGGCGTCCGCATCCGGTCCATCAGGCGCAGCGCCACCGCCGGCGCGAGCGCCGACTGGCCCGCGGCGGCCGTGCGGACCGCCGCCGCCAGCTCCTCCGGAGGGGCGTCCTTGAGCAGGTAGCCCGAGGCGCCCGCCTCCACCGCCGCCAGGATGTCCGCGTCGGTGTCGTAGGTGGTCAGGACCAGCACCCGCGGGGCCCGCTCCGAGGCGGTGATCAGGCGGGTGGCCGCGGATCCGTGCATCCCGGAGCCGAACTGGAGGTCCATCAGGACCACGTCCACCGGCTCGGAGGCGGCCAGCTCCACCGCCCGCTCCGCGGTGGCGGCCTCGGCGACCACCGCGAAGTCCGGTTCCGTGTCCAGGACGGCCCGCAGCCCGGCCCGGACCACCGGGTGGTCGTCGGCGAGGAGCAGCCGGATCGTCATCAGGGGGCCTCCACGGGCAGCGGAAGGGTGACGGCCACGGCGGTGCCCTGGCCCGGGGCGGACTCGACGGTGAACAGCCCGCCCAGCGTCTCCGCCCGCGAACGCATCGCCGGCAGGCCGAAACCGCCGCCGCCTCCGTCGTCGTCGGACGGCGCCGAGCCGGGGTCGAAGCCGGTCCCGTCGTCCACGATGTCCAGGGTGACCGAGGCGTCCATGAAGGTCAGGGTGATCTCGGCGCGCCCGGCCCGGGCGTGGCGCACCACATTGGCCAGGGCGGACTGCGCGATCCGCAGCAGGGCCACCTCGTACGGGGTGGGCAGCACCCGCGGCGGGCCGCTCAGGCAGAAGCGGACCCGCGGCCCGGGCGCCGCCGTGCACAGCCGCTCCAGGGCGGCGGCGAGCGACCCGTGCTCCAGGTCCGGCGGCGTGAGGGCCCGTACGAACCTGCGTGCCTCGGCGAGGTTCTCCTGGGCGGCCTCCCGGGCCCGGCCGATGTGCTCCAGCGCGGGAGCGTCGGGCGCCAGCCCCCGCTCGGCGGCACGCAGCAGCAACTGGATGGAGGACAGGCCCTGGGCCAGGGTGTCGTGGATCTCCCGGGCCAGCCGCTCGCGCTCCGCCAGGATCCCGGCGCCCCGCTCGGCCGCCGCGAGCTCGGCCCGCGTGGTGATGAGCTCCTCGATCAGCTCGCGCCGCCGCTCGCTCTCCCGGTACAGCGCCTGGTAGCCCAGTACGGTCGCCACCGCCACGGCCCCGCCGAGCAGCGGCCCGAGGAAGGCCCCGGGGGTCACGGCGCTGCTGTGCGCGAGGAAGCCGCCGATGGCCGCGCAGGCCGTCACGGCGACGGCGGCGACGCCCCAGCGCAGCCGCAGCAGGTGCAGCTCCAGGAAGTACAGCGGGAAGGCGATCCACAGCCCGTCGGGGGAGACCACCAGCAGCGCGCCCCAGGCGGCGCCGAGCCCGGCGAGCCACACGGCCCCGGCGCGCGGCGAGCGGTGCACCACCGGGGCCAGCACCCCGGCGAGGTACACGGCGGCCAGCACCGCGCACGCGGCGACCACCCACCCCGGCCGGGGCGCGGAGTCGGCGACGGCCCGCCCGGCGGCCAGGGCCAGCAGCCCGAACAGCAGCGCGTGCAGGCACAGCCGCAGGACGCGCGAGACGGGGGTCAGCGGGCGGCCGGGCCGGTCGGGGCCGGTGGGACGGGTGGGACGGGCAGGGCGGGTGGGACGGGCATCCGGAGCAGTCATGACCTGACCAGCGTAAGTGGGCCCAGGCCACCCCCGGTCAATCGAAAGTTTGATGTCCGCATGGGTCCTTCGATACGAGGATCGCTACCGTGGCGCGATGCCTTGCGTCCACGCGGAGGACCAAGGTGGGGGACATGTTCGTCGCATGGAGAGATCTACGGTTCGCCAAGGGCCGCTTCGCCCTCATGGGCTCGGTCGTACTGCTGATCACGCTGCTGGTCGGCCTGCTGTCCGGACTCACCTCCGGCCTGGCCCGGGAGAACATCTCGGCCATCACCGGCCTGCCCGCCACCCGCTTCGCCTTCGCCGCGCCCACCGGGGACCAGAAGGTGTCCTTCACCAACTCGCAGGTGCCCGAGAAGGCCTGGCTCGCCTGGCGGCAGCAGCCCGGGGTGAAGTCCGCCGAACCGCTCGGCATCCGTACGACGAACGCCGTCTCGGGTGAGCGCACCGCGGCCGTCTCCCTCTTCGGCGTGGAGCCGGCGGGGAAGCTCGCCCCGCGGGGCGCGGGCCTCACCCAGGGCCAGGTCGTCCTCAGTGAGAAGGCCGCCAAGGAGCTCGGCGGCCTCGGCGCGGGCGCCAAGCTCAAGGCGGGCACGCTCGAACTGACCGTGGCCGCCGTGTCCGGCAGCGCCTCCTACAGCCACACCCCGGTCGTCTGGATGGACCTCAACGACTGGCAGCGCATCGGCAACCCCGGCACCTCCATCGACACGCTGGCCACCGTGGTCGCCGTGTCCGGCAGCGGCGTGGACCTCGCCGCCGCGGACCGGGCCGCGGGCACCAAGGCCCAGACCGTCGACGAGGCGCTCGGCGCCATAGGCTCCTACCAGGCCGAGAACGGCTCGCTCCAGCTGATGCGGGGCTTCCTCTTCGCCATCTCGGCCCTGGTCATAGGGGCCTTCTTCACGGTGTGGACGATCCAGCGCAGCGGGGACATCGCCGTCCTGAAGGCACTCGGTGCCTCCACCGGCTACCTGCTCAAGGACGCCCTCGGCCAGGCGGTGGTCATGCTCACGATCGGCACCGGGGCCGGTACCGCGCTCGCGGCCGGCTTCGGAGCCCTGATCAGCGGGGGCGACGTCCCCTTCGTGCTCGACGCCGCCACCGTGCTGGTGCCCGCCGCGATCATGATCGCGCTCGGCGCGCTGGGCGCGGCCCTGTCCATCCGGCGCATCACCGCCGTAGACCCGCTGACCGCCCTCGGGAGCGTCCGATGACCCTGCTCGTCCACGACGTCACGCTCACCTACCCGGACGGCGAGAGCCGGCTGACCGCCCTCGACTCCGTGTGCCTGGAGGTCCCCGCGGGCACGCTGACCGCGGTGATAGGACCCTCCGGGTCCGGCAAGTCCAGCCTGCTCGCCGTCGCGTCCACCCTGGTCACCCCGGACTCCGGGCGGGTGGTCGTCGCGGGGCAGGACACCGCGCGGCTCGGCGCGGCCGAGAAGTCGGCCCTGCGCCGGGAGAAGATCGGCATCGTCTTCCAGCAGCCGAACCTGCTGGCCTCCCTCACCGCCGCCGAGCAGCTCCTGGTGATGGCGCACCTCTCCGGCCGCCCGCCGCGCGTCCTGCGCCGCCGGGCCCTGGACCTGCTGGACGCGGTGGGCCTGGCCGACAAGGCGGACAGGCGCCCCCACCAGCTCTCCGGCGGGCAGCGCCAGCGCGTCAACATCGCGCGCGCCCTGATGAACGAGCCCGGGGTGCTGCTGGTCGACGAGCCGACCAGCGCCCTGGACCACGAGCGGGGCGCGGCGGTGCTCGACCTGCTGGTCACCCTCACCCGGGAGCGCGCCACCGCCACGGTCCTGGTCACGCACGACCACGCCCACCTGGAGCGCATGGACCGGACGGTGACCATGACGGACGGCCGCCTGACCGAGACCGAGACCGAGACCGCGGCGCGGGCCGTCCCGGCGGTCTGAGTCCCGTACGTACGAAGGCCCCGGCCCCTTCCGCAGCGGGAGGGGCCGGGGCCTTCGTACGTACGGACCTACGCCGGGTTCTGGCTCTGCAGGGCCACCGACAGCTCGTCCGCGATGCCCTGGAGGATCGGCACGATGGAGTCGGTCAGGGCCTCGGTGACCCGGCCCGCCGGGCCCGAGATGGAGATCGCGGCGGCGGTCGGCGAGTTCGGCACCGACACGGCGAGGCAGCGAACTCCTATCTCCTGCTCGTTGTCGTCGACCGCGTAGCCGACCTTGCGCACCTGCTCCAGGGCCTCCAGGAAGCCCTCGGGCGTGGTGATGGTCTTCTCGGTCGCGGCCGGCATCCCGGTGCGCGCGAGCAGGGCCCGTACCTCGTCCGCGGGGGTGTAGGCGAGCAGGGCCTTGCCCACGCCGGTGGAGTGCGGGAGCACGCGGCGCCCGACCTCGGTGAACATGCGCATGGAGTGCTTGGACGGCACCTGGGCGACGTAGACGATCTCGTCCCCGTCGAGCAGTGCCATGTTCGCGGTCTCGCCGGTCTCCTCGACCAGGCGGGCGAGGTAGGGGCGGGCCCAGGTGCCCAGCAGCCGCGACGCGGACTCGCCGAGGCGGATCAGCCGGGGTCCGAGGGAGTACCGTCGGTTGGGCTGCTGGCGGACGTAGCCGCACGCCACGAGGGTGCGCATGAGACGGTGGATCGTCGGCAGCGGCAGGCCGCTGGCTGTGGAGAGCTCGCTGAGGCCGACTTCGCCCCCGGCATCGGCCATGCGTTCGAGCAGATCGAAGGCGCGCTCAAGGGACTGGACGCCACCGCTGGCGGCGGTGGGCTTGGCGGAAGCGTCGGTGGTGCTGGCGCTGGACGTCGGCACGGCGCGGTCCTTTCGGTGCTGGCAGGCAAGCAAGCAGCCTACCGGTCGGTCGGCGTCGGCCCTAGAGCCGGGGACCGTCGTCTCCGCCGGTCAGAGGCGGTTTGTCCGGCGGCGGACGGCCTCGGGAAGTTGGCCGTTCGGTTTCCGGTGGTGGTAGCTACATTCTGTAGAGCGAAATCTTAATTCCATCCTGTGGAAACATCCAATTGCGATGAAGGCGCGTCGGTGGTCCGTCCGGGCGCTCTTGACTGGCCCCGGATCCGCGGGAAGACTCCGTCAACAGAACGTTGAATTTCGCTCTGTGGAAGTAGATGGGGAGGTTCCGGTGTCCGACCTGGCTGTGGAACTGGTACTGCGCTCGACGCGCGTCATCACCCCCGAGGGGACGCGCGCCGCTTCGGTGGCCGTCGCCGGCGGGAAGATCGCGGCCGTGCTGCCGTACGAGGCCGAGGTGCCGGCCGGAGCCCGGCTGGAGGACTTCGGGGACGACGTGCTCCTCCCCGGCCTGGTCGACACCCACGTCCACGTGAACGACCCCGGCCGCACCGAGTGGGAAGGCTTCTGGACGGCCACCCGCGCCGCCGCGGCCGGAGGCATCACCACGATCCTCGACATGCCGCTCAACTCCCTGCCGCCGACCACCACCACCGACAACCTCGTGGTCAAGCAGGACGTGGCCCGGGCCAAGGCGCACGTGGACGTCGGCTTCTGGGGCGGCGCCCTGCCGTCCAACGTCAAGGACCTGCGCCCGCTGCACGACGCCGGCGTCTTCGGCTTCAAGGCCTTCCTCTCGCCCTCCGGCGTGGAGGAGTTCCCCGAGCTCGACCAGGAGCAGCTGGCCACCTCGCTCGCCGAGATCACCGGCTTCGGCGGCCTGCTGATCGTGCACGCCGAGGACCCGCACCACCTGGAGTCCGCGCCGCAGACCCCCGGCCCGAAGTACGCCGACTTCCTGGCCTCCCGCCCGCGCGACGCCGAGAA
This sequence comes from Streptomyces sp. NPDC037242, assembly GCF_055604165.1. Taxonomy (NCBI): domain Bacteria; kingdom Bacillati; phylum Actinomycetota; class Actinomycetes; order Kitasatosporales; family Streptomycetaceae; genus Streptomyces; species Streptomyces sp. NPDC037242. Next base: position 86,790 of record NZ_JBVJUY010000027.1, read on the forward strand.
CACCGCCATCGGCAACCTGATCGCCCAGGCGAAGCGGCTCAGCGCCCGCGTCCACGTCCTGCACCTGTCCTCCTCCGACGCGCTGCCGCTGATCGCCGCCGCCAAGGCCGAGGGCGTCAAGATCACCGTCGAGTCCTGCCCGCACTACCTCACCCTGACGGCCGAGGAAGTGCCGGACGGCGCCAGCGAGTTCAAGTGCTGCCCGCCCATCCGCGAGTCCGCCAACCAGGACCTGCTGTGGGACGCGCTCGCCGACGGCACCATCGACTGCATCGTCTCCGACCACTCGCCCTCCACGGCCGACCTGAAGACGGCGGACTTCGCCACCGCCTGGGGCGGCATCTCCTCCCTGCAACTGGGACTCCCGGCGATCTGGTCCGAGGCGAAGAAGCGCGGCCACAGCCTGGAGGACGTCGTGCGCTGGATGTCCGCCGCCCCGGCAGCCCTCGCAGGACTGGCGCAGAAGGGCGCGATCGAGGCCGGCCGCGACGCCGACTTCGCCGTCCTGGCCCCCGAAGAGACCTTCACCGTGGACCCCGCGGAACTGCACCACCGCAACCAGGTCACGGCGTACGCGGGCAAGACCCTGCACGGCGTCGTGAAGTCCACCTGGCTGCGCGGAACGCAGATCGCCGACCACGGCACCCCGACCGAGCCCACGGGCCGACTTCTCGAAAGGCAGAACTGACAGTGGCGATTGAATCCTTCACCGGCAACGCGAACCCGTACGGGGGCGGCGACCCGTACGCGGACTACCGCACCGCGGACTTCCCGTTCACCCAGTACGCCAACCTCGCCGCCCGTGAGCTGGGCGCCGGTGTCATCGCCGCCAACGACGAGTTCTTCGCCCAGCGCGAGAACCTCCTCATCGCCGAGGCCGGACACTTCGACCCCGAGCACTTCGGCCACAAGGGCAAGATCATGGACGGCTGGGAGACCCGCCGCCGCCGTGGCGTCTCCGCCACCCAGCCCTGGCCGACCGCCGACGACCACGACTGGGCGCTCGTACGCCTGGGCGCCCCCGGCGTGATCCGCGGCATCGTCGTCGACACCGCCCACTTCCGCGGCAACATGCCGCAGGCCGTCTCCATCGAGGGCACCAACTGGGAGGGCGCCCTGGCGCCGACCCCGGAGGAGCTCCAGGGCGACGACGTCAAGTGGACGACGCTGGTCGCGCGCACCCCGGTCGGCGGCCACGCGGCCAACGGCTTCGAGGTCACCGTCGAACAGCGCTTCACCCACCTGCGCGTCAACCAGCACCCCGACGGCGGCATCGCCCGCCTGCGCGTCTACGGCGAGGTCCTGCCCGACCCGAAGTGGCTCGCGGCGCTCGGCTCCTTCGACGTGGTGGCGCTGGAGAACGGCGGCTCCGTCCAGGACGCCTCCAACCGCTTCTACTCCCCGCCGACCAACACCATCAACCCGGGCCGCTCCCGCAAGATGGACGACGGCTGGGAGACCGCCCGCCGCCGTGACAACGGCAACGACTGGATCCGCTACCAGCTCGTCGCCGAGTCCGAGATCCGCGCCGTCGAGATCGACACCGCGTACCTCAAGGGCAACTCGGCCGGCTGGGCCTCCCTCTCCGTCAAGACCGGCGAGGAGGGCGAGTGGACGGAGTTCCTGCCGCGCACCCGCCTGCAGCCCGACACCAACCACCGCTTCGTGCTGGACGCCCCGGCGGTCGGCACGCACGTCCGGATCGACATCTTCCCGGACGGCGGCTTCTCCCGTCTGCGCCTGTACGGCTCGCTGACGGAGACGGGCGCCGCCGCGCTCGCCGCCCGCCACCAGGAGCTGGGCGGCTGACGCCACCCTCCGCCCGGCCCGGGGGCCGACACCCCCGGGCCTGCGAACCGCCGATGGGGCGCACCGGATTCCGGTGCGCCCCATCGGCGCGTCGCGGGAGCGCCGCCCCCGGCGGCCCGCCCGCCCGCTACCCGCTGTGCCCGGCCGGTTCGAGCCGCCGCTCCCCGGCCGCCGCGGCCGGGGCGCCGTCGAGGCTGGCCTCCAGCGCGTCCAGGGCGAGGCGCGCCGCGGCGATCCGGTCCCGGACCTCCTCGGCGGGGCCGCCGGGGTCCTGCGCCCGCTTGCGCGCCCGCGCCTCCTCGGCCTCCATCTCCCGCGCCTCGTCGAGGGAGTTGAGTACCACCCCGATCAGGACGTTGACCAGCACGAACGAAGCGAGCAGCGCGTAGGAGGCGTAGTACAGGATGCTGAGCCGGGAGATCTGCAACCCGGCGCGGACGGCGTCGGTCAGGCCGTCCAGGGTGGTGAGGAGGAACAGGGTGAGTCCCGCCCGTCCGATCGAGCCGAAGTGCTGCGGATCGGACTGCGCGAAGCAGACCCAGCCGACCATGGCGTACACGTACAGCACCAGCGCGCCGACGAAGAGGAAACTGGCGGTGCCCGGCAGGCTGCGGCCCACCGCGACCAGCAGGATGCGCAGGTGCGGGAGGAAGCGGGCGGTGCGCAACACCCGGGCGAGGCGCAGCAGCCGGAGCACGGTGGTGTTCTCGCGCAGCAGCGGCACGAACGCCGAGGCCACGATCAGCAGGTCGAAGATGTTCCAGGGATCCCGGAAGAATGCTTTCGGCCGGTCCGCGTAGGAGCCCAGGCGGAGCAGCATCTCCAGGGTGAACAGGGCGAGGCAGCACTCCTCCAGGGCCCGCAGGGCCTGCTGGTGCGACTCGGCCAGCCCGTGGTACGTCTCCGCCCCCATCAGCCCCGCGTTGAGCATGATCACGGCGAAGACGGTCATCCCGAACGCAGGGTCCTCGGTGATCCGCCGACAACGGCCTGCCAGTCTCGCCCGGCCCCGTAAGGCCTGCGTCGGGTCCGTCATCTCGCTCCTCGTACTCGTATGCGCATTCGTATGCGTACCTGCGTCGTCGGGACCACGCCGTGCGCGGGCGCACGCGCCGGTCCACTCTTCTAACGCCGTACGCCGGTACGGGTTTCTGCGCGCCGGCCGGAATCGGCCCGCGGGTTCGCGCGCGCCGCACCGATGAGTCCGGGCGCTCCCGGGAGTCTGAACCCGTGGACAGGACGTACCGACCAAGGAGCGCGGAACCATGGGCAAGCTGACCCTCACCACCTTCCTGACCCTCGACGGCGTGATGCAGGCCCCGGGCGGGCCCGACGAGGACCCCAGCGGCGGGTTCGCGTACGGCGGCTGGCTGGTGCCGTTCGCCGACGAGGGCATGGGGGAGTTCATGACCGAGGTCTTCGACCGGGCCGGGGCCTTCCTCCTCGGCCGCCGGACGTACGAGATCTTCGCGGGCTACTGGCCGAAGGTCACCGACCCGGCGGACCCGATCGCGAGCAGGCTCAACGGACTGCCCAAGTACGTGGCCTCGGCCACCCTGAAGGAGCCCGGGTGGGCCGGGACCACGGTGATCGACGGGGAGCAGCTGCAAGGCGAGATCATGCGGGTCAAGGACGCGCTCGACGGCGAGCTCCAAGTGCACGGCAGCGGTCTGCTCGCGCAGTGGCTGCTGGCGCGGGACCTGGTCGACGAGCTGAACCTGCTGGTGTTCCCCGTCTTCCTCGGGGCGGGGCGGCGATTGTTCCCCACCGGCGGCCTGCCGACGGCCTGCGAACTGGTCGCCTCGCGCACCACGGCGAGCGGAACGGCCGTCCAAACCTACCGGCCGGCCGGTCGCGCCGCCTTCGGCACCTTCGAATGACCCGGGCGGTCCCCGCCGAAGGGATAATCCCCTCGACCGGCGTGATCATGCTCCGGTAGCGTGATCCGCACCCCGTGCGAGCCGCCGACGCCTCCACCCGCTTCCCGCCGTTGGAGGACCCCCGGTGACCTCGTCCGCCGTCGCAGGCCCCGCCCCCGCGCTCGCTCCCCGCAGGGGCTGGCTCGCCGATCTGCCCGTCCTCGCCGTGGCCGTCGTGTGGGGCGGCAGCTACCTCGCCGCCAAGGGCATCACCGCCGCCCACACCGTGGTGGCCGTGCTCGTCCTGCGCTTCGCGCTGGTGCTGCCCGTCCTCGTGATCGCCGGCCGCCGCCGGCTGCGCGCCCTGACCCCCGCCCAGCTGCGGGGCGCGGGCGTGCTGGGGCTCGTACTCGGCGGGATCTTCCTGGTGGAGACCTACGGGGTCGTCCACACCTCCGCCACGAACGCCGGGCTGATCATCAGCCTGACCATGATCTTCACCCCGCTTGCCGAGGCCGCCGTGCGGCGTACGGCCCCCTCGGCGGGCTTCCTCGGCGCCGCCGCCGTCTCCGTGGCCGGAGTCGTGCTGCTCACCCAGGGCGCCGGGTTCACCGCCCCCAGCCTCGGCGACCTGCTCATCCTCGGCGCGGCCCTGGCCCGGACCCTGCACGTCCTGCTGATGTCTCGGACCAAGGCCGTCCAGGACGCCGACTCCCTCTCCCTGACCACCGTCCAGCTCGCCAGCGCCGTCCTGGTCTTCGCCGTACTCGCCGCCCTGCCGGGGACGGGGGCCTCGCCCTGGTCGGTGGCCGCGGACTTCGGGGCCGCCGAGTGGGCGGGCCTCGCCTTCCTCTCCGTCTTCTGCACCCTCTTCGCCTTCTTCGTGCAGATGTGGGCCGTACGCAGCACCTCACCCTCCCGCGTCAGCCTGCTGCTGGGCACCGAACCCCTGTGGGCGGCGGCCGCCGGCATCGCGATCGGCGGGGAGCACCTCGGGGCCGCCGGACTCGTGGGGGTCGTCCTGGTCCTCGCCGGCACCGCCTGGGGCCGGCGCGCAGCCGCCTGAACAGATTGTCGAAAACCGCCCTCGCCCGGTGATCGGCGGCCTACTGTGGCCCCCATGCCCGCGCACTTACCGGTCGGGGAGCCCCGGGTCGCGCAGATCCGGCAGCTCCTCCAGGCGTACCCGGCGCCGCTCCCGCCGCGACAGCTCGCACGCCTCCGCGACCCGGAGCGCGGCGAGCGCCTCCCGGCCGTCGCACGCGTTGGGGCCCTCGCCGCGGACCAGTCGGACGAAGGCCGTCAGCTCCGCCTCGTACGCGGGACCGAACCGCTCCAGGAACCCCGTCCACGGCTTGCTCGCCGGGGGCGGGCCCTGGGGTTCGGTCGAGGCGATCGGCGTACGGTCGTCCAGTCCGGCGGACACCTGGTCCAGCTCCCCGGCCAGCTCCATCCGGACGTCGTAGCCGGCCCCGTTGCAGCGCGTCCCGGTCGCCGTCACCAGCGTTCCGTCGTCCAGCGTGAGCACGGCCGCCGCCGTGTCGATGTCGCCCGTCTCGCGGAAGCGCACCGGCCCCGCGTCCGAACCGGCCGCGTACACCTCCACCACCTCGTGCCCGGTCACCCAGCGGACCATGTCGAAGTCGTGCACCAGGCAGTCCCGGTACAGCCCGCCGGAGGTAGCCAGGTACTCGGCGCTCGGCGGCGCCGGGTCCGCGGTCATCGTCCGTACGGTGTGCAGCCGCCCCAGGGCACCCGAACGGACCAGTTCCCGCGCGGTGCGGTAGCCGGCGTCGAAGCGCCGCATGAAGCCCATCTGGAGCACCCCGCCCGCGGCCGCCACCTCGCGCAGCACCGACAGGGTCCGGGCCAGGTCCGGGGCCACGGGCTTCTCGCAGAACACCGGCAGCCCGCCGCGCACCGCCCGTACGACCAGCTCCGCGTGCCCGTCGGTCGAGCAGGCCACCACCACCGCGTCGACGCCCCAGGTGAAGACCTGCTCCACCGTGGGCGCGGCGGTGGCCCCGAGCCGGTCGGCGAGGCGCGCCGCCCGCGCGGGGTCGGCGTCCGCGAGCAGGAGCGAGCCCGCCTCCGGGTGGCGGGCCAGCGCCGCCGCGTGGAAGGACCCGATCCGGCCCGCCCCGATGAGCCCGATGCGCATGCACTCAACGTGGCCCCGTCCGGGGGAGCTGTCAATCTGCCCGGCTCTGTCCACCGAAGGCCACGATGGTTCGCGATGGCCCCGATGGCCTTGCATGGTCCACTGTGACGGATACTGGGCGGCTGGAAACGGAATGCACCCATTTCTCAAGACCGGATTTCTCAAGGCCGGACATCTCAAGACCGGCAAGTGCGGCAGGACAAGGGAAGGCGCGGCAGACGTGGCTAGGGTTCGGACAGGGGTACGCGTCGTGGGCGCCGTGCTCGCGGCGGTACTGGGAGCCTCCCTCGTGGGCTGCAGCAGTACGGGCGGCAAGCGGGCCGAGGATCGGGCGAAGGCCGCCGCGGCGGGACGCCCCGCGGTCTCCACACCGCGCTGGACCTTCGCGATGGTCACGCACGCGGGCGACGGCGACACCTTCTGGGACATCGTCCAGAAGGGCGCCAAGGAGGCCGCGGCGAAGGACAACATCAACTTCGTCTACGCCCACGACGACCAGGCACAGCAGCAGGCGCAGTTCGTGCAGAACGCCATCGACCAGAAGGTCGACGGGCTGATCGTCAGCCTCGCCAAGCCCGAGGCCCTCAAGGACGTCATCGCCAAGGCCGTCAAGGCCGGCATCCCGGTGGTCACGGTCAACTCCGGTTCGGCCCAGTCCGCCGAATACGGAGCCCTGACCCACATCGGCCAGGACGAGGAGGTCGCCGGCGAGGCGGTCGGCGCCGAGCTCACCAAGCGCGGCAAGAAGCACGCCGTGTGCGTCCTGCACGAGCAGGGCAACGTCGGCCACGAACAGCGCTGCGCCGGAGCGAAGAAGGCCTTCGGCGGCACCATGGAGAACCTGTACGTCGAGGGCACCAACATGCCCTCCGTCCAGGCCTCCCTCCAGGCGAAGCTCCAGGCGGACCCGTCCATCGACGCGATCCTCACCCTCGGCGCGCCCTTCGCCCCCACCGCCGTCAAGGCGAAGGACGCCGCGGGCAGCAAGGCCGAGGTCGACACCTTCGACCTCAACGCCTCGGTCGCCCGCGACCTGAAGTCCGGCGCCCTCGGCTTCGCCGTCGACCAGCAGCCCTACCTCCAGGGCTACGAGGCGGTCGACCTGCTCTGGCTCTACCGCTACAACGCCGACGTGCTCGGCGGCGGCCGCCCGGTGCTCACCGGACCGCAGATCGTCACCGCCGCCGAGGCAGCCAAGCTGGAGGAGTACATCAAGCGGGGCAGCCGATGAGCACCGCCTCCGCCGTCGACGAACGGCTCGCCCCCGCCTCGCTGGTGCGCCGCCTGCTGGGCCGCCCCGAACTGGGCGCGGTCGTCGGCGCGGCCGCCGTCTTCGTCTTCTTCTCCTTCGCGGCCGACAGCTTCCTGCGCGCCTCCAGCCTGAGCACCGTCCTGTACTCGGCCTCCACCATCGGGATCATGGCGGTCCCGGTGGCGCTGCTGATGATCGGCGGCGAGTTCGACCTGTCCGCCGGTGTCATGGTCACCACCTCGGCGCTGCTCAGCTCGATGTTCAGCTACCAGATGACCGCCAACGTCTGGGTCGGCGTCCTGGTGTCCCTGCTGGTCACGCTGGCCGTCGGCTTCTTCAACGGGTTCATGCTGACCCGCACCAAGCTGCCCAGCTTCATCATCACGCTGGGCACCTTCCTGATGCTGACCGGCCTGAACCTCGGCTTCACCAAGCTGATCAGCGGCTCGGTCTCCACCAAGACCATCGCCGACATGGAGGGCTTCTCCTCCGCCCGGGCGCTCTTCGCCTCGCAGTGGAACATCGGCACGGTCACCCTCAAGGTCACCATCCTGTGGTGGCTGGTCCTGGTCGCGGTGGCCACCTGGATCCTGCTGCGCACCCGCGCCGGGAACTGGATCTTCGCAGTGGGCGGCGGTGCGGACGCGGCCCGCGCGACCGGCGTGCCGGTCGTGAAGACCCGTATCGGCCTCTACATGGGCGTCGCCCTGTGCGCCTGGATCTCCGGCCAGCACATCCTCTTCTCGTTCGACGTGGTCCAGTCCGGCGAGGGCGTGGGCAACGAGTTCCTGTACATCATCGCGGCCGTCATCGGTGGCTGCCTGATGACCGGCGGATACGGCTCCGCCATCGGCTCGGCGGTCGGCGCGTTCATCTTCGGCATGACCAGCAACGGCATCGTCTACGCCCAGTGGAACCCGGACTGGTTCAAGTTCTTCCTCGGCGCGATGCTCCTGCTCGCGACGCTGCTCAACGCATGGGTCCGCAAGCGGGCGGAGGCGAGCAAGTGACGGCCCTGGTGAAGCTGACCGAGGTCAGCAAGTACTACGGCAACATCCGCGCCCTGCAGGGCGTCTCGCTGGAGGTCTCGGCCGGCGAGATCACCTGCGTCCTCGGCGACAACGGCGCCGGCAAGTCCACCCTCATCAAGATCATCGCGGGGCTGCACCGGCACGACGCCGGCACCTTCGAGATCGAGGGCGAGGAGACGGACCTCGCCAACCCGCGCGCCGCCCTGGACCACGGGATCGCCACCGTCTACCAGGACCTCGCGGTCGTCCCGCTCATGCCCGTCTGGCGCAACTTCTTCCTCGGCTCCGAGCCCACCAAGGGCCGCGGTCCCTTCCGCCGCCTCGACGTGGAGTTCATGCGCGAGACCACCCGCGCCGAGCTCCTGCGCATGGGCATCGACCTGCGCGACGTGGACCAGCCCATCGGCACCCTGTCCGGCGGCGAGCGGCAGTGCGTGGCCATCGCCCGCGCCGTCTACTTCGGCGCGAAGGTCCTCGTACTGGACGAGCCGACGGCCGCCCTCGGCGTCAAGCAGTCCGGCGTGGTCCTCAAGTACGTCGCGGCCGCCCGCGACGCGGGCCTCGGCGTGGTCCTGATCACGCACAACCCGCACCACGCCTACCTGGTCGGGGACCGTTTCGTCCTCCTCAAGCGCGGCACGATGGCGGGCGGCCACACCCGCGATTCGATCACGCTGGACGAGCTCACCCGCCAGATGGCGGGTGGATCGGAGCTGGACGAGCTGAGCCACGAACTGGAGCGAGTGGCAGAATCAGGGCCTGAGGCCGTTTCCGGCACCACCGAACCATGAGGGACGACACGACTCGATGAGCACGTACCGGGACTTCACGCTCGCCCACCGGGGGGCGGCGCGAGGCACCGTCCTGCGGACCATCGGGACCCGTGAGCGCCGGTCGCACCTGACCGCCCCGCGCGTCCCGACCGTCGGCATCGACATCGGCGGCACCAAGGTGATGGCCGGCGTCGTCGACGCCGACGGCGTCATCCTGGAGAAGATCCGGACCGAGACCCCGGACAAGTCCAAGAGCCCCAAGGTCGTCGAGGACACCATCGTCGAGCTGGTCCTCGACCTCTCCGACCGGCACGACGTGCACGCCGTGGGCATCGGCGCCGCCGGCTGGGTCGACGCCGACCGCTCCCGCGTGCTCTTCGCCCCGCACCTGGCCTGGCGCGACGAGCCGCTGCGCGACGCCCTCCAGTCCCGGCTCGCGGTCCCCGTCATGGTCGACAACGATGCCAACACCGCGGCCTGGGCCGAATGGCGCTTCGGCGCCGGGCGCGGCGAGGACCACCTCGTCATGATCACGCTCGGCACCGGCATCGGCGGGGCCATCCTCGAAGGCGGCCAGGTCAAGCGAGGCCGCTACGGGGTGGCCGGCGAGTTCGGGCACATGCAGGTCGTCCCCGGCGGCCACCGCTGCCCCTGCGGCAACCGCGGCTGCTGGGAGCAGTACAGTTCCGGCAACGCCCTGGTCCGTGAGGCCCGCGAGCTGGCCGCCGCCGACTCCCCGGTCGCGTACAACATCATCGCCAGGGTCGGCGGCAACGTCCACGAGATCACCGGGCCGCTCATCACCGAGCTGGCCCGCGAGGGCGACGCCATGTGCGTCGAGCTCCTCCAGGACATCGGCCAGTGGCTCGGCGTCGGCATCGCCAACCTCGCCGCCGCCCTCGACCCGTCGTGCTTCGTCATCGGCGGCGGCGTCAGCGCCGCCGACGACCTGCTGATCGGCCCCGCCCGGGACGCCTTCCGCCGCCACCTCACCGGCCGCGGCTACCGCCCCGAGGCCCGTATCGCCAAGGCACAGCTCGGCCCGGAGGCCGGCATGGTCGGCGCCGCCGACCTCGCCCGGCTCGTCGCCCGCCGTTTCCGCCGCGCCACGCGCCGGCGCGTCGAGCGCTACGAGCGCTACGCGCAGCTGGGCCGGCGCGACGCCACCGGCCCGGCCGCCGCCACGGACCCCAAGGATCAGGACCAGCAGTGACACCGCCCCCCATGCTGCCCCGCCAGGCCTCCGCACCGGACGACGGCGCCTCCGCGCGGCCCGCCGAGGACCGCAAGCACGTCGTCCGGCGCCGCTGGGTCACCGCGATCATCATCCTGCTGCTGGTCGGCGTCCCGGCAGGCTACCTGGCCGTCTCCGCGCAGCAGAGCCGCCAGAGCGGACGCGACAAGGCCGCCAAGGTCGGCGCCGCCAAGGTGCGCACGGCCTGGCCGTCGAAGGTGCAGCGCAGCATCTACGAGGTCCCCATCCCGCCGAAGGCCTGGCGGGTCGGGTTCCTGGAGACCAACAACTGGCACACCAGCCGGCTGTACGTGCAGTTCGCGGTGACCCCGGCCCTGCTGGAGGACTTCCTCGACGACGTCGGCTCCAGCCGGGCCGAGCTGACCCGCGGGGTCTCGATCTCCGCGCACGACGCCGCGGTCGCGGGCTGGAGCTGGAGCCCGAAGCACTCCTGGTACGGGACCACCCTGGACCCGGAGAACCCCCGGCCCACGCGGGACATCACGGTGGACCTCACCGACCCCGACAACCCCAGGGTGTACGTGGTCTCCACCGCGACCCCGTAGCCGTCTAGCCTGGGATCATGAAGCTCACGAAGCGGCTGCATTCCTGCGTCCAACTGGAGAAGGACGGGCGCGTGCTCGTCATCGACCCGGGCGTCTTCAGTGAATCCGACGCGGGCCTGGGGGCCGACGTCCTGCTGGTCACGCACGAGCACCCCGACCACTTCGACGAGGGCCGCCTGCGCGCCGCCCTCGACGCGAACCCCGCGGCCGCGCTGTGGACGCTGCGCAGCGTCGCCGAGCGGATCGCCCCCGCCTACCCGGGCCGGGTGCACACCGTGGGCCACGGAGACGCCTTCACCGCCGCCGGCTTCGACGTCCAGGTGCACGGAGAACTGCACGCGGTGATCCACCCGGACATCCCGCGGGTCACCAATGTCGGCTACCTCGTGGAAGGTTCGCTCTTCCACCCCGGGGACGCGCTGACCGTGCCCGGGACCCCCGTGGACACGCTGATGATCCCGGTGCACGCGCCCTGGAACAAGGTCTCCGAGGTGATCGACTACGTCCGCGAGGTCAAGCCGCGCCGGGCCATCGACATCCACGACGCCTACCTCTCGGACATCGCCCGGCCCATCTACGACGGCGCCCTGGGCGCCCTCTCGGGCGCCGACCACGGCCGACTCACCGCGGGGGACTCCACGGACCTGTGACTGTCGGTGCCGGGCGGTAGGTTGGGACGCATGCGTATCGCCACGTTCAACGTCAACTCGATCACCGCCCGGCTGCCGCGCCTGCTGGCCTGGCTGGAGAGCTCCGGCACCGACGTCCTGTGCGTCCAGGAGACCAAGTGCTCCGCTGAGCAGTTCCCGCACGCCGAGCTGCGCGAGCTGGGCTACGAGGCGGCCGTCAACGCCACCGGCCGGTGGAACGGCGTGGCGCTGATCTCCCGGGTGGGCCTGGACGAGGTGATGCTCGGGCTGCCCGACGGCCCGGACTACGAGGGCGTACAGGAGCCCCGCGCGATCTCCGCCACCTGCGGCGGGGTGCGCGTCTGGTCGGTGTACGTGCCCAACGGCCGCGAGGTCGAGCACGACCACTACGGCTACAAGCTGAACTGGTTCCGCTCCCTCGCCGCCGCGGTCGCGGAAGACGCGGCCGGCCCGCGCCCGTTCGCCGTGCTCGGCGACTTCAACGTGGCCCCGACCGACGAGGACGTCTACGACCCGGCGGTCTTCGCGGGCGCCACCCATGTCACCCCGGCCGAGCGGGCCGCCCTGGAGGCGCTGCGGGCCGCGGGGCTCTCCGACGTCATGCCGCGAGCGCTCAAGTACGACCGTCCGTACACCTTCTGGGACTACCGGATGCTCGCCTTCCCGAAGAACCGGGGCATGCGCATCGACCTGGTCTACGGCAACGCGCCGTTCGCGAAGGCCGTCACCGACGCGTACGTCGACCGCGAGGAGCGCAAGGGCAAGGGCGCATCCGACCACGCGCCGGTCGTCGTGGACCTCGACCTCGACACCCCCTAGACACGGCATGGGGCCGATGATCCCCGCCGGCCGATCCAGGCGCGTCCTGTGGCCAGCGGGGGATCCTGGTGCCAGGCTGGGCGGTATGAACATCCCTTTCCTGGCCAACTGGCTGAACCGGCACGAAACGGAACTGGGTGCGGGGCTCGCCGCCGCCCTCGCGGATGATCCCGAGGGCATCAACGAGCTGTTCTCCGAGTGCGAGATGCTGCGCGACCAGGCGAGGAGGGCCGGGCTGGAACTCGACGGGAGCCCGGCCTCATTGGAGGCGCTCGACCAGCTGATGCCGCGCTGGCGGCGCGACCCCGAGGTGGTGCCGTGGCTCGGCAACGACGCGGGCTTCTACCTCGGGACCGTGATCATCCGCACCATCCCGGGCAGTGCCTGGCAGGTCTGGCCCAACGGTCAGCCGATGATCCGACTGGCCTCGGGGCGCGAGCTGAACGTGGTGGAGTCGGGCGTTTCCTGGGCCATGACGGGATCGCCGGAGCTGAGCCAGGCCTACGCCGAGGCCTCGGAGGGCTGATCTCATCACCCCGTGGGCTTTATGTGGCCTTTAGGGCGTGTCGAGGCGAAGTGCCCTTCCCGGCTGGATAGTTTGCGCTGACCTCGACACACCGACAAGTGGGCAGGGCAGCTTATGGCCGTCGATCCGTTGATCGAGCTGCGGAACGTCAACAAGCACTACGGACAGTTGCACGTCCTCCAAGACATCAACCTCACCGTCGGCCGCGGGGAGGTGGTAGTGGTCATCGGCCCCTCCGGCTCCGGCAAATCCACGCTCTGCCGGACCATCAACCGGCTGGAGACCATCGAGTCGGGCACGATCACCCTCGACGGACGCCCGCTCCCCGCGGAGGGCAAGGAGCTGGCCGAGCTGCGCGCCGAGGTCGGGATGGTCTTCCAGTCCTTCAACCTCTTCGCGCACAAGACGGTCCTCGCCAACATCTCCCTCGCGCAGATGAAAGTCAGGAAGCGCAAGAGGGAAGAGGCCGACAAGCGCTCCCGGGAGCTCCTGGAGCGGGTCGGCCTCGCCGGCCAGGCGGACAAGTACCCCGCCCAGCTCTCCGGCGGCCAGCAGCAGCGCGTGGCCATCGCCCGCGCCCTCGCCATGAACCCCAAGGCGCTGCTCTTCGACGAGCCCACCTCCGCACTCGACCCGGAGATGATCAACGAGGTGCTGGAGGTCATGCAGCAGCTCGCCACCGAGGGCATGACCATGGTCGTGGTCACGCACGAGATGGGTTTCGCCCGCTCCGCGGCCAACCGCGTCGTCTTCATGGCCGACGGAAGGATCGTCGAGGACCGGACCCCGGAGGAGTTCTTCACCGCCCCCGAGAGCGACCGGGCCAAGGACTTCCTCTCCAAGATCCTCAAGCACTGAGGGGGCCGGCCCGATGACCCGCACACGCAGCCCGCTCCTGCCCGCCTGCCTCCTCGTCCTCGCGCTCCTCGGCGCCCTCACCGGCTGCGGAAAGTCCGGCAGCCCCCCGGTCAAGGGCCCCCAGCCCGAGGACCTGCCGGTGTACAAGGTCGACACCGGCTTCCAACTGCCCCAGTCGCGCACCTGGGAGAAGGCCAAGCGCCGCGGCCACCTCGTGGTCGGCGCCAAGGAGGACCAGCCGTACATGGGGGAGAAGGACCCCGCCAGCGGCCGCTACTCCGGCTTCGACATCGAGATCGCCAAGATGATGTCGGCCTCGCTCGGCTTCGACCCCAAGACGATCGAGTTCAAGACCATCGCCTCGGCCAACCGCGAGACGGCGCTGCAGAACGGCCAGATCGACTACTACGTCGGCACCTACACGATCAACGCCAACCGCAAGAAGCAGGTCGGCTTCGCCGGCCCCTACTTCCTGGCCGGACAGTCACTGCTCGTGCGCAAGGACGAGAAGGACATCAAGGGCCCCGAGGACCTCGCCGGCAAGAAGGTCTGCTCGGCCGCCGGCTCCACCCCCTACCAGCGGCTCCAGAAGGAGTTCCCCCGGGCGGTCCTGGTCGCCTACGACACCTACTCGGTCTGCGTCGACAACCTGCTGACCTACCAGGTGGACGCCGTCTCCACCGACGACTCCATCCTCCTCGGCTACGCCGCCAAGGTGCCCGATGAGCTCAAGGTGGTCGGCCGGCCCTTCTCCGAGGAGCCCTACGGCATCGGCGTCCCGCGCTCCGACAACGCGCTGCGCTTCGCCCTCGACGACGCCCTCGCGGAGAACGAGAAGGACGGCAACTGGAAGAAGGCCTTCGGGGCCACGCTCGGCCTGTCCGGCGTGCCGGCCCCGAAACCGCCCGCCATCGACCGCTACCCGGCGGGCTGAGGGGAGAGCGCACCGCCATGGACGTACTCACCAAGAACTTCTCGCTCTACGGAAAGGGCTTCCTCGGCACCGTCGAGCTGACGGTCTACGCCTCGCTCCTCGCCCTGGTCCTCGGATTCCTGATGGCCGCCTTCCGCGTGGCCCCCGTCGGCTCCTTCCGCGTCTTCGGCACCGTGTGGGTCGCCGTGCTCCGCAACACCCCGCTGACCCTCCTCTTCTTCGCCGTCCTGCTGGGCCTGCCGCGCTTCGGGCTCGTGCTGCCCTTCCAGCTCTTCGCGGTCCTCGCGCTCGGCTGCTACACCTCCGCCTTCATCTGCGAGGCCCTGCGCTCCGGCATCAACACGGTGCCCAAGGGCCAGGGCGAGGCGGCCCGCAGCCTCGGCATGTCCTTCGGACAGACACTGGGCACGGTGGTGCTCCCCCAGGCCTTCCGCTCGGTGATCCCGCCCATCGGCTCCACGCTGATCGCCCTCGCGAAGAACTCGGCCATCGCGGGCGCCTTCAGCGTCACCGAGCTGCTGGGCACGTACAAGACCCTCAACGAGCTGGGCTACAGCATCATCTGGACCTTCGTCTGGATCGCCGTCGGGTACCTGATCATCACCCTGTCCATCAGCGCGCTCTTCAACGTGCTGGAGAAGCGCTTCGGAGTCGCCCGATGACCGCGCACGCGCTCCACGGGGACATGCAGTCCACCGCCCTCTACGACCTGCCCGGACCCCGGGCCCGGCAGCGCCACTTCCTGTACGGCATCGCCTCGACGGTGGTGATCCTCGCCCTCGTCGCCTGGCTCCTCTACCTGCTCTTCGACACCCACCAGTTCACCGCCGCCAAGTGGCGCCCCTTCGAGTACGAGGGCATCCAGGAACTCCTGCTCAAGGGCCTGTGGAACACCCTCAAGGCCTTCGCGTACGCCTCGGTGCTCTCGGTCGTGCTCGGCGCGGTGCTCGCCACGGGCCGGCTGTCGGTCCACCGGCCGCTGCGCTGGCTGGCGACGCTGTGCGTGGAGTTCTTCCGGGCCATGCCGGTGCTGGTGATGATCTTCTTCATCTTCGTCGCGCTGAAGGTGCAGCCGCTGCCCGCGCTGGTCGCGGGCCTGACCCTGTACAACGGCTCGGTGCTCGCGGAAGTCTTCCGTACGGGCGTCAACTCGGTCGAGAAGGGCCAGCGCGAGGCCGCGTTCGCCCTGGGCATGCGCAAGACCCAGGTGATGACCCACGTCCTCGCCCCGCAGGCGGTCCGGGCGATGATGCCCACCATCATCAGCCAGCTGGTCGTGGCGCTGAAGGACACCTCGCTGGGCTTCCTGATCACCTACGAGGAGTTCCTGCACGCGGGCAAGCTGATCGCCTCGAACCTCGACTACGACCTGCCGTTCATCCCCGTGGTGATGATCATCTCCCCGATCTACATCGGGATGTGCATGCTCCTGTCCTGGTTCGCCACCTGGGTGGCCCGGCGGCAGCGGCGCAATCCCAAGACCGAGGCGGTCGAAGTCGCCCCGGCCGAACCGGGCACGGTGCTGCCGGGCACCCTCCTGTAGCTCCGAGAGCCACCCGCCCGGCAGCGGCCGTGGATCACTGCTCGCGCAGCGGCACCGAGACGTAGCTCGGATCGGAGCGCGGCGAGGAGAAGGTCAGCTGCGCGCCGGTCGGGTTGTGCTCGATGTAGAGCGGGTCGACGGTGTCGACGACCAGGGCGAGCCGGTGCCCCGCGGGCACGTCGTAGGCGGTGGAGAAGAGCTCCAGGTCCACGCCGAAGGACTGGCCGGGGGCCTTGCCGTGGAAGGTGTACGGGGCGTTCGTGACCAGCTTGCCGATGCCGAGCGGGCCGACGTCGTAGAGGTACGCGACGAAGGTGCCGTCCGCCTTGGTGGGCGTGACGGTGGTGTGCAGCTTCACCGTGCCGCGCACCCGGCGCTCCTCGTCGTAGCGCTGCGACTGCCAGACGGCGGCGAAGGCGCGGGGGAGGAGGGGGATGGAGGCGATCGGGGGAGCCTTGGCGAACTGGTCGAGGACGTTGGACAGGAGGACGATCCCGCCGTCGGCGCCGGAGTCGACATTGGCGAAGAGGTGCTCGCTGTCGGCGAGGGCGAGCCTCTCGGCGCCGCCGGAGCCGACCGACCGCCAGTCGGCGTAGCCCTCGTAGCCGTCGTTGCTGCGGGACTTGATCTGCACCGGGGCCTCGGTGTCCACGCCGTTGCGCTCGCCCTTGAGGTAGCGGTCGAACCAGCGGTGGGCGTTGGTCCAGGTGTCGTTGGGCAGGCCCAGCAGGCCGGTGCCCTCGGCGGTGGCGTGGTCGCCGGGGCGGAACTCCAGGCGCTTGGGGCCGGTCAGCCGCTCGAAGAACTTCGCGTACTGGTTGGGCGGGAAGATGGTGTCGCCCCAGGCGTTCCCGAGCATGATCGCGGCGCCGTTGGAGTTGATCCGGTCGACCTGCTCGGAGGCCGAGCGCTGCTTGCCCCAGTCGATCATCTGCTGTTCCCGGTCCAGGTTCGAGCCGAGGAAGTCGCCGAGGAGCCGCTGGAGTTCGGGGCCGGGGCGGCCGGTGAGGTAGCCGGCGGCGCCGAGCAGCCCGGCGGCCTGGAGGTGCTGGGTGCGGCCGGAGTAGATGGACTCGATGAGGTCGGCCCAGCCGCTGAGTGCGACCACGGCCTTGATGCGCGGGTCGTGCGCGGAGGCCAGCAGGCTGATCCCGGCGCCGTACGAGACTCCGCCCAGGCCGATGCGGTCCGGGTCGGCGGGGGTGTGGGCGAGGGCCCAGTCGATGACGGCGGAGACGTCGGCGATGTCCTTCGGCCCGGCGGTCTCGATCTCGCCGCCGGAGAGCCAGAAGCCGCGGGAGGTGTAACTGACCACGACGTAGCCGGAGTCGGCGAGCTTCTTGGCCTGGGCGATGTATTCGATCTGCGGCATGCCCCAGCTGGTGGGGAGCACGATCACCGGGTAGGTGCGGCCGGGCTCGGCGCCGGCGGGGGTGAAGACGTTGCCCTTGAGCGTGATGCCGCCGGAGCCGGGGATGTCGTGGAAGCGCAGTTCGGCGGCAGCGGCGGAGGTGGTGGAAGCGGCGGAGGCGGCGGCCGTGGGCGCCGCCTGGGCCTGGTGGGGGGCCAGGCCCAGGGCGGCTGCGGCCAGCACGGCGGCCAACGCCGCTGCCGTGGTGGTGCGGACGGTGGTGCGGACCATCAATCGCTCCTCGCGTGCGCCGGGTGTCAAAGTGACCCGACGGTAACGGGAGGGGCTTACTGGGGGTAACCCATCAGTAAGTTACGCACTGGTAACGATTGAACAATAGTCAGCCGGTCTGGGCGCCGCCGCCGGCCACCGCGCTCAGCTGCTTCCACTCGTCCCAGGACTTGTTCCACTCGCCGTAGCCGTTGCCGAGCGGGGCGTTGCCCTTCGAGCCGCCGCCGACGACCTCGAACGGGTCGCCGACCTGCACCTGCCCGTAGAAGTCCGCGGCGTTGGCGTCGCTCATGCCCACGCAGCCCGAGCTCGTGTTGGCGCGGCCGAAGTTGGCGGTGTTCCACGGCGCCGCGTGCACGTACATGCCCGACCAGGTCAGCCGCATCGAGTAGTCGACCATCTTGTCGTAGGAGTCGCCCAGGCCCACCGTCTGGGAGTCCATCCGGATGGTGCCCTCCTTCGACATCAGCACCATCTTCCCGGACCAGGAGGCCTTCTGGCCGCCCGGCGTACCCGCCGAGATCGGGATCGTCTTGACCACCTGGCCGCCCTCGTTCACCGACATCTTCTTCGAGTCGAGGTCGACCTCCATCCGGCGGTCCTTGCCGATCTTGAACTCGGTGTTGTAGTCGCGGGCGAAGAGGCCGCCGCCCTTGCCGGAGTCCACGCCGTTCAGGTTCAGGTCGACCTTCACGTCGGTGCCCGACTTCCAGTACTCCTTCGGCCGCCAGTCCACCCGGTCGCTGCCCGAGTAGTCCTTGAACCAGCCCCAGGAGCCCTCGGTGTTGTTCGAGGTGGTGACCTTCAGCTGCTTCTCGACCTCGGCCTTGTTCGCCACCGGGTTGTCGAACACGATCGAGACGGGCATCGCGACGCCCACCGTGCTGCCCTTGGGTACGTTGATCTTGATCTTGTTGACCTTGTCGGCGGCCCCGGTCTTGAACTGGGCGTTCGCGCTCTGGCTGTCGGTGTTCTGGGCGTCGACCTTGTAGTCGGTGCCCGGCGAGGCGTTGCGCTCGGAGGTCCAGGTCTTGCCGTCGGCGGATATCTGGCCCGCCAGCTCCCCGCCCTTGGCGTCCGTCACCTTCACCAGCGCCAGCTTGCCGTCGGCGATCGTCACCTTGACCGGCTCGCCCGCCTTGACCTGATCACCCGTGAGGTTCACGGATATCGCCATGTCGGGCTTCTGCTTCTGCTTCATCTCCGACTTGGACCCGTTGTCCGCGCTCCCCGAACCGCCGCCGCAGGCGGTCAGAGCGGCGGCCAGAAGTGCGGTGCCCGCCACCAGGGCGTGGCGGCTCCGGCGGCGCGGCAGTGCGTTACGGCGTGTGCGGCTCAACGAAAACCCCTCCAAGTAATGATCGTTCGCAAATGTAGATGCGAACGGTACGACTCTAGGTTGCAGAATCCGCCGATGAGTTCCTCCTTTCGGTTGTGACATGGACCGCAGCGAAACGGTCATCGTCCGGTCACAATCGCCGCTCACATCGGTCATGGACACCTGTGAGAGTCCTGTGCATCCCCCGTTCCGGACGTACAGGAAGGCCGATCAGCCGTGTGTGCACTGCTCGTGAACCCCACCCAGCGGCACCAGGACCAGGAGCTGAAGGTGCGTTCCCTGTCCGTCTCGGAGTACCAGGGATTCCTCTCGCGGCACGGGAGGGCGAGTTTCCTCCAGTACCCGTCCTGGGCCCAGGTCAAGGACCTTTGGCGCTCGGAAAGGGTCGGATGGCACTACCCGAGCGGGCGGATGGCGGGTGCCGCGCTCGTTCTCTATCGCCAATTCCCGGGAACCCGCAAATATTTCGCCTACCTGCCCGAAGGGCCCGTCGCGGACTGGGCCGACCCGCAGATCGACCTGTGGCTGACCCCGCTCATGCGCCACCTGAAGGGCGCCGGGGCCTTCGCCGTCCGCATAGGTCCCACGCCCGCCTACCGCCGCTGGGACGCCGCCGCCGTCAAGGCCGGCACCGGACCCGGCCGCCAGCTGTCCGACGTGCTCGCCACCGAGGTCGACCCCGTCGGCGCGGCCCTCGCCGACCGCCTGCGCACCCGCGGCTGGAAGCGCTGCGGCGGCGAGGACGACGGCGACGCCCAGCCCCGCCACGTCTTCCGCGTACCGCTGGCCGGGCGCTCCCTCGACGACCTGTGGTCCGGTCTCAACCAGGAGTGGCGGCGCAATGTGCGCAAGGCCACAAAGTCCGGCGTCGAGACGGTCCTCGGCAGCGCCGCCGACCTCCCCGAGTTCTACCGGCTGCTGCGCATCACCGAGGAGCGCGACGGCTTCAGGCTCGGCCGCTCCCTGGAGTACTACCAGCGCCAGTACGAGGTCCTCAACGCCGAGGAGCCCGGCCGGATGCGGCTCTACCTGGGCATCCACGAGGGCGAGATCCTCGCCGCCCACACCATGATCGTGGCCGGGCGCAGGGTCTGGTACCAGACCGGCGCCTCCGCCGACCACCGCCGCGAGGTCCGCCCCAGCAACGCCCTGCAGTGGCGGATGATGTGTGACGCACATGCCCTCGGAGCGGACGAATACGACATGCGCGGGGTACCCTCCACCCTCGACCCCGACGACCGATCCTTCGGGCTGCTGCGCTGGAAGCTCGGCACCGGCGGACAGGTCGTCGAAACGCTCGGCGAGTGGGAGACCCCGATGGACGGATACGCCAACACGGCGCTCTACAAGGCCTTCCAGGCGTACCTGGCCCGCCGGTGACCACGACCGACACCAGACCGGCCGAGACGGGCCCCTCGGCCGGACAGGGCGCAGCACCGGGAAAGACCTCGGTGCTGCGCAGCGGCGCGCTCATGGCCGCCGGCTCCATCGTCTCGCGCGCCACCGGCTTCGTCCGCTCCGCGGTTGTCGTCGCCGCACTGGGCACCGGACTGCTCGGCGACAGCTACGCCGTCGCCAACACCGTCCCGAACATCCTGTACATGCTGCTCATCGGCGGCGCCCTCAACGCCGTCTTCGTGCCCGAGCTGGTCAAGGCGGCCAAGCAGCACCAGGACGGCGGTGCCGCCTACACCGACCGGCTGCTGACCGCGTGCACCGTGGCGCTCGTCGCGCTCACCGCCGTCGCCGTGCTGGCCGCGCCGCTGATCGTCTCCGCGTACACCCCCTACACGGGGAGCCAGGCGAGCACCACCGTGGCCCTGGCCCGGTACTGCCTCCCGCAGATCCTCTTCTACGGGCTGTTCACCCTCCTCGGCCAGGTACTCAACGCCCGCGGCCGGTTCGGCGCGATGATGTGGACCCCGGTCCTCAACAACTTCGTGATCATCGGCGTCTTCGGGCTCTTCCTCTACGTCTCCCACGACACGGCGGACGGCCTGACCGCCGGCGAGACCCGGCTCCTCGGCCTCGGCACCACCGCCGGCATCGTCATCCAGGCCCTCGCCCTGATCCCCTCGCTGCGCGCCGCCCGCTTCCGCTGGCGCCCGCGCTTCGACTGGCGCGGCCAGGGCCTCGCCCGCCCGCTGCGCAACGCGGGCTGGCTGGTCATGCTCGTCCTCACCAACCAGATCGCGTACTGGGTCGTCACCCGGCTCTCCACCACCACCGGACGCCAGGCCACCCTGGACGGCCTCACCGGCGGCGCCGGCTACACCGCCTACAGCAACGCCTACCAGCTGTGGATCGTCCCGCAGGGCATCATCACCGTCTCCCTGGTCACCGCCCTGATGCCGCGGATGAGCGCCGCCGCCGCCGACGGCGAGCTCGGCGCGCTGCGCCGGGACGTCTCCTACGCGCTGCGCTCCAGCGCCGCCCTCGTCATCCCGGCCGCCGCGCTCTTCGCCGCCCTCGCCCCCTGGGTGATGGGCAGCGTCTTCGAGTACGGGCGCACCGGAGCCGCCGACATCGAGGTCATGGCGGGCATGCTCATCGCCTTCGCGCCCGGCCTGATCGCCTTCTCCGCGCAGTACGTCCTTTCGCGCGGCTTCTACGCCCTGTCCGACACCCGGACCCCGTTCTTCCTGAACCTGGTCATCGCCGCGCTGAACGCCGCGCTCTCGGCCGCCGCGTACCTGCTGCTGCCCGCGCGCTGGGCCGTCACCGGCATGGCCGCGGCGTACTCCGTCGCGCTGTTCGCGGGCGCGGCCGTGACCGCGTACACCCTCGCCCGGCGGCTCGGCCCGCGCACCGGGACCCGTACCGAGCGCCGGGCCACGGCCCTGCGCACCCACATCCGGCTGCTGATCGCCTGCCTGCCCGCGGCGGCCGCCGGGTACGCCGCGGCGCGCGCCGCCGACGGATTCGGGAACTTCGCCGCGGTCGGGGCGGGAACCGCCGCGCTCGCGGTCGTCGTCGTCCTCCTCGCCGGGCCGCTGCGCCTGACGGAGATCACCGACCTGCTGGACTCCCTGCGGCGCAGGGCGGGCCGGGGGCCCGCCGAAGACCGGCCGCAAGTGTGAGGGGTGCCACGGAACATGCTGGGATACTGACCGGATGCCACGCGTACTGCTGATCGAGGACGACCCTTCCATCAGGGAGGGGGTGGGCCTCGGCCTGCGCCGCCGCGGCCACGAGGTGAGCGCCGCCGAGACCGGCGAGGACGGACTCGCCCTGATGGCCGGCTTCCACCCCGAGCTGGTCCTCCTCGACCTCATGCTGCCGGGCATGAACGGGGTCCAGGTCTGCCGCCGAATACGCGAGACCAGCCAGGTCCCGATCATCATGCTGACCGCCCGCGGCGACGACTTCGACATAGTCGTCGGCCTGGAGGCCGGCGCCGACGACTACATCGTCAAGCCCGCCCGCACCGAGGTCATAGAGGCCCGGATCAAGGCGGTGCTGCGCCGCCTCAGCGACACCTCGGTCGGCCGTCCCGAGGTCGAGTTCCACGGCGAACTCGCCATCGACCGCTCCGGGCTCACCGTCGCCAAGAACAGCGAGCGCATCGCGCTGGCCCCCAGCGAGCTCAAGCTCCTGCTGCACCTGTCGGCCTCGCCCGAGCAGGTCTTCTCCCGCCAGCAGCTCCTGGAGTACGTGTGGGAGCACAGCTACCACGCCGACGCCCGGCTCGTGGACGCCTGCGTCCGCCGGCTGCGCCACAAGATCGAGGACCCCGACTCCGGCCCGCGCTACATCCAGACCGTGCGCGGCTTCGGCTACCGCTTCGGCCCCCTGTAGGCGTGGTGAGACGGATAGCCCCCCTGGGCCTGCGCACCCGGCTGATCGCGGCCTTCCTGCTGGTCGCCGCGATCTGCGCCGTGACCACCGCCGCGCTCACCTATCAGCAGGCGCGCACCGCGGTCCTCAGACAGAGCCAGGACACCGCCGTCAGCACCCTGCGGGACCAGGTCGAGCAGCAGGCCATCCACCTGCCCGTCGACCAGCAGGAGTTGAAGCGGATCGTCGTCGACCTCGCGAAGCGGGGCAAACCGCACCCGTGGAACGTCTTCGCCGAGTACGGCACCCTGCGGGTCTCCTCCAACTTCGCCCAGCCCACCTCCACCGTGATCACCGACGAACTCCGCGCGAAGGTGCGCAGCAGCCAGCACGGGGCCTTCCAGCGCGTCGACGACCGCAGCGGCACGCCGTACCTCACCGTGGGCGTCGCGGCCGTCTTCACCCACGCGGGAGTGAGCGAGCCCACGGGGGCCGTCTTCTTCGCCAGCATGCCGCTGATCGACGAGAGGCGGACCGTCGCCGCCATGGTCGACGCCGCCCAGCAGGGAGCCGTACCCGGCCTCGCCATCGCCGTCATCCCGGCCCTGCTGGCCGCGCGCAGCGTACTGCGGCCGGTACGGGAGATGCGCCGGGCCGCCCAGCGGCTGGGCCGGGGCCGCCTCGACACCCGTATCGAGGTCCGGGGCGCCGACGAACTCGCCGGACTCGCCCGCACCTTCAACGAGACGGCCCGCGCCCTCGAACAGTCGGTGAGCGAGCTCCGGGAGGCAGAGGTCCGGGCCCGCCGCTTCGCCTCCGACGTCTCCCACGAACTGCGCACCCCGCTCGCCGGGATGCTCGCCGTCACCGAGGTGCTCGACGAGGACGCCGAGCACCTCGATCCCGACACCGCCAAGGCCCTTCGCCTGATCAGCGCCGAGACCGGCAAACTCGCCGTGCTCGTCGAGGACCTCATGGAGATCTCCCGCTTCGACGCCCGGGCCGCCGAACTGAACCTCGACGACGTGGACATCGCCACGGCCGTGGGCAAGACACTGGAACGCCGGCACTGGGACGACGACCGCGTCGTCACCGACCTGCCGTACGGGGTCCGCGCCCGGCTCGACCCCCGCCGCTTCGACGTGGTCCTCGCCAACCTCGTCGGCAACGCCCTGCGGCACGGAAGCGCCCCGGTGCGGATCTCCGTACGGACCGAACCGCGGCCGGACGGCGAGCGCCTGCTCGTCGAGGTCGCCGACAGCGGGCCCGGCATCGCCCCCGAGGTGCTGCCGCACATCTTCGACCGCTTCTTCAAGGCCGACGCGGCCCGCACCCGCTCCGCCGGCAGCGGCCTCGGGCTCGCCATCACCCTGGAGAACGTACGCCTGCACGGCGGCACCCTGCGCGCGGCCAACGGCCCCGTCCCGGGGGTCGGCGGGGGAGCCGTCTTCACCATCGACATGCCCCTGGAGGCCGGCGCGTGACCGGGGCGAAAGCGGTGTCCGCCGCCGCGGCGGCCGCGCTGGCCGGCATGCTGCTGCTGGTCGGCTGCGGGATCAAACCCACCGGGGTGATCGACAGCGGTGACGCCGCGACCGTGCAGGTCCCGGGCGCCACCAGCGGTCCCGTCCTCTACTTCATCGCCCCGGAAGGCGGCCGGCTGGCCCCGTACCCGCTGCTGGCCGGAGTGGATTCCTCCCAGCTCCTGACGGCGCTGCTGGCCGGCCCCAGCAACACGGCGCGCGAGGCGGGCATCACCACCGCGCTGCCGATGCCGGCCGACCTGAACCCGGATCGGCTGGTGGTCGAGTACTCGCCGACCGACGGGGTGACGGCCAGGCTCCCGTTCGCCGTGGGCCGCCTGTCCGAACTGGCCCGCCGCCAAGTGGTGTGCACCCTGGCCTTCGCCGTGGTCCCGGGCACCATCAGCCGCGTCACCGTGATGGGCACCGACACCAGCCTCGGCGCCGCCGATTGCGACCTGCGGGGGTAGTTGGTGTCTGGCGGGTGTCCGCGGCGTCGCGGACACCCGCCAGACACCCCCCACTGCCTGGCCCGGTCGCGGTTCCCCGTCTCCTCCCGGGCCCCGGCAGGCAAGCCCTCTTTTCTCCCGGGCCCCCC